>JAEWIY010000201.1 GCA_023386835.1 Verrucomicrobiota bacterium
CGGCACATCCCTGTCCGAAGGAATGGGCTACCGGCTCCTGAACGAGCCGGGAGCCATCTCGGGCATCCAGTATCCACCGTTCCTGCCCCTGCTGGTGGCGGTGCACCAATGGGTGCTGCGGACCACAGACGCATGGACGGTGGCCTCCGCGATGCGAACGACCTACGCCGTCATCTTTCTGCTGTACGCCCTGGCGGTATTCATGCTGGCACGACGCTGGCTGACATCCTGGCCCGCTGCGGCGGCGACGGCGCTGTGCCTGCTCTCGCTGCACACCTACTTCCTCTCGGATCTTTTGTTCGCCGAGCTGCCGTTCGCGCTCGTCAGCGTGGTTTTTGTGCTCGTGGCCACCGCACCGGGCCATGAGACGGTGCCCCGCCGGCGCACGTGGGCGCTGTTTGCGCTGGGTTCGACCGCCTTCTTCCTCCGCACCGCCGGCCTGGCCCTGTTCGCGGGCTGGGCCCTGGAGGCCCTCTTGCGACGCCAATGGCGCCAACTGGCCCTGCGGATCGGGCTGGCTGCTCTCCCCTTCGCGGCCTGGCAGGGCTACATCTGGTCTGTTAAAGCGCACCCAACGTACACCCAGCCTCACTATTCGTATCAGCGCGCCCCCTACCAGTTCTACAACGTCACCTACAGCGAAAACCTGGAGCTGGTCGACCCCTTCCAGCCCGAGCTCGGCTACGTGGGGATTGGCGACGTCATCCATCGTGTTTTTGAGAACATGGCCGCGATGCCGCGCGCTCTCGCCGAGGCGTCCAGCCTGCAGCACGGTTACTGGCGGCGCCCGATTGGGCGGTTCCAGGAGCGATTGTTCGGAAACCGCTTCTGGCTCGATCCGCTCGCGGCGATTCCAGTCGTCGCGTTCACGCTGTTGGTGCCACTCGGACTCGTCCTGCTCGCCTGGCGCCGCTCCTGGATCCTGGTGGGGATCGTGGTCGCCACTGTGGGCCTCGTCTGCCTGACACCGTGGCCCGGCCAGTTCCAACGCTATCTCTCCCCGCTCGCCCCGTTTTTGACGCTCGCGGCCGTTCTGGCGCTCCTGTTCTTGCGGGATCAGTGCGCGGAACGAAGTCCCGGAACCAGACGGTGGGTGACCGGTTTGGTGGGACTGCTCCTGGTCACGACGCTGCTGGCGCAGACCTGGACCGCGCGCCGGCTCTTCCAAGTCCGCAACGAGGAGGGCCGCACGTATGTTTCAGCCGCAGAACCGCACGGCCCCGGACTGTTCTTTCACGATGAAGGCTGGCGCGAATGGGAACAGGCGGCCGAGTGGATCAACCTGAACACGCCCACGCAGGCGGTCGTCGCCACGTCCTCGCCGCACCTGCTCCATATTCTGACGAATCGCATGGCCGTGATGCCTCCGATGGAGGTGAATCCGACGCGGGCTCGGGAACTTTTGGCGGAGGTACCGGTGACTCACGTGATCGTGGACAGCCTGGAGTTCATTGACATCAGCCGCCGCTATGCGCTTCCGGCACTCGCGGAAGCACCTGAGGTCTGGCGGGTCGTGCACACGATCGGGAACACGCAGATCTACGCGTCCATCGACTCGGGTGCGAAAGGCGGCGGAAGCAACCCATGATGCGGGCCCGGAAAGAGATCCTCGTTCCACTCCTGATCATTGGCCTGCTGGCGCTCGTGCTGCGCGTCGTGTTCGCCACGCGCAGCAACTTGTGGGCGGATGAAATCTTTTCGCTCGCGGTCGTCACCGGCCATAGCCTTGAGCATCCCGCAAGCGCGGCGGAACCCGCGCGCGGTGACTACGTTGACGCAGCGGACCCTCGGACCGCCGAGGAGCTGCAGCGGTTTCTGCAGCACCGCGACCCTCCGGCTTCGATGTCAGACGTCGTGCGCGCGGTGCGACGATCAGACACGAGTCCGCCGCTGTATTATCTGCTGCTCCATGGCTGGACGCGGATCTTCGGGACCAGTGATCTGGCAGTCCGCGGTTTCTCCATCGTTTGCGCCCTCGCTTGTCTGCCATTGGTCGTCGTCCTCGCGCGACGCATGGGCGGCGGTCGCTCGGTGCCGGGCACCCTGGCCCTTTTCGCGTTCTCGCCGATGGTGGCCTACTACTCGGTGGAAGCGCGCATGTACGCGCTGCTCTGGTGCTTTGTCCTGGGATTGATGATACTTGCGCTGCAACTCCAGCAGCGCGGCGCGGGAGTGGGCCGGATCGCCGCGTGGATGACCATCGCGACGGCCGGCTTCTACACGCACTACTTCTTCGCGTTCCCGTTTGCCGCGGCCGTGCTGTTCCTGCTGTTGCGGCCAGGCAGGTTGGCCCGGTGGATCCCGCTCGCGACGGCCGCGGCGATTGGCCTCTTGATCCTGCCGTGGTACCGGGAATTACCGGCCTTGATGTCAGCGTGGCGGGTCACCTCTGGCTGGCTGGAGCTGGAGCCGCGCGACTTCCACCGATGGACGGCGATTCGTGATCTGGTGATCCATGCGTATTCCGGCGAGTCGTTCTACCTGTGGCGCTTGCACCACCGCTGGAACACCGTCGCCTTGCTGCTCTTCGCGTTTCTGGGCGTGGTCGCTCTCCTGCGGCTCCGGCGCCGGTGGTTTGAAGGTCGCCGCACGCTGCTGTGGCTGTGGTTTCTCGCCGCTTGTGGAGGGCCGCTGCTGCTCGATGCGCTTCAAGGCACGTACCTCGTCGCCGTTCCCCGTTATGCGATCACGGCGCTCCCGGCCGCCTTTCTGCTGGTCGGCATCGCTTTGGGTAGCATCGGCTGGCCGGTGCGAACCGCCGTGGTTGCATTGATCCTCATCGCGTGGGTGCCGAGCCTCGGCGCAATCTATCGCAAGACCGGCCGCAGCGGACCGCAACTGCGTGAAATGGGCGCCTATCTCTCCACGGCAGCCGGCCCAGAGGACCTGGTCCTCGTTCAATCGATCCCCTCCGGAGTGATCGGACTCGCCCGGTACCTGAAACCTTCGGTCGCCGTGGGCTCGTGGGTGGAACAACTGGGGCAGAAGACGCTGCCGGACTCGCTTGATCGGCTGATCGCACAGCGGCGCCGCGTCTTTTTTGTCCGTTTCCACGAGGTCGGCGCACCCCCGCTCGCCGAAGACTGGCTTCGGCAGCACACCCCGATCGTCGACGAGATTCCATTCCACGGAACGCGAGTGACGGTTTTTGCCCCGACTGATGGCACCGGCGCCCTCTCGCCACAATGAATTCAATGACAAGAACACATCAGGGAAGGCACACCAGCGGGGGAATCCGGTGTCCATCCGCCTCACACGCCGTGGTGGGTCACGCCGCCCGGGAGCGAGGGCCCGTCCTTCCCCTCCTGCGTCCGCTGCGGCCGAGTTGATCCGAATGGCCTCTCTCCCCTTTGCCGACCACACCGATAGCCCGCTGGACTTCTCTCCGGCGGAGAGCGAGTCCCTGCGCGCCTCCCTCGCCGTGCGGGAGGGTTACCGCGACGCCTACTGGCGGGAGCGCGACCCGATCCTGCGCGATCGCCTGCTCTGGCGTGCGCAATCGTTCCGGCACACGGTGCACCTGCTGCCGGGACAATCGATTCTCGAACTCGGTCACGGTGGCGGGCAGTTCACCCGCAGCCTGGTCCGCGTGACGCGCGGCGAAAATCCGATCACGGCGGTCAGCTTCCTCACGACTCCAAGTGAGACGCCCGGCACAACACCTCCCGCCGTGGAGCGGCTGGTGCTTGAAAAACTGCCCGGGCCACTGGCGGGCCGGCGGTTCGATTGCGTCGTGGCGCACGACCTGCTCGATCGGACCAACGCCTCAGATCTGATGCGCTGGATCTACGAGTTGCTCGAACCAGGTGGTGAACTGATCCTCTACGAGAGCAACCCCTGGAACCCGGTCCATCAGTTGCGCTGGAGCGTCTCCCGTCTGATTGGACGGCGTGATCCACGACACCTGATGAACCGCTCACGGCTCTACGAACTGCTCTCCGAAATCGGGTTTGTACGTGTGTATGCGGTTTTCAACGACTTCGTGTTCGCACCGCTCACACGCCCGTTGATCTGGCTGCTGCGCCCACTCTCCACGCTGCTGGAGAACGCTCCGATACTGCAGAACATGGCAGGTTCGATCCTGCTGCATGGGCAGAAGCCGCCCCATCGTGCACCGCGGTTGCAGAAGCCTCTGCCTGCTCATCCGGAGTTGCTCGGCGCGTTCTCGGTGGTGATCCCGTGCCGCAACGAAGAGATGAACATCGGGCCGCTCGTGTCGCGGCTGTTGGCGCTCTACGGCCCGTATGTGCACGAGATCATCACGGTCAACGACGGCAGCACTGACCGCACGGGCGCGGTCATGGATGAACTGGCGGCGCGCGATTCCCGCGTGCGGCCGCTCCATCGGCGTGCCCCGCATGGCGTCGGCCACGCCATTGCCGAGGGCCTGCGCGCCGCGCGCGGCCGCTACGTGCTGACGATGGATTGTGACTTCCAGCACCTGTTGCCGGAGTTTCGCGACCTCTTCGACGCCGCGGCTCAAGGATGGGATGTCGTCGTCGGCAGCCGTTTCTCACGCCACAGCGTCCTGCTCAATTATCCGTTCCTGAAGATCGTCGCCAACCGCGGTTTCCACCTGCTGGCGCGCCTGCTCCTCTGGCGAAAATTCCGGGATGTGACCAACAACTTGAAAATCCTGCGGCGCGAGGTCGTGCAGGACCTGCGCCTGCAACAACCGGGATTCGCCGTGAACGCCGAGACTGGGCTGCAGCCGCTGCTGCTCGGCTACTCGGTGCGCGAGATCCCGATCTCTTGGATCAACCGGACGCCCGGCATGGGCTCGTCGTCATTCCGCCTCGTCAAGGTCGGTGGCGGCTACGGTTCCGTGCTGCTCCACCTGTGGCTGGGCCACCTGTTCAAATCCGGTCCGTACCGGCACCTCCGGCCCACCTCGCCCGCCGCTCGCGTCGAAAACTTCCCCCCTACCTCCGCCAAGACGGCGGCCAGCCCCTGACTGGTCCAATCTCCCCGTCCACCATGTCCTGTGAACTCACCATCCTGATGCCGTGCCTCAACGAGGCCCGAACGCTGCCATCGTGCATCCGGAAGGCGCAGCGTTTCCTGTCGGAGCACAACGTCAGTGGAGAGGTCCTGATTGCCGACAACGGCAGCACCGACGGTTCGATCGAGCTCGCCGAGTCGCTCGGAGCCCGGGTCGTCCGAGTCCGACAACGCGGATATGGCGCCGCGCTCGCCGCCGGAATCGACGCCGCCCAGGGCGAGTTTGTCATCATGGGCGACTCGGATGACAGCTACGACTTCTCGGCGCTGATGCCGTTCGTCGCGAAGTTGCGCGACGGATACGACCTGGTGATGGGCAATCGTTTCCGCGGCGGCATCGCACCCGGGGCGATGCCGCTGTCGCACCGTTACTTTGGCAATCCGATGCTGACCGCCATCGGCCGGCTCTTCTTCCGCTGCCGCGTGATCGGGGACTTCTACTGCGGCCTGCGCGGTTTTCGCAAAGCCATGGTGCAACAACTACAGTTGCAGAGCACCGGCATGGAATACGCACTCGAGATGGTGGTGAAGGCGAACATCCGCGGCGCCCGCATCACCGAGGTGCCGACGACGCTGGTGCCGGACGGACGCGACCGACCGCCGCACTTGCGCAGCTTTCGGGACGGCTGGCGCAGCCTGCGGTTCTACCTCCTGATGAGCCCGCGCTGGTTCTTCGCCGTGCCGGGAACCATGTTGCTGCTGACAGGTTTGATCGCGTCCGGGCTGCTCTTCGCCGGCCCGGTGACGATCGCCGGAGTCAATTTCGACTATCATACGCTGCTCTATTCCGCCGCCGCGATCGTGCTGGGTTATCAATCGCTCCTGCTCGCCACCTTCACCAAGTTGCTGGCGATCGAAACGGGGCTGCATCCACTCAAAACCAACCTCGGTTTCCTCAAGCGACGTGAGACCCTCGAACGGATGGCAGTGGTGGGATCACTGCTGATCTGCGTCGGACTTGGACTGGGCGTGATCGCCTGGAACCGCTGGTCCCAAGTCGACTACGCCGACCTCCAGCCGTCCGTGACGATCCGCATCGTGATCGCATCCGTACTCTGCCTGCTGGTCGGCGGCCAGTCGGTCCTGGCGGGTTTTTATTTTGGCCTTATCAACCTGCTGGCCGATCGCCGGGAGCGAGAAGCGGAACGGCGCGCCCACACGGCTGCCTCGCGCCCGGAAGCGGTCCTCCTGCCTCACTAGAGCTGCGGTCGGTTTGGCCAGCGCCGTCGCGTTGCCCGATGCGCATCGTGGTCCGGCATCAATCGGCGCGCGCAAGCTGGATGAACTTGCAGTGCGCGTCGAACTCCAGCCGAAACCGGCCGTGAATGCCCTGCGCAGTCACGTGCCGCTGCAGCGCTGAGGCGGGAAACTGCACATACTGTCCCGTCGTCGCCTGCGCCCGAACGTTCCGAGCCTGACCACGGTAATAGGCCAGCACTTGGTCGCTGGTCAGGTGGAGGTCGATCAGGAGTTCAGGCATACGTGATGATCGTGCGGCTCAGCTCTCCGCGATGCCGCGGTGAACGCCTGGGATCAAGCCGGTCGCACAGCGGGACAGGAGGAAAGAAAAGCTGCCCAGACAACATCGGCACGGCCACGCAGCGGTTTTAGCAAGCTGCTGCTGCAAAATGGACCTGCGAGAACGCGCGTCGCCGGATCTGAATCCGCTGCAAATCGCTGGCAGCGCCAATCGTCGGCACATCGGCGGAGGATCAAGTTGCCCGATGCCGTCAACGTCCTACGGTTCTCTTCGCCCGGCGTCGTTGATTGCTTTCCACAGCGCGGCCCGGCTTCCCTCTCCTCATCTCCCCATGCCCATTCGTTTGTCTCGCTTCCACGCGCTGCCCCTGGCTTCGCTTTGTCTGAGTTTGGCCCTGACGGGTTGCGTCACCGGAGAGGAGCGTGAAACGGTCGTGCGCAGTGAGCCGGCGCTGAAGGACGCGTATCAAGGCGCGTTCCTCGTCGGCGTCGCCGTCAACGATGCGCAGGTTTCCGGGCGTGCGCGCGGCGCCGCGGCTCTGGCACGTCATCACTTCAACTCAATCACGGCGGAGAACGAAATGAAGTGGGAGAAGATCCATCCCAAGCCCGGCCGGTACAATTTCGCGCCGGCCGACCGCTTCGTCGCGTTCGGTGAGACCAATGGAATGACGGTGATCGGCCACACGTTGGTCTGGCACAACCAGACGCCACAATGGGTGTTCCAAGACTCCGCCGGCCAGCCGGTCAGCCGCGACGAACTGCTGAAGCGGATGCGGGAGCACATCCACACGGTGGTCGGCCGCTACAAGGGCCGGGTCCGTGGCTGGGATGTGGTCAATGAAGCGCTGAACGACGACGGGACCCTGCGTGAGTCGCCCTTCTACCGGATCATCGGCGAGGAATACATCGCCCTCGCTTTCCGCTACGCGCACGAGGCCGATCCCGAAGCCGAACTCTACTACAACGACTACAACATCGAAAACGAACCGAAGTGGCGCGGTGCCGTGGCGCTGATCCGCCGGTTGCAGGAACAGGGCGTGCCGATCCACGGGGTTGGCATTCAGAATCACGTCAACCTGGACTGGCCCACCGATGCACAACTCGAGGCCTCGATCCGGGCGTTCGCTGATCTGGGACTGAAGGTGCACATCACGGAACTTGAGGTGGATCCGCTGCCGCTCGCCTTCCAATATTCGACCGCTGAGATTACCTCGCGCGCCGAACTGCGCGCGGAGCTCAATCCCTACACCGCGGGCCTGCCGGCCGAGAAGCAGGAGGCGCTGGCGCGTCGTTTCGCCCAGCTGTTCCGCTTGTATTCACGCCATAGCGACGTGATCGAGCGCGTGACCCTCTGGGGTGTGCATGACGGGGCGTCGTGGCTGAACAACTGGCCTGTGCCCGGCCGCACGAGTCACCCGCTGCTCTTCGATCGCCAGCTGGAGCCGAAACCAGCGTTCCACGCGGTCATTGAGGCCGCCGGGCGTTAAACCTGCGTGCGTTTGTCCTTCGTCCGCCGGCGACGCGGCTCCGGCCGCTCGTCGGATGTCGGCGCGTGGTCCAGGTGGGCCAAATCGCCGTCGATCCGCCCCGGTCGCAGCCAGCGGAAGCCATAGGCTGGCAGGCTGATCAAATGCCGGCCTCGACCGTCCGCCTGGCTGTCATCTGTCCCGAGCAGGTCGATCAGTCGTTCATCTCCCGCGACCGAAGCCGGAATGGCGATCACTCTCGGTTCCGGGCTGAAATTGTGCACGGCCAGCAACACCCGACCAAGACGGTTATAGCGCAGGCCGAGGACATCGCGCTGCTCCTCGGCGAACAACGTCCACTCGCCCCAGCCGATCTCCATGCATTCGCGCCGCCGCCGGATCGCCCGCTCCAGCCAGTTGAGCAACGAGCCCGGATCGCGACGCTGCACCGCCACGTTCACCTTTTCGTATCCGTAAATTGGATCGGAGACGACTGGCAGGATCGGGCGGCGACATGACGTGAAGCCGCCGTGTGGATCAGCCGACCACTGCATGGGCGTGCGCGCGCACTCGCGCTCCGGCAGTGAAAGGTCATCGCCCAGGCCGATCTCGTCGCCAAAGAGCAGCATCGGCGTTCCCGGCAGCGTGAGCAGGAGGCTGTAGGCGAGTTCGATGCGCCTGCGATCGTTGTTGAGCATCGGCGCGAGCCGCCGGCGAATACCGCGTCCGTAAAGCTGCATCGACGGATCGGGCGCCAAGGCGGCGAATACTTCCTGGCGCTGCCGCTCCGTCAGCCGGCCGAGGTCGAGTTCGTCATGGCTGCGCAGGAAGTTGACCCACTGCGCGGCTTCCGGGTGCGTTTGGGTTTCGCGAAGAGCCTGCTTGAGCGGACCCGTGTCCGCGGTGGCAAACGCATAGAACAGCCGCTGGTTTACGGCGAAGTTGAGCATCATCTGGAGCCGCTCACCCTGGGGCCCAAAGTAACGTTCACTTTCCTTCGGCTGCACGTTCGCCTCCGCCAGCAGGATGGCATCCCGAACACGCCACTGCAGGAAATCGCGCATCAGGCGGAGCAGCTCATAATCCTTCTTGGGGTGAACCCCCGCGCCTTTCGCTTCGATCAGGAAGGGCACTGCATCCATGCGAAAACCCGAGGCGCCGAGCTGCAGCCAGAAGCCCATGATCCGCAGGATCTCGCGGCGCACTTCCGGGTGCGCCGTGTTGAGGTCGGGTTGAGAGGGATAGAATCGATGGAAGTAATACAAGCCGGACCGCGCTTCCCGCGTCCACGTCGTCTTCTGAATCGGTGGGAACACCATCCCGGTGTCGTGATCCTGTGGCCGCTTTTTTGACCAGATGTACCAGTCCCGGTAACGCGACGAAGGATCGGCGCACGCAGCTTGAAACCAAGGATGCTCGATCGACGTGTGATTCACGACGAGATCCAGAATGACGCGCAGCCCGAGTTGGCGCGCGTGATTCATGAAATCCACAAACTCGCCAAAACTCCCGACGCGCGGATCAACGCTGTAGTAGTCGGAGACATCGTAGCCGTTGTCTTTCCCTGGCGAGCCGTAGATGGGCTGCAGCCAAAGACAGGTGACGCCCAAGCCGACCAGATGATCCAGCTTCCGATTCAGCCCCGCAAAGTCGCCAATGCCATCCCCGTTGGCGTCAAGGTACCGCTCGACATCGAGGCAGTAGATGACGGCGTTCTTGTACCAGAGGTCTTCAATCACAGGCCGCCTTTCCGGTCCGCTCGGCGGCCCCCTCGGGAAGTTCGCGCGCGTCGCAGCCTAGGCGTCGCTTGAACCGGGTTGCACCGCGACACCTGTAGTCCTCCGTCCGCTACGCAGCCGTCCCTACTCGGCCGGCTGGGTTGCCTCAACCTCGAGTTCATTCTCGACGCGTTCCACTCCTCGGAGGCTACGGACGCGATCGACCAAGGCTTCGCCCGTTCTTTGATCCGGCACAGACCCGCGCAAAACAACGCGATCCTCCTCCACCTGCACGTCGACAGCCGCTTTCTGCTCCTCGGTAAGGCCCAGGCCCGGCATTTGGGCGATCGCCTCGCGCACCCGTTGCTCAACAGTGTTGCCCATCGCCGCATCAGAGCGGTTCTCCGCGCCCTCGCCGGTTTGCACGGTGTGCGGCAACGAATGCCCACCTGACGCGTCGGAAAAGCCGTACTGCACGCCCGCCGGTTCAGGTCCTCCCGTTCCACCTTGGAGCCTTGAATCGTCCGCAGAGGCAAAGTCAGCGTTGCCGGGCGCGGCATCATCCCGCTCCGGCGCGGTGGCCTGGTTCGCGACCGCGGCGCTGTGGTTTCGGTCCAATCCCTCCTCGTGTGCGAGGTCGCTCCCGCGGGGGCGGCAGGCGCCAAACAGAACCAAGGCACTCAGGGCGATGAGCAAACGAACAACCGGCGGGCGGGATTGAGTTAGGCAGAAGGTCCAGATCATGACAGAGGGTTCGGTGGTGAAGCGACGGGGGACTCACCTCATGTTCGCATCCCGCATGCCACGCCTCGGCATTCACGTAAGCGCCTGATGGGGCGAACCTCTCCGTCATTCAGCGTGGACCACTCACGTGCAACGTGCAAAACGACGAGATTTCCAGCCTGCAGAAATCACGGCGAGCGCTGAAGTAGACCCACAACAAAAAGCCCCGCCACAAGGCGGGGCCGAGGAGGTAAACCTGAGGACAACCGTTATTCGGCGGCCTGCGTGGTTTGCTCCGGCTCAAGCTCGTTCTGAACCATCTTCACGCCGTCGACCTGACGAATCCGGTCTTCAATCTGCCGAGCCTTCTCCTGATCCGAAACCGCTCCGCTTAGGCGCACGGTGTCTTGATCCACTTCGATCTCGATTTGCTCGAGCTGATCCTCAGACAGCGCCAGCGAGCTTTCCTGACGCAGGCTGTCGCGAATGCGCTGCTCAAGATCCTGCGGTTCGGCGGCCGGCTGGGTGTTGTCATCGACGGTCGCAAAACCGCTCTGGGAGTTTTGCGAATTATCCGTGCTCGCCACCTGCGTGGTCTCGCTCAACTCGGCCTCACCCTCGCGCTGGATGTCGGCCACCTCACGACGCACGGTGTCGCTCACTGTCTGCTCTTCCGTTTCCGTCTGCTTCGCGACCTCAATGGCGCCACTCGTCGTCACTTCCTTCTGCGCAACGGCTTCTTCCTTCTTCAGCGGAATGTAGATCTGATCTTCGCTGATCGCCTGATCGCTTTCGGGCGCTTCGTCCGGGGAGACGTGCGTGATCTGTACGCGTTCTCGTTCAAGCTGCACCGGCTGCTGAACTTCCTCGGTCACCACTTCTTTCGAGACGAGGACTCCACCAGCATCCACTTCCTTTTTCTCGACGTTCAGCTTCTCCTGATCGAGCGCGATCGTGGCCCGGTCCTGCACTTCGGCACCACCGCGCGCTGACGTGTGCTGGTTCGACGCGAGCTGCGATCCGCTGCTCGTCTCACTGGAGGCGCTCATCGGCCCGCTTGCGTTTGTGCCCGCGGAAGGGGTGGCGTCCGGGGTGGTTGTTGCGGGGCTGGCCGGGCTCGGTGTGTTGGAGGCGAGCGCTTCGCGGTTCTCCGTCGCCGTTGTATCCGTGCGGACAATATCCTCGTTGCGGTCCCGGCAGCCGAAAAGGAACACCGCGCAGGTGCCGGCGGCGATGCCAGTCAACAACTGGGTTTTTCGGCCCATTTGCGAGAATGGTCGCGGGCCGCTGAGGGAGTTGTGTTTCGTTTTCATGATGTAGAATAAGGATTGATCGCGGGCGAAGGGATCGCCGCGAGGGAGGCGTGCCAGCGGCACAACCAAGGGTTTCACCCGTATTTTGCAGGGAGTGTGCCAGCCGTGTATCCACCTGACCCGCCCGAGCGTACGCCAAACCGGCCGCCCCTTCCCCCTGCAATGTGCAGTTACGCAAACCGCTCCGCCGTGCAGTTTGGCGTCCAGGGTCGTCTTCAGCGGCGCCGACTCGGCTGTGTCCTGCCGCTCCATGGCCAATGTTCGCTTCTGCAGCCGCGACTTGCCTCCGCCCGCCGAGCGGTTGTGCATCGCACCGTGACAACGATCTGCCTTCCACGCCGCCGATTCGGCCGCCAAGCATGAGTCGGCCCACCTGCTACCGTTGCTTCTGGCCGCAGGCACACTGCTGGTGCACGCGCATCCGCCCTATGGATACGAAGACGCACTTCGCCTTCCTCATGCACCCCAAGGAGTACAAGCAGGAGAAGGCGGCCACCGGACGGCTGACCCATCTGACGCTGCGCAACAGCTCGTTGCACATGGGGATCCATTTCGACGATCACGAGGAGGTTCAGGAGCTGATCGCCGATCCACGTCGGTATCCAGTCCTCCTTTACCCAGGGCCTGGCGCTTTCGACCTCAGCCGCGGCGCGTCGCCGCCGGAGCCGGTGGGCGAACGCGAGTTGACCGTGTTCATCCTGGACGCGACCTGGGCACTCGGACGCAAGATGCTTCGCCTGAGCCCGAGTCTGCAGCGCCTGCCCCGGGTCATGTTCAGTGGCGCCGCCCCGAGCCGCTACATCATCAAGCAGCAGCCACAGGAAGGATGTCTCTCCACCCTGGAGGCGTGTCACGAGCTCTTGGTCGCGCTCGAGAAGCTGGGCTGGGACCACTACGAGGACAACGAGCAGCTGCTCCGGGTTTTCAACGAAATGCAACAGTTCCACCTCCGCTGCGCGGCCGATCCGAACCGGGCGGGTTATCGCCGAAGGCCTTATCAGCCACCGGCTCTCCGAAAACCATTGCAAGGCCAGAGCGCGAGGCGCCGCACGCGTTATCTCCCGTAGGCAATCTTATTATAGTGGAATCGCCGATAACACGACGGGAAGCACGCTCCATCCCACGGAATTTGACCGCAAATTTCTGCGCACACATTAGAAAGGTATGCGCATTTGCCTGCCAGCCCAGTTGCCCCTGACGATCGAAATCGGACAGGGTCGTTTTTTGCTGGAGTTGGTGGATTGTTCGAAGGACGGATGCTGGCTGCGCGCCCGCGACCGGGACGATTCAATCACGTTCCTTTTGGCCCAGTTCGACAATCGCTGGCAGGCCAGCACGGCGCTGCTCACCGGCGTCGAGATCGGCAACGGTCCTTTCCACCAGCTTCTCGTCGCGCGACTGCTGGAAGAAGGCTACGCCGCGCTGCCGACACGCCCCGCGCGGGCGAGCATGGTGCGCCAGCGGGTTCCCGCCCATGAACGCAAACCTTCTGAGGCGAGAGTTGTTGCGGAACCGGCGCCGTCCGGTGATTCGCGCTTCGCATTGCAGGTGCTGAACTTTGCGCAGAACTGAACTCAGCGCCCCCGCGCGGTCAGACGTTCCAGACTTGAGACCAATTCGGCCGGCTCCACTGGCTTGCCGAGATGGATTTGGAAGCCTTCGGCCAACGCACGTGTACTGTCCTCTGCGCGGGCAAAAGCGGTCAGCGCAATCGCCGGGGTGAGCCCGCCCTGATCCGGCGGCAATCGGCGCACCTGGCGGATGAGCGCGTATCCATCCTGTCCTGGCATTCCGATGTCGCTGATGATCACCGAGGGTCGGTGGGCACCCAGCTGGTCGAGCGCGCTGTCGACGCTTTCCGCCACGTAAACCTCGGCGCCACTCCGAATCAGCAGACGGCGCAGGATGTCGCGTGAATCCGGTTCGTCGTCCACCACCAGCACTCGCAGCCCGCGCAGGCGGCGTGCGACCGAGGATTCCGTCCCGGTCACCCCGTCGCCCCTTTCCGGTCCGGGCAGTGCGACCGGGACCGGCAACCGGACCGAAAAGGTCGCACCGTGTCCCAAACCCCGGCTGCGCGCCTCGACCGTGCCGCCATGGAGTTCGACCAGGTGCCGCACGATCGTCAGCCCGATCCCCAGCCCGCGATGCTGGCGCGTCGTGGAGGAGTCTGCCTGGCGAAACCGTTCAAACACGTAGGGCAAAAAATCAGGCGCGATGCCGATCCCATTGTCTTGTACCTGCAGCTCGATGGTCGAGGTCGTGCACGAAAGCGCGAGGTGGACTTCGCCGCCCCGGGGCGTGAACTTCACCGCATTGGTCAGCAGGTTCCAGACAACCTGCTGGAGTCGCCCGAAGTCACCCACCACCACGCAGGGGCCGTCCATGTTGGTCGCCGCCACGACCTGCACGCCTTTCGTCTCGGCCGTCGGCTCAACCGACTCCAAGGCCGCGCGCGCCACCTGGCCGAGGTCGACCCGTTGGCGGTCGAGTCGTAGTTTACCCGCGGTGATCCGGCTCAAGTCCAGCAGCTCGTCGATCAGCTGGATTTGCGCCTGCGCGTTGCGCTCCACCACCGCGAGCCCCTCCTGCAACTCCGCCGCCGTCGCAGCTTCGTTGCGCAACAGGTGCGTCCAGCCCGTGATCGCTCCGAGAGGTGTGCGTAATTCGTGCGAGAGGGTCGCGAGGAATTCGTCCTTCATCCGACTGGCGTGTTCGGCTTCCGCGCGCGCCTCCTGCTCCCGCTTGAGCAGGCGTTCCCGTTCCTGCTCGGCTGCCGTGCGCGCATCCACCTCGTTGCGCAACTGCGCGTTGGTCGCCTCAAGATCCGCGGTTCTTTCCCGGACCCGTTGCTCGAGCTCCGCCTGCATCTGCCGCAGTGTATCCTCAGCGCGACGACGCTCCTGGATCTCGCGGTTGAGCTCGTCATTGCTCTGTCGCAGCATCTCCGGACTCGGATACGCGAGCGCCTTCGGAATGAGCGGCCAGAGCACACCCGCGGTCGCGATGGAGACAAAGGCGGTGACGGCCTTGATCACGCCGTCCAGCCGATAGGCGGCGTTCCACATGGCGATGATGTTCATCACGTGCGTGGTGCCGCACGCGAGGATGAACACCGCAAAGCAGACAAACATCCAGCTGAAGGTCAGGTCGCGCCGCTTGCGTACGAAATAGACCAGCGCCACCGGAATACTGTAGTATGCCAGCGCGATCACGGCATCCGAGATCACATGAAGCCAGATCAGCGCGGGCTCGTGAAACATGCAGACTTCACGCGGCGCGTACTGCTTCCAGAGATCGAGTCCGCGCGATCCGCTGGAACGCGCAAACGCCACGAAGACGATACCGAGTGTGAGCAACAAACCGAGACCGCTCCACAGCCAGGGGGCGCGGTTATGCCGAACAGCCATCATAGGTTGGGTGGTGACGTAGGTGCCGCAATGTTGGGTCTGGACGAACGGGCTCCGGCGGAAGAGCGCGCCCTCACATCACGACGGCGCACAATAATGAGCCGCCTTCCGTCAGGTCGACTGTCATTTCGTGTGTTGTTTGCGTGAACCACACACCGGGGCGAATACCCCAGCTCAGCCGCGACCGAACCCTTCCTGCAACGCCTGAAGAAACGCGTTTCGCAGCAGGTTCTCCACCGTGGCCCAGAGGTCGACATCGTTCTGGTCAAACGTGCCGCTGAACGGCGTCTCGGTGGCCACCTTCTCTGTATCCGGATTCTCGAGCAACTTCGTCGTCACCTCGGCGACGTTTTCCACCAGGCGTCGGCCGAGGCTCTTGGACTCGTCGTGCACACTCTCAAATTCAACGTTCTCCATGAAGGGCTTCACGTAGCCTTCATACCGGCCTCCCTTCGCGGTCGCTTCCGTATAAAGATCAAATCGGCCCTGTGAAACGTCGACCTTCGCGTAAGCCTGCAAAAACGGGTTCAGGTCCGGCAGTGACATGTCCTGCAGTTGGAACGTCGTGAAAAACTCCAACGGCTCCTTCATCGGATCGGCTTTTACGTGGATCTGCAATTGGCCGTTGCCGGTGGTGACGCCGGAGATGTCGATGGTCGTGGGCAGCGCATCGCCCTCCGGCCGATTACGTAAGTTCAGCGCCTTCACCTGCAGGTCATGGATCGCGATGTCGACCTCGGGCTGATAGGTGCGATCGATGAAACGCATCTGGCTGTCGCGCACTTCGATTTCGGTCAGTTCCATCGGCACGGCTTCACGCAGCGCCCGCTGCCAGCGTTTCGCCTGACGCCGCGCCTCCTTCATCTTTTCCGCCGCCTCCTCGTCAGACTCCTCCGTTCGCTCGCGTTTGATCGCGGTGATCTGCAGACCTTCGATCAGGGCGTGCCCACCGATCTTGCCTTGCAGGAGCGGACGCAGCGCGCTGCTCATCACGGCGCGCCGGACCGAGACCACCGGGAGGTCGTCGGGATGCTCTGCATCGAGCAACTTGAAATCATTGATGACGACGCTGCCGCGCCAAACCTGCAGGCTCACCCGTCCGATACTCCCGGTAAACCCTTCCATTTCGGCGAGTTTCGCGTTGATGACCGAACGTGCGATCGGCGATGCACCGAACTGGATAAACAGCAGCAGCACAACAACGACGATGGCGGCGATCATCCAGCCGCGATGCCGTCGTCCTGGCCGTCGAGGAGTACCTGCTGTCCGGGGTTGCATGGACAAACGACCACCGGCGCGGCGGGCGGTTCGCCCTTGGTCACGTTGTGCAGCGACTTTCCTGCTGCCCGGGATTGTTGACCCGCAGGACGATGTGCGCGTTGACGACACCGAACGGCTCTTTGAGGCTCCCGGTTTCTTCGCACCACGACATGAGCAATACGCAAGGCGTTTACCTGGGCACCGACAGCGGCGCCACCACCTCGAAGACCGGCGGCGTTTGGGCCGATGGTTCGACGATCTCCACGAAGCTTCGGCAGAGTTCGACGAACTCGGCGGCTGGCACCGCCGCGGTCGTGCAAGGATGGATCGAAGGCGCGGAGGGCTTCCTCGCGGAAAACAAGTTGAGCTGGAACGACGTTCGTGGCGTCGGGCTCGCCATTCCCGGTCCGTATCAGGGATACGGGATCCTCGACCGCTCGGCCAACCTGCCGCGCAGTTTTGAAGGTTGGAATTTCTACAACGACTACCGCAAGGCGTTGGAGGCGCGGGCCGGCCGTCCGCTGCCGCTCGTCGTCGGCAATGATGGCAACTACGGCGGCGTGGCCGAGGCCGCCCGAGTCCGTGGTGATCGCCAAGCCGGCGTCGTGATGCTCGCGCCGGGCTCCGGGCTCGGCGCCGCCTACGTCGATCCCCATGGTTTGCCGCTGGATGGCGACACCCTGGCCGGCATGGAAGGTGGCCACATGCCCGCCGCCCTGCACCTGCTCGGCGGCGTGCGTCCGTACACGTGCGGTTGTGGTCGCGACTGGGGCTGTATTGAAGCTTACACGACGATTTCCGGACTCCCGCAGCTGCTCCAGGACCTGCTCAAGAAGTATCCGGATCACGAACTCAACCAGCCCTCGAACGCCACGGACAAGGAGAAGGCGCTTTCGCTGCGCGGCCGCGCGCAGAAGGGAGATCCGTTGGCGCTCGAAATCTTCGACTTCCAGGCCCGGGCGCTGGGTCTCCATGTGGCCAACCTCGTGATTGCGCTGGATCCGGAGTTCGTCGTGATCGGCGGCGGCCTGGTGGATCCGGAAACCACGACCGAGGCATTCCGGGAGCGCTACCTGAACGGGATCCGCCAGGCGGCCCTGCCCTATCTCTTCCCCGCGCAACGCAAACACGTGAAGATCGTGCCGGCGACCTTGGGCGAACTTTCCCAGGCGATCGGGGCGGCGCTCGTCGCGCTCTACACGGCCCGGCGCCGCGACGCGGCCGCCTGAGTCACCGGAGTGAGCGTTCCTCGTCGCCCGGCTTCAATCGGGCGCCAAGGATCAGCGCCTCCGGCCAGGTTTTGAGCGCCCGCAGCCCGAGGCGGCGATAGAACTCAACCGCGCGCTGATTCGCACGCGCCACGCCGAGGTGGACTCCCGTCGCGCCACGGTGGGCGGCCCACGCCATCCAGGCCCTCATCATCCGCCGTCCCCAGCCCTGCCCTTGGGCGACCGGCATCAGGTCAATGTGCAGGTGGGCCGGGTATTCACGCGCCCATGACGGCACGGTGAGCGGCCGCTGCACCGTGCGCAGCAAGTCGGCCTCCGCTCCGCTTCGCGGCGCGCCCGCGGCTTCGGCGAGTGCCTTCAACCCGGGATGCCAGTCGACGTTGAACCAGCGCACAAAACGCGCCGTATCCATCGTGCCGAGCACGTATCCGCAGGGCTGCCCGCGATCCTCGAGGATCAAACAGGACTCCGGCTCCAGCATGACGTATGGAGCCGCGTAAAATCGCCCGAGCAGCCACCGATCGTTGAACAGTGCACTGGCGTCCCGACCGGCGTCGCCGGTGCGAAGGCAAATGTCGAAAACGTGCGGCAGATCTCGCGGCGCGTACGGACGGAGGCGCATGCCGCGACCCTGCCACGGCGGCGACACTGAGTCGAGCGGGGCACGCTCGTACCCTGCAGGTTACGAATGCAGGCCGCGCTGCCGCACCTCGTTCTGCCCTGGGCGATCCGTCTTGATCCTCGGATCCGTGGCGTCAGGCCGCGTGGCCGATTCCGGGGTTCCACGTTTCATGCCTTCCGCCGCCCGGTTCTCTGCCGGGATGTCGCGCCGCGCGACCGTGTTGCCTGATGTATCCGTTTTTTGATTGCGACCTTGGTCGGTCGCTGAGCTCGGGTTCGGTTGCATGGCCCACCGTACACCCGGACCGCGCGACCGTCGCGGGGCGGACGGCCCGAAACGCGCTTGGGGGAGCGGCCCGACAGCGATCGGATCAAGCGCGAACGTTGGCCAGCACCGCGCGAAGCTCCCGATTCACCCGCTCGGGCAGCTCATGCACGACCCAATGTGTGCCCTCGGGCCAGCGCACAATGCGCAGGCACGGCACAAACCGTTGCAGACCATCGAGGTTGCCGGTGAGCAGAGTCGGGTCACGCTCGCCCCAAAGGACCAGCGTCGGCACGTCCACGACCCACTCCTCGTCGCGTCCCTCCTCGACGTCCCGGATGCCGTTGGCGCGGTAATAATTCAGGCCCCCCGTCAACGCATACGGACGGCGCCACGCCTCGAGATATGCCGCGCGCAATGGCGGGGGAAAAGCCGCGGGGGAAGCCGCTTGCCCGAAGACACTACGACGCAGCAGCCGGAAACGGAAGGCGCGCAGCAACGCCTCCGCCAGCCAACGGCGGCGGAAAACGAGAACATAGCTACTGGCCTGGCGTTGCGCAGCGTTTTGTCGGAGTTCCCGCAGAAAGATCCGCGGATGCGGCGCATTGATGATCACCAGCCGGCTCAGCCGTTGAGGGTGAGCACGAGCCACTTCCCACGCGATCAGTCCACCCCAATCATGCCCCACCAGCACGCAGCGCTCACCCGGCGCGACGGCATCCAGCACTGTTAACACATCGGCTACCAGTCGGTCGATTCGGTAGGCCGCAACCGAGGTTGGTTTACCTGACAGGTTGTAGCCCCGCAGATCGAGGGCCACGGCGCGATGATCCGGGCCCAGCGCATCGAGCTGCCCCTGCCAGGCGCGCCAGTGCTCCGGGAAGCCGTGCAGGAACAGCACCACCGGCCCCCGCGTTCCACAACTGACCGTATGCAGGTCCACGCCGTCCGACGTGCGGATCCATCGACGCGTGTAGCGCGCCTCATCGATCTCCGGAGAAATGGGCGAACCGTCGACCATCGCATTCAACGATTTGCTGGGCGTCCATGGAAGCGGAGCCGCGACACCACCGTCCGCTGCCCCGGGCGCAACGCGGTGGCTTCGCCCATTTCCACGACCAGCAGCTCCTTTTGTTGCAACGCGGCGCCGAGTTCGTCGGACCACGCCTGCAGGTCCGAAAGCCGACGGGCAGTGACCAGGATCTGGCGCGATTCTTCTTCCCGAAATCGCCCGGCCTCCGGATCGAACCAGCCGCCGTCTGCAAGCAGGAAGGTGAACCCCTGCGGGAAATGCCGAAGGGTGATGCGGCGGATGGTTTCCTCATCCTCCGGGCTGAAGCGAGTGCCGCCGGAGGGGGTGTTGCCTGCGCCCAGAAGCAAGGAAAAGCACTTCATCCCCGCTCGACCTCCGCCACGGCCCGGAGTTGCCCATCGCAACACGCCGAAAAAATGGCGGTCTGCCGGGTCCCATGAAGACGGCGCGATTTGCCAGCATCGTGGAAGCGGCCGGCGCTCCCTCTCCGCACCCGCTCTGGCTGGCGCCGGAAAACGACCCCGCTCTGCAGCGGGCGATCCGGGATAATCGTGTCATGACGGTGCATCAGAATGCGCGCGGCACACGCAAGGACTATGCCACTGTTGGATTCGATCCGCAGCCCGAAGCGCAGTACCTGTTCTTCCCTAAATCGCTTCGGCGTTTCCGCGAACGCCGGATCGTTGGGATCGACTACGCCCTTCTGGCCCAGGAGACCACGCCTCCAGCTTCCAGCGCGGAGTCCGCATCCTCCCGGAAAAAGGCCGCTCCGGCGAAGAAGCCGTCCAAGGTCACCCATTCCTCGAGTGCATCCGAAAACGTGGTGCCCTTCGCGCCGGAGCCCACCCCTTCGGTGGCCCCGACTCCGTCGAGACCAAACAAGCCGGCACCCAAATCTTCTCCGAAATCCGCAAATGCCACGCCGCGCGACGAAAAGCCACGAAAGCCCGCCGGCAAATCGGTCGAGCCTCGCGTCAAACCCACCGTTGCGCCGCCTCCGTCAGTCCCCGCGGATGTGTTGAAACAACTCCGTCGCGTCTCCAGCGATCTGAAAGCCGGCAAAGCAGTGGCAGCCTACGAAAGGCTGCAAGACGTGCTGCGTCAGCTGGAATAAGCAACTGCGCCCGCCGGTTCCGATCCTTCTTCGGCCGCCAAGTCACGTCGTGCACGGATCGGCGTGCCGCATTCAGAGCAGCGGCCGGACATATGGCGGCAACGGCGGCAGCGTGATCTCGGGAAACCGATCATCGATCAGGTTCTGCAACCACGGCTTTGTCGTCCGGATTTCAAAAAACGTCAGGATGCAGGCGTCCTCGCGCGTCTCGACCCGGTACCGCGCTTCAGAGATTTCAATCGGGATGGGATCACCCAGCAGTCTCAGCTCGGCCGAAACCCGGCGCTCCATTGTATCCAATCTCAGATTACGCAGCTCGCCGTAGCGTTGCAGCTTCGGCCGCAGCAGCATCAGGATTGTCTGCTCCAGCGCCGCGTCCTTGAGCCGCGACAGCGAGCGCTTCATTGCGCGAGGGCGATGAGGGCCGTCACGAGCGCGGCCACGGCGGCCGCCCCGACGCCCAGCAGCCACAACGTCAGCCGCTGCTCACGCCGCTGTTGTTCCTGGTTCTGCGATTCGATCGCGCGCGCCAGCGCTTCCAGATTCTTCGAAAGATCGCTCAACAACCGCGCCTGCTCGAGATCCGACGATTCCAGTTCCTCCATCCGCTTCTGCAACGCCGCCGCGTAACGCGACGACAGCGCGGCGCCGTCGGGCGCAAGCTGGGGCGGACGCGCCTCGCTGCGCCGCCGGTACAGATCAAATGCGCCCAGCACGAGCGGGGTGACTGCGGAAATGATCGGGACGACGGGTAAAGCCATGATAGAGAATTGCGCGGAAGGCCGTGGCCACTGCGAAGACCCGTTCCATCAGACTGGGTTTCCTCACGTTTGGAAGCGACCTGTCAGGGCAAAAAAAAGCACCTCGCCGGTGAAGGCGAGGTGCCCTTGGAAGAAAAAGCTTAACGGGCGGCTTCTTGAATTTCGTTGCCCGCCGTCTCGATGTCTTCACCAGCCCCCTCCATCGTGCGGCAGCCGGAAAACAGCAGCGCCGAGAAGAGGACCGAAATCATCGCCAGCAGGGGAAGGGTGTTCTTTTTCATAGCACCTCGACCTTCCGCACGCGCGATGCCAGCCAAAGTAGATGTCACCCTAATTGTTCGTCCGTCGCTAGTTAAATAACTGCACCGCGACGGCCGCGCCCCTGGCGTGTAGCCTCGCACGCATTTTGCAGCCACCCAGAACGCGCTGCCCGTGCAAATCGCCGACCGCATTGAGCTTAGGTATTCATCCTTGTCACGAACGACTCAGAGCAACGCGGGTGGCTGCTCCGGAAGACAAAGAAGCGCGGCACCCGTGGGCACCGCGCTTCGCGATGACTCAGAGCTGGACCTAGCTATTCCGCGGCGTCCCGGATCTCCAGTTCATCTCCCACGCGCGTTCCGGCCGCACGACGGGCTGCTTGAACGACGCGTTCGCGGTCCTCTTTCGAGTTCACCCAGCCGGTGATCACGAGTTGCTCTCCCTGCACCTTCACCTCGACCTGGCGGGCCGCCGGACCAAGATCGCCGCTCCTCAGCGTCTGGCGAACGGACTCCGCCTGCGCCTGAAGGGTGGCGTCTGTTGCTTTCGCGCCCGAGATCGCGCCCACGGCACCTCGGCTCGGCGTGCGGCGGTCCGGATCGGGCGACGCGTAGTTGGCGCCTTCCTGGGAGCGCGCCAAACCTGAGTTCGGATGCGACTGTGCCGCCGACGACGGATCCGAGGTCCGGGTCGACTGGCGCTCAACGTCGTCATCCCAAACGTAGGGCCGGCCAAGGCGACCGGCGGCGCTGTTGGTCCCTGCACCAGCAAAGTCGTCCGCGCTCAGCGTGGTGGTCAGCGCCAGATCACGTCCCGTGCCGCTGATGTTGAGGTGATTAAAGCCCACTACAAAATCGTCTTCATCCACATCGAGGAAGTTATCCTCCACCTCGATCAGCACGGCGGCGGTACGATCCTGCAGGTTTATCAGCACGTCCTCGACCTCGCCGATCGTGCGATCCCCGCTTCGAATCTTCTTATCATCCAGTTGGGAAACGAGGAGCAGCGCGCCACGCTCGTTGCCCGCGCTCCCGCTCGAGCTCCACTGCTGGTTGAAGTGCTGGTAGATTTCGCGGCCGCGATTCTCCTCCGCCAGCGTCGACAACTCGTCCTCCCGAAATTGCGGCGCCTGCTCCCACACCGATCGCTCCACCCCCAAGGTGAGATGGCCGTCGCGCCCCGGGTTGAGCGCGGTCGCCGGAACCGCGCGCCGGGTTCCGCCGATGCCCAGCACACCTCCTGAGCTGACGACGATATAGCGAATCTGCCCGTTGCCGGAATCGACAATCAGGTCGCGGATCTGGCCGATCTCTTCGCCGCTGGCCCCGCGTACCTGTTTACCGATGAGGTCCTCGGCCTTGCGTTGGCGAAACTGCTGGTCAAAGCCCATTGCCGGAGCCCCCAACACGTCCGTCTGCGGCCGGGAGTTGTCCGCCATCGGAGCGGTCGACTTGCTGTTGATGCGCGACGGGTTTTCGCCGCTGCCACGATCGATCGGTCGCCCGGTCGGATCAACGGGGCTGGCAATGGCGCCTGAATTGCCCGAACGGTCGGGATCCTGGCCCGAAGGTGTGACGGGCGACGTCGTGTGACGGGTGGCGTCGCTGGAGCTGGTGCTCGTCTGGGCGACAACCAAGCCGGCACCGAAACCCAAAGCGAGGAGGGTCACGCCGGCAGCTTTTGAGGAACGAATGATCATGAAGTGAACGCGTTGAACGTTGATGACTGCGCCTCCGGATCGAGCGGTGCGTGGAACGGAAAAGGTCGCACACCACGCGCGATCGCGGGACATTTTCCTCCTCTTTCGCACTGTCCGTGCCACCGCGCCGTGCGGCGCGCCAACCCGCCTTATCAACGTAGCTTGCGGAACAACCCGGCCCGGGCGACGGACAGGCGGTGCGGGCGAGACCCGAAACTTGCAACACGAGCGAAGGCCAACGGCGCATTGTGCAGGGCGCACACGAGCCCATGACGCTGATTCATCCGGGAAAGCTGTAGCACCGGATCAGCCGGCAAGGGCCTGTGCCCCGCGGACAACTACGCTATGATAACGAAGCGCCCTTCCAGCCGCTCGATGCCCGCTTCAACTCATCCTTCGTCTACACTAGCCGCGCTGCTCACGCGCGCTGCGGGCAATGGGGGCGGACGACGAATCGTCGGCACGTTTCGGGCGACGGGCTCCGTTCGGACGGGTTACACGGCGGACGGCGCAGTGGCCTACGCTGCCACCACGGAGCTTCCCGCAGCGAGCGCCACGGTGACCTTTGAAGCTTCGGAGTTGCTGGATAACGAAAGCGAAGCACCCCGTTCATTCGTTGTCGGTCGGATCTCTTTCGCGTGCCATCAACACCCCGCGCTGGAGTCGCTCGAGCTGCACCTGTCCGTCATGAGCGGCGACCGTCAGCGGACGATGTCGCCGCTGACGCGTCTGCTGATGCTTTTCCAGACCGGCCCGGCCACGACCGCGCCGTGGCCCACGTTTGTCCATCGGCCCTGGCAAGGCTGGCCGCAGTTTGTGGAGCCGCAGGGAACGCTCGGCGAGGAGGCAACTGAGGAGTCGAGTGGGTGGCGAACCGGTTTTCTGCGCCTGCCCTTGATGTTCGGGCCCGACGATCCGCCTCGTTTCGCCTGCCTCGGCTTGCGCTGGTATGAGTGGCCCGAACAGCACGTGGACCGTGCCGGGCAAGGTGGTTACCGGTAAGGCAACAGGGCGCCTGCCGGATGTTCGTCCACACCACGGGTAACCTAGGTTGACCCATGAAGATTCTCCCTCGCTGGGTTCACGGGGTCCTGGACTACGTCGTCAGTGTGTTCCTGCTCCTCGCGCCGACGCTGCTGGGCTTCCGGATTGGTGGGGCTGCGCAATGGCTTCCGGTCGCCTTGGGTGCCGTGGGCATCTTCTACAGCTTGCTGACGCGTTATGAACTCGGAGCGGTGCCGCTGCTCAGTTTTCGCACGCACCTGGTGCTCGATACCCTCCATGGCGTGCTGCTCGCCCTGTCTCCGTGGGTCTTCGGGTTCGCCGATCGGGTTTGGGTGCCGCATCTCACGCTGGGTGTCCTCGAACTGATGGTCGTGCTGCTCAGCCGCGGTGAAGCCCACGCAGACACGAGGCCACCGATTCGTTTTTAGCCGCTGCTCGCCCGACCGCGCAGCCGCGACACCGGCTCTCGCCGCAGGCCGCCGCGCCGCTCCCACGCGGACCGCACCGCCTGGCCGGCCCGTTCGCCACTGCCCACCGCGGCATGCACCGTGCCCAGCTCAACCGCCGTGGAGAACGCTTCGCCGGCGAAGAACAGCGTGTCCTCCACCGGCTGCGAGGCGACCTCCGGTGCCAGGTCGGCTCCGGCCGCCGAAAAGCTGTAGGCACCGCGTGAATACGGATCCCGGCTCCAGTTGTGGAGCCGCCAGTCCAGAATGCGCCGCTCGAGTTCCGACCGCGCCACTCCGACGATCCGGCTGAGGCTGTCCAGCGCCTGTTCGAACAGTTCCTCATCCCGCGCGCCCGACGCGGCGGCGGCGCCGGGGCCACCCCACCAGCCCACCAGAACAGGTGCCGGGGCGCGCGCCCACCAGACCGGGAAGGCGCGCTGATCGCTTTGGACGAACCCAAAGTGGGCGCCCTCCTGTTCGCGCAAAGCGGCCGGCAACAGCGGCTGTTGCCAGAGATCGTCACTCATGCGGAACAGGATCCGGTGCGCGTGCCCCCAGCCCATCCTCTGCCAGCGCGCGTAGTGTTCGATCAACGGCGGAGAGAAGCGTGGCGACGCGTCACGCGCCTGCAACACGCCCAGCGGCACCGTCACGATCACCGCCTTGGCCCGCCAAACCGCCGAGGCGGCGGACGACGACACTTCAACCTTGCCGGGGCGCCAAACGATTTCGTCCACGGGCGCGCAAAGCACCAGTGATCCCCCGGCGCGTTCGAACCGCTGCACCAACACCTCCAGCAACCGGCTGTAGCCTCCACTCGCGCGGCGCTGCGTCTCATCCGCGCCCGAAGCGGCAAACAGCGTGCGTGCGCTCATCCGTCCCGGGTCCGCCGCGTGAAAGCCGGCCACCATCCGGCGCACCTGTTCGTGGTCCGCCGGTGGCAGGTCGGTGCCTTCGTGCCGCAGCCACTCGTCAACGGAACCGTTGTACCATGGCCCGATTCTCCGACCGATCGCGTCCATCCGCTCCCAGAGATCCGGCGCCGGGCGCAGTCGGTCGTCTTCAAATTGCCAATACTGCTCCGACACCGGCTCCAGCGCCGTGCCACTCGCCTCCGCCAACCTGACCAGCGCCTCCGCCGGGCCATGCAGAAACTCGGCCCCGAGTTCCGCCACCTCCGGCCACGCGGGCAACGCGAGCGAGCGGACGCGTCCGCCCCAGCGCGCCCGGGCCTCCACGATCGCCACGCGGGCACCCGCCTCGGCCAGGACGGCTCCCGCCATCAATCCGGCCGCTCCCGCGCCGATCACCACCGCATCCATCTCCAGTGACTGCATCCCGCAGTTTACCCGCGACCCGCACTCTTCGCCACCTGCCCCACGCATCGGATGTGCACGCAGGCGAAGTTCGCTCATCGCCGCCGCTGGAAAGCGCTGGCTGAGGCCGCGTGCCTGCCACGGCGCGGAGAGCCCGTGCACCGCCACGCAAATCGTGGGTCAGTGCCGGCAGCTGAAATGCTTTCTCCTCTTCAATCCCCTCCCCACACGCGCTCCCAGCACTCGGCTCCGGCCCTCACGCGTTCTCCGCTTCCGAGCACGACTTCGACGCTCGCGTCGCGTCAGGGTGACTCTCCATCGCTCGAGCTCACAGGCGTTCTGCTCGTCTGGCCATGAATCGCTCCCGGTCGCAACTCGCCGAACGGATGGTGCAAGAACATCCCGCGCGGCCGGAGCAGCCGCTGCGCCCGATGCTGGGGCCGCAGCAGCGCTTTCTCACGTTCGTCACAATCATCCTCGTCGTGACGGTGCTGCACCTCGCCGCTGACGTGCTCATCCCGATCGCGCTCGCTGCGCTGCTGACGTTCCTGCTGACGCCGCTGGTTATTCGTCTGCAGCGCCTGCGGGTGCCGAAGGTGCCAGCGGTTATCCTGACCGTGCTGCTGGCGATCGGCGTGCTGGGTGGCGTCGGCTGGATCGTGACGACGCAGTTGATCGACCTCGCGCAAAAGCTGCCGGACTACGAGCGCAACATCTACACCAAGGCCGAATCATTGCGCCGCTCCTCCGGCGAGCCGAACGCCTTCAGCCGCGTCTGGGAGATGATCGAAAACCTCCAGGCCAACATCGAGGAAGAGGAACGTGTGGCGCGCCAGATGGAGGCGCAAACCAACGGGCGGCCCAATGAACCGGAGCCCGTGCCCGTCGAAGTCCGGCCGGTGCGCGAATCCGCGTTTACCTCGGTGGGCCGCTTTGTGAGTCCGCTGCTCGGCCCGCTTGGCGTCGCCGGCATCACCTTTGTGTTGCTCGTCGCCATGTTGCTGCAGCGGGAGGATCTCCGCGACCGCTTCATCAAGGTTGTGAGCGCCGGTCGGATCAATGTCGCCACGCAGGCGGTACACGACGCGGCCCGTCGCGTCTCGCGTTATCTGTTTCTTCAGCTGGTGGTGAACGCCACGTACGGCATTCCCGTCGGCCTTGGTTTGTACTTCATCGGCATCCCCAATGCGCTGCTCTGGGGCCTGCTTGCGACGGTGCTGCGTTTCATCCCGTTCCTCGGGCCATGGATCGCCGCGATGTTTCCGGTGGCACTCGCCGCCGCGGTGGCGCCGGGCTGGGAGCAGTTGCTCTACACGATCCTGCTCTTCGTCGTGATGGAATTGGTCAGCAACAACATTATCGAAGTGTGGTTGTACGGCGCGGGCACGGGCATCTCCAACCTCGCGTTGCTGGTCGCGGCCGTCTTCTGGACGTGGGTTTGGGGACCGATCGGGTTGTTCCTCTCCACGCCCATGACCGTCTGCATCCTGGTCATCGGTAAATACGTCCCTGGCCTGCGCTTCCTGAGCATGCTCCTCGGCAGCGAGCCGGTCCTCGAACCGCCCGCGCAGTTCTATCAGCGCATGCTGGCGATGGACGCTGAAGCCATGCTGGAGCGCGCGGTTGCCTTTGCGAAGAAGGGTTCGATGGCCGAGTTTTATGACGGCGTGTACATTCCGGCGCTGATCCTGGCCGAGGAAGATCGCCACCGCGGCACGCTCGCGGAGGTTCGCCAGCGTTTCATCTTCGAAACGGGCAAGGAACTGATCGACGACCTGGACCGCGCGGTCGTTGAAGAGAACAACGGCGAACCCGAAGCGGATGACGTCGGCATTCCTCCAGACGCGCCACGCGTTTACATCGTTGCCGCGCGCGATGACGCGGACGAATTGGTGGCGTACATGCTGCAACACCTGCTGCGCGATCGCGGCATGCATGTTGAGGTCGCGCCGGTGACCATGGCGGTCTCCGAATCCGCCGACCGGATCTGCTCCGAAGGCTTCGATTATGTCGTGATCTCCGCCCTTCCGCCTGCCGCGGTTAACTCCGCGCGGCAGATGGCACGCATCATCCGTGAACGCTGCCCAGGGGTGCGGTTGCTGGTCGGCATCTGGAGCGAAGCCGCGCAGGTGAGCGACCTGCGCTTGCGGTTGCGGCAGGTGAAACCCGACGCGGTCGCATCCCGCGTCGGCGAAGCCGTGAACCTGTTGCAACGCCTGGTGAAGCCGGACGAGCGCAACGGCGAGCGGTCCACCGAGCACGCAGTGGCCGAGGCTGATCAGCCAACGACCGACGTGGTTGAGGAACTCGGGTTGCGCGATGTCGAGGCGGACGTGCGATTCGACATCCTTTCGCGCGACCTCGCGCAGGCTTTCGACGTCCCAGTGTCCCTCGTGACGATCGTGGACTTCGATCGCAAGTATTGGGAAACTCACCACGGCCTGCCGCCGGACCTCATGAACCATCCCGCCGACGGTGAGGAGGAGGCCACGGTGCCAACCCCAACGCTCAGCGGAGAAGATTTTAAGGTGGTGGAGGACGTGACCAAGGAGGACGCCGGCGCGAACCCACCGTTCCTGGCTGAACGCGGCGTGCGCTTTTACGCCTGCGTCGCGCTGCGCCGCCCGAGCGGGCAGGCGGTTGGCACATTGTGTGTCATCGACACCAAACCCCGGAAGATCACGTCAGCCGAGTCGGCCCTGCTTCGCCAGCGCGCGATCGAATTTATGGCGGCAGTGGAAAGTCAGCCAGCCGCCACCTGAGCGGCGCGGTTTCCGTCGAATTCTGCGGCTCGGTGAACCACTGGCGGCCTCGCCGGTCCGAGCCCAGCCGACGTTCGGTCGGCGGGTCCAGGCTTCATCAGACAACCTTCCCACTGCGGACCCGATGAAAACTTCCCTTGCTCTCGAGACGCTCACCCAGCTGGCCCGCGAAATTCGCGCCAGCTGCCTGCAGCAATCCACCGACGCCGGTTCCGGTCACCCGACCTCGTCCCTTTCCGCCGCGGATCTGATGACGGTCCTGTTTTTTGGCGGCTTTTTTCATTACGATCCCGATCAGCCGGATCATCCCAACAACGACCGGCTGATCTTTTCGAAGGGACACGCCTCGCCACTGTTCTACGCGCTCTGGGCCGCCGCCGGCACGATCTCCGACGAGGAACTGACGACCTACCGACAGTTCGGCAGCCGGCTCGAGGGGCATCCGACGCCGCGCTTTCCGAACGCCGAAGCCGCCACGGGCTCGCTGGGTCAGGGCCTCGCCATCGGGCTTGGACTGGCGTTGAACGCGCAGCGTCTCGATCAACTGCCGTACCGGACGTATGTGCTGCTCGGTGACAGCGAAATGTCCGAAGGATCGCAGTGGGAGGCGCTGCAACTCGCGGCGCACTACCGTCTGCATCAACTCACCGCGATCGTGGACGTCAATCGACTCGGCCAATCGCGCGCCACCATGCTGGGTCACGACCTCGATACCTACGCGAAGCGCGCGGAGGCGTTCGGCTGGCAACCGCTGATCGTCGACGGCCACGACCTCGAACAGATCGCTGACGCCTACCGGCAGGCAACCACCGGCACCGAGCGGCCAACCATGATCCTGGCGCGCACGATCAAGGGGAAGGGGGTCTCGTTTCTCGAAGACGCGGATAACTGGCACGGCAAACCCGTGAAAGCGCAACAGCTGCAGCAGGCCTTGGACGAACTCGCGCCACAACCGGAGCAACGCACGATCCAACCGCTGCCGAAGCCGGAAAATCGTCGCCCCGTCTCCGCTTCTGCCCGAGCCGCCCAACCGGCCAAATACAAGGCCGGTGACAAAGTCGCCACGCGCTCCGCTTACGGAGATGCCCTCCGTCGCCTCGCGCCAGCTCACCCGGCGCTCGTCGCCCTCGATGCCGAAGTCAGCAACTCGACGATGTCAGAGGAACTCTGCGATGCGGCACCGGAGCGCTTTTTCGAAATGTACATCGCGGAGCAGGCGATGGTCGGCACGGCTCAAGGCTTGGCCGCCCGCGGCAAGATCCCGTTTGTCTCCACGTTTGCGGCCTTCCTCTCGCGCGCTTTCGACCAGATTCGGATGAGTCAGTACTCCAACGCGAACATCAAGTTCGTCGGATCCCACGCGGGGGTGTCGATCGGTGAGGACGGCCCGTCCCAGATGGGGCTCGAGGACGTTGCCATGTTCCGCACCCTGCCCTCCGCGGTGGTGCTGCACCCGGCCGACGCTGTCGCGACTGAACAACTCGTCGAGGCGGCGCTGAAACATGATGGCATCGTGTACCTGCGGACGCTGCGCCAAAAGGTGCCGGTCCTCTACGCCGCGAAGGACACGTTCACCGTCGGCGGCTCGAAGGTCCTGCGCCAATCAGCCGAGGACGTGGCCACGGTCGTCGCCGCCGGCACGACCGTCCATGAGGCCCTGGCGGCTTATGAGCAACTGCTGGAGCGCGGCCAGCGTATTCGCGTGGTGGATGCGTACTCCATCCAGCCGATCGATCAGGAAACGTTGCAAAAGGCCGCCGCGGCCACAGGCCGGGTCGTCACGGTGGAAGATCATGCCGCCGCGGGCGGTTTGGGTGAAGCCGTGCTCTCCGCCCTCGCCTCGCGTCCGGTTCCCACAGAGGTGCTGGCCGTCCGACGCCGGCCCATGAGTGGCACGGGCGAGGAGTTGCGGGACTACGAAGGGATTTCGGCCGATGGAATCATGGCGGCCGTCGAGCGACTGGTGTCCCGCATTTCCTCCTCCACGCGCGCCCATCCAACGTCCGCAGCGCGCGGTTAGGTTTTCGGCGGCGGCGCCGTGCGGGCACGGTGGAGCGCCACCACGAAGGACTTCATCTTCGCGTGGTCCTTCAGACCCGGTGAAGCTTCAACGCCGCTATTCACGTCAACGGCGCGGGCGCGCGACTCGGTCAGGGCGTCCGCGATATTGTCCGGATTCAACCCACCCGCCAGGACCCAGGTGTGGTCAGGATAGGCGCGCTGCAACTCGGCAAACCGAGGCCAGTCGCCGACTCGGCCTGAGCCGCCGAATCCATCCGGCCGATACGTGTCGATGAGGAACGTCCCCGCCAAGGGCAGCCATTCCGGTCGGAAGGGTTCACCCGGCGCCAGCCGCGGCGCGAGCCAGAGCCGCGACGGCATCACGCGCTCGGACCAGCGAGTGAGGGTCTCCAGCGGCGTATCGCTCCGAAAATGCAGCTGAAAACGGTCGAAATCCTCCTGCTGCGCTGCCTCCAGCTGTTCATCACTCGGCTCGACCATCACCGCGACCCGCTTTCGCCCGGTGGGCAGCCGCAGGTGCATCGAACGGTACGCGAGCAACGACAGATAGCGCGGCGACGACGGATGCAGGATAAAACCGAGATAATCCGCGCCGACGCGATCGGCCAGCTCCGCGTCCACCAGACTCGTGAGCCCACAAACCTTGAGCCGGACACCGTCAATCATGACATCACTTCGAATCGTGGCTCGCGCTCCATCCGCTGATCGTGCCGCGTCATCCGGAGAACGCGTTGAGGCTCGTCACCACGTGGCTGATCTCCTCCTCGGTCAGTTCGGGGAAGATCGGCAGACTCAGGCAGGTGCGCGCCGCCTGTTCCGCCACCGGCAACGAGCCACCGGACTGGCCGAGTGCTTCGTAACAGGGCTGCAGGTGCAAGGGCGCCGGATAGATCAGATCGGTTCCGACTCCACACTTGGTCAGGTGCTCACGCAGCGCGTCGCGCCGTGGATGCAGCAGGGTGAACTGGTGATAAACCGAGTCTCCCCACGCCGGAGGCGCCGGCAGCTGAACATCCTCGCGCCGGATCTCAGCCCGATAACGCGCCGCGATCGCCCGGCGGCGCTCAGTCCATTTCGACAGGTGCCGCAATTTCACCCGCAACGCGCCGGCCTGCAGGCCCTCGAGCCGGTAGTTGTAGCCGATCGCATCGTGCCGGTAGCGGACCTTCGAACCATGCACCCGGAGGAGCCGAACCGTATCGAGCACCTCGCTCCGCCGGGAGATCACCGCGCCGCCTTCGCCGACTCCGCCGAGGTTTTTGGTGGGATAGAAGCTGAACGTGCCAGCGTCACCCAGCAGGCCCACGGGCTTGCCGTGATAGGTCGCCAGGTGCGACTGCGCACAGTCTTCAATCACCGCGAGACCGTGTTTCGCTGCGAGCTGCAGGATCGGGTCCATGTCGGCGGACGTGCCAAACAGATGCACCACTACGATCGCCTTCGTTTGCGGCGTGAGCGCGGCCTCGATCGTCGCAGCGGTCACCGTGAACGTGTGCGGATCGATATCGCAGAACACCGGCCGGGCGCCCACGTAGCTCGCGGTCCACGCACTCGCGATGAAGGTGAACGCCGGCACGATGACGTCGTCACCGGGCCCCAACCCAAGCGCCCGGGCGACCAGGTGCAGCGCCGAGGTGCCATTGTTCACGCCGACCGCATCCCTTGCACCGGAGGCGGCCGCGAACTCGCGTTCTAACGCCTCCACATCGGCGCCAAGACAAAACCGGGAGCCATCATACGTAGAGGCAAACGACTCCAGGATTTCCGCCCGCAGTTCGCGGTGCGCGCGACTCAGATCGAGGAAAGGAACCTTCATGACGGGAAAGCCGGATCAGCTGAGTTTACGCACCAACGCGGCGATCAATTCATCGATGCCCGGTTTGCTGGCTTCAAAGTCCACCGGCACCCCGAGGCTTTTCATGCTCGCGCTCGTCTGCGGACCGATGCTGCCGGCCAGCGGCCGGTGTGCGCTCGGAGCGAGTTTCAGTTGCGCCGCCTGTGCGGCAAACGCCTCCACCGCGGACGAGCTCGCGAACAACACCGCGTCCGCACCCCGCTCGCGAAAGTCCGCGACGGTCGCATCATCCGTCAGGTCGGGCTTCTCCGTCCGGTACAACGGCAGCCGGTCCACAATCGCCCGCGCCTCCTCCAGCTTCTGCACCAGGGTGTCGCGGTTCAGGTTGCCGGTGACGACGATCACGCGCGCGTTGTCCAGACTGTCGGTCGCGATCAGCGCGTCCGCCAGCGCCTCCGCTGTCGCCACGTCCGGCATGCACTCCACCTTGAGATGCTGCGCGCGGATGGCGCGGGCCGTCGCCTCGCCGACGCACGCGATACGGAGAAGTCCCAGCGACCGGAGGTCGTCGTAGATCCGCCGGAACTCCTCAAAAAAGACCCGCGCGCCCTGGGGACTGGTGAACACGATCCAGTCGTATCCACCCAGTTCCGACAAGACATCGAACAACGACTGCTTGTCGACCTCGGGCACGACCCGGATCAAGGGCAGCTCGATCACCTCCGCGCCGAGCTGCTCCAGCTTCTCGCGCAACTCACTGTTGCCCTCACGATGACGGGTGATCGCGACGCGCCGTCCGAACAACGGCAGCTGCTCGAACCAGTCGACCGTTTCCTGATGCCGAACCACTTCGCCGACGAAAATGATGGCGGGCGCCTTCAGGCCGGCTTGCGCGACGCGTTGCGCCAAATCGCTGACCGTGCCGGTGACGCTCCGCTGACGGCCGAGCGAGGCCCATTGGACGACTGCAGCCGGGGTCTCGGGCGAAAGTCCGCCCGCCTGCAGTTCGCTCATGATTTCGGGCAGGTGCCCCATGCCCATGTAGATTGCCAGGGTCGTGTTCTTGAGCGTACCGAGCTGGCGCCAATCGACCTGTAGTTCATGCTTGGACGGATCCTCGTGCCCGGTCACCAGCACGAGGGACGAGCTGGTGTTCCGTTGCGTCAGCGGAATGCCCGCGTACGCGCCCGCGGCCAGCGCAGCCGTCACACCCGGAACCACCTCAAAGGGGATGCCATCGCGCGCCAGGGTCCTCGCCTCCTCGCCTCCTCGACCGAAGACGAAGGGGTCGCCCCCCTTCAACCGAACGACCTTCTTGCCGGCTCGTGCGCGATCGACCAGCAGGGACTCAATCTCCTCCTGCGGCATCGCATGGAAACCGGCCTTTTTGCCGACGTAGATGATCTCACAACCGGCGCGGCACCATTGAACGAGGTCCGGATGAACCAGATAATCGTAAACCAACACGTCGGCGGAGCGGATCAGCTCACGCGCACGAAAGGTCACGAGCCCGGGATCCCCGGGTCCTGCGCCGACCAGAAAAACAGTGCCACAACCGGCCATAAGACCGACACGCGTCGCACAAACGGAGCCAGAACGCCAAGCGAATCTTCGGCCAGGCACCTCTGCCCCATCGACCAACGGCCGGCTCAGGCTGAGACGACGGCCGCCCGCGCGCCCGCCTTCTGACGGCGCCGGTACCAGCTTAGAACACCCACCAGCACCGCCATCAACCCAGCCCCATAGACGCGCGGCTCGGGCACCGGCGTGATCTGGTGATCGTTGTAGGGACCATCCGTATACGGCAGCCAGCGGGTGTCGTCACCCGTGAAGCCGTCGAAGACGATGTTGTTGAGTGGCGCCGTGCCCTGCACCCCCGCGTTCACGGTCGAGTAGAAGTAGTCGATCGTGTCCACCCAGTTGCTGACCTGCAGCGTGCTGTTCGCGAGCACACCTTGGGTGAACTGGAGGATCGACCCGCCGCCTTCGCCAAAATCGAGCAGAGAGTTCGCCGTCACCAGCAGGGATCCAAAAGTGCTCGAGTGGCCGTTGAGATACAGGCTGCCGCCGGCGAGCACGATGTTGAGCCCGGTGTTGTTGAAATCCGCCCCCAGCGTCAGGCTCGAACCGGCGGCCAGGATCAGCGTACCCGCGCCCTCGAAGCTGCCGCCAAATGTTCCGGAGCCGTTGAGGATCAGTTCGGCCCCGTCGAAGACGATCGAGCCGGTGCCGGTGACCATGCCGATGCTCTGGTTGAAACCGTTGAGATCAACCACCGTGCCCGTCGCCGTGTGGATCACGTTGCTCGAGCCAATCACGTGCGTCGTGGCAAAACTCAGCACGCCACCCTGCACCGTGGTGAGGCCCGTGTAAGTGTTCTGCGCCGCCAGCGTCAACGTGCCGCTGCCGTCCTTCGTCACCGTACCCGTTCCCGTGCCGATCACGCCCGTGATGCGAGTATGGCCTGCGCCGCCCACGGTCAGCGACTGCTCGGCGCCGGTGATCGGCCCGGCCAGGTTCAATCGACCTGCATCAGAATTGATCCGCGTGGCGCTGCCCAGCGTGATCGCGCCGCTGAGCGTATTGTCGCCGCTCAGGTTGCGGATGGCGCCCGTGTTGGACCGCCCGCTGCCGTAGACCGCCAGGTTCTCGGCGCTCGAAAGACTGTTCTCCACCTGCAGCGCCGCGCCGTCGCGCACCGTGGTGCCGCCGAACGTGCTGCCCAGGGCCGAATCGCTGCGGATCGTCACGGTGCCGGCCCGGATCTCCGTCTCGCCGCGGTAAGTGCTGGCGCCGCTCAGCGCAAGATGACCACCACCGTCCTTGATCAAGCCGCCATCGGTGATCCCTGACTCAATCCGGAGGCTCGCGCCATCGGCCGTGTTGATCGTGCGGGTCACGTCGCCGAGGTTGAGCGTGCCGGCTCCGGAGATGGCGGCTTCGCGTTCCGACGCCAGCGCCGTGATGTCAGCGGTGATACCGAGCATGCCGCCACGCGTCGTGATCTCGCCCCCTTCAAAGGTGATCGCGCCGACGATCTCGTTGGCGCCACTCGTATCAAAAAGGCCATCACGGTTCACGCGCACCGTCGACGTATCGCGGATGCGGTTACCCGAAATCGTCGAGGCGCCCGGCAATCCGTACACCAGCGACGCGCTGCCGGCCGCGCCGACGTTGTCGCCGATGACGATTGAACTGACCAAGCCGACGTTCTGGGCTCCCACCGCAGGCTCATTCACCGTGAAAAGCCGCAACGTTCCATCGGTGATCGTGGTGGTGCCCGTGTGGTTGTTGGAAAGTCCGCCCAGGCTGAGCGTGCCCGCGCCGGTTTTCACGAGGTTGCCGCCCGCGCCAAAGAGATTCGCCTCAATCCGGACGTCCCCGCCGTCGGTATTCACCGTCAGCGTATTCGCACCCAGCGCGATGGATTGTGGCTGGGGCAAACCCGGGCCGGGATTCACCCCGATTTGCAGGGTGCCGTCCGCCGAGGTGATGGTGGCGCTGCCGGCCAGCGTGACCGAGCCCGCCCAGATGTTGTGGCCATCGACGTTGCGCAGCGCCCCCTCGCCATTGGCGCCGTGTCCGTTGAGCGAAAGGGTTTCGCCGGTGATCACCACGCCACCACTCAATGCGAGCGTGCTGTTGGGCCCGACCGTGGTGCCGTTGACGGTAGAACCGAGGGCTCCGTTGTGCGTGACGAGCAGGGTGCCACCATTGACGGTGGTCGCGCCGGTGTAGGTATTGGCGGTCGAAAGCGTCAGGGTGCCCGCGCCCTGTTTGGCGAGGGAGCCCGACGTGATTGTGCCGGCCACCTCAGTCTCACCCGAACCCGCAATGGTGAGCGTGCGGGCAGTCGGCATGGCCACATCAGTCAGAGTCAGCCGGCCCGCGTCGTTGGTCACCGTGCGGTGGTGGTCGAGCGTCGCTGTGCCGGAAACGGTCGTGGCCGCGCTGCCGTTCAGCGTCAGGTTTCCGCCCAATTCAAGCGTGTGGATCAGCAGTGGTGCGGCGGTGGTGGCGGTCAGCGTGCGCGCCCCGGTAACGATCAGCGATCCATCCAAGCTCACCCCACCGGTCCCCAGCAAGGTCAGCGCGTGATTCAGCGTGACGTTCTGAAACCGCAAACCACCTGCGCCGGAATCCCAGGTTTGGGCCGCGCCCGTGGCAACGGTGCTGTGGAAACGTTGCAGCTCCGTATCCTGATTAACGATACCACCCGCGCCCACCGTCAACGTCTGGCCCAGCAGCGTGAATGCGTTGGTTCCGTTCGCGGCGGCAAACACCAACCCGCTCGCAGCGCGGTCGGTGCCAAGCGAGACATTGAACTGGCCGTTCGCGAGCGCAGCGTCGAAGGTCAAAGCCACCGTGCCAGGCACGCCATCACTCTGCCAGTTGGCCGCGTCGCCCCAGTTTCCGGTCCCGGCGCCACCATCCCAGGTCTTCTGGGCGAGCGCAGGAAGCGTGCTGCTCAACGCGAGCAGCAAAAAAGCGGAGGGGGATAGGATAGGTTGGCGCACTGCTGGAATCGTGACCCACGGAAGTTGTACTGTGCGCGCTGGATACGGGTCAAATGACCACCCCTCAGCGGTATTACGCACGACCGAGGTGGGGCTTTTCGCCCAGGAATCACCTGAAGGGATCCTGCCCCTGGGGTTCAGGCCAGCGCGGCGACCTGCACGCCGGCATCGGCCAGTTCCGCTCGCAGGCGACGGGCAAAGGCGATGGCGTGCGCACCGTCGCCATGCAGGCACACGGTTTGCGCCTGAACGGGCAACCAAGTGCCGTCGGTTGCTTGAACTCGGCCTTCCCGAATCATCGAAAGCACCTGCGCAACGGCTGCATCTGGGTCATTGATCAACGCGTTGCCGTCACCTCGGGGGGTGAGGGTGCCGTCGGGGCGATACGTCCGATCTGCGAAAGCTTCGCCCGCGAAAGGCAGTCCGAAGGCCGCCGCCGCCCGCTCCAGGTGGCTGCCCGCCAGTCCAACCAAAATCAGGCGATCATCGATCCCGGCCACCGCCGCGGCGATTGCATCGGCCACGTCCCGCCGCTTCGCTGCCACGTTGTAGAGCCCGCCGTGCGGCTTCACGTGCCGCATCGGCGTAACTTCACGGAGTCGCCGAAGCTGCCGGCGCACCAACGCCTCGACCTCCGCCAGCGGCAACTCGAGTTCACGCCGACCGAAGTGTGCGGGATCCTCAAATCCGGGATGCGCTCCGATCTGCACGCCCGCGCGCCGCGCCCGTTCAACTGCTTCCTTCATCATGTCCTGATCGCCCGCATGGCCGCCGCAGGCGATGTTCACCGACGTGACCAAGGGGATCAGCCCGGCCTCCTGCGGCGAGCCCTCGCCCACGTCGGCATTGAGGTCGATTCTCATGCCTTGCCGTCCTCCACTGGACGCGCGGCGGCTACCTTGGCCCCTGCCGCCTTTTCCGCGGCTTTGGCTTTCGCTTCCAAGCCGACCCGGAGCACGGCGAGGTCACGCTGCTGGGTCAGCCGGGTGTGCTCCGCCTCCTCGAGCGACACCTCCTGGAATCGAACGCGCCCCTGCGGCCGGATCTGTGCCAGCTTGGGCAAATCCGCGCTGATCACGTAAGCGATCTGTGGATACCCACCGAGCGTCTGCCGGTCGGCCAGCAGCACGATCGGCCGGCCGTCAGGCGGCACCTGGATCCCGCCCGCGGCCACGGGCGCGGAGATCATCTCCCCGGCCTCTTCAATGGTCAGCGACGCGCCGTCCAACCGCAGCCCCATGCGATCGGATTCGGCGCGGACGTGAAACGTCGATTCCGTCAGCACGCGCCACGTCCACGAGGCGAAGCGGTCCGCCTGCGGACCGGGCACGATGCGCACGATCGTCACTTCCGGGTCCGCGCGGACCCACTCCAGTCCGGCGAACCACCCGGTCCCCACGTGCGTCAGCGTGGGTTCTCCGACGGGTAGCGTATCCTCGGCGCGCAAGGCGCGTCCCCGGAAGCCGCCAAACTGGCCGGCCAGGCACGTGGAACGGCTGCCAAGAACCATTGGCACGGTGATTCCTCCGCTGATGGCGAGGTAACCGCGCATGCCCCTCGGCGCATGCGTAAGGTCCAGCACTTCGCCAGCCCGCACAAGGCGGGGACGCCGCGGCGGCACCGACTCGGGCTCCACGCCCGCCACCGCGACCACACGTTCCTCCAGGAAACGCAGCACGGGCCCACGGCGCGCCCATTCCAGCACGGCGGCATCCGGCGGGTTGCCGACGATCAGGTTGGCCATCACCAGAGCGAGTGTATCCACCGCGCCACTCACCGGCACACCCTGGCTTTGCCACCCCGGTCGCCCCAGATCCTGCACCGTCGTCTGAACACCGGGCCGGAGCACCTCGATGACCGGCGGACCTGATGGTTCTTCCGTTTGGGGCAAGGCCCGGCGCCGCGCCTCGTCCATGCTGCCGGCGAGCTCATCGTACTCGGAGCGGCTCACCGGACGAAAGCGCACGCGGTCGCCCCGTTGCAACCACGCGGGTTTCGGCGCCCGGGCCTCAAAAAGCGGGCGCGGTGTTCGCCCGATGATCTGCCAGCCGCCCGGCGTCTCCAGCGGATAAATACCGGTGTGACGACCGCCGATGGCGACGCTGCCCGCCGCCACCCGCAGCCGCGGCGTGGCCCGCCGGGGATAATACAGGTTCTCGGGCAACCCGCCCAAGTACGGGAATCCCGGGGCGAACCCGATCGCCAGCACCCGATATTGCGCCCGACTGTGCGCCTGGATCGCCTGCGACGCCGCCAAACCGGCGTGCTGCGCGAGTTTCGACAAGTCCGGGCCGAATTCGCCGCCATAACAAACGGGGATCTCACGCTCCTGACCCGTCAGCGCCGGCGCCTCCGACGGGAGGCCGGCCAGCACTTCCTCCACGAGTCGCTGGACTTCGCTGATGCGGGCGTCGACCCGGAACATCACCCCGAGTGAACCAATGGCCGGGATCAGCTCCTGGACCCCTGGAATGCGGGCCGATTCCAATGCCCGGGTCACCTGCTCCACCCGCGCCACCGCGCGTTCATTGTCCTCGGAGCTCACATTCACCAGCAGCGCCAGGTCTCCCAGCGGGCGGATATCCATAACGCTGTTATCCGTCCTGCGGTTCGGCGGATCAAGACCCGCGTGCCGAACACATCGGTTTGTGGAGACGCTCTTCCGGATCGATCGGAAAACGGCAGCACCGATTCCCCACCGCTCGGTAACCGGCCGTTCAATACGGAGGACCGCGCATGGCATCTCCCGCCCACCTTCGCCGCCCCAAAAGACACGCTCCGGCCTGAGCCCGGAGCCCGTTCGCTACGTCGAAGCGCCTCCCTAATCCGAACGGTCGGCGGTGCTGATAATTGGCCGGATTGGGTTGAACTGCGCTGTTGAACCCGGGATACGTAACAATCCATGCGTTTCCGCCGCTCCGTTCTTGCGCTCCCCTGCCTGTTGCTGCTGCTCAGCGCATGTCGGGACCCCGAGGTTCGCGCCTACCGCGTCCCGAAGGAAAAACTCCCCGAACCCCCACCGGCAGCGGGGAAAGCGTCACCACATGCGCCCGCGGCGGCCGGGGCGGCACTCGCCTGGCAGGCCCCCACGCACTGGCAGGAGCGCGAAGCCAGCGGCTTCCGTCGCGGCAGCTTTACAGTGCCTGGATCTGAGGGCGCGGAGGCTGACCTATCGATTATCGCCTTCCCCGGGCAAGCCGGCGGACTGGTCGAGAACCTGAACCGCTGGCGCGGGCAACTCGAACTGCCTGCTGCCACCGAAAGCGAACTCTCGTCGGACATGGCGCACATCGACGTGAAGTCGGGTCTGCACTTTGACGTCGTCGACTTCGTGGGCACCGCCAACGGCGCCCCCACGCGCATCGTGGGGGCGGTCGTCGAGTTCGGCGGCCAGAGCTGGTTCTTCAAGCTGATGGGCCCGGACGCGTTGGTCGCATCGGAGAAGCGCGCGTTTCTCGATTTCCTGCAAACCGTCACTCCTGCCGCACCATGACTGTCCGGGGCCACTTTGTGAAGTTCTTCACCTCACTGCGGTTAACCGTGGTGCTGCTGGTGTTGTCGATCGTCCTGGTGTTCTGGGCCACGCTGGCGCAGACGCACCTCGGCATTTGGGGCGTTCAGGAGCGCTTCTTCCGGACGTTCTTCGTGCTCGTTCATATCCCGGGCACGAACATTCCGATTCCAGCGTTTCCGGGCGGCTATTTTCTGGGCACGCTGTTGCTGATCAACCTGATCGCGTCGCACGTGTACCGCTTCCACTTCACGTGGCGAAAGGCGGGCATCCAAATGACGCATTTCGGGCTCATCGTCCTGCTTTTGGGCGAGTTGATCACCGGCATCCTGCAGCAGGACTTTCAGCTGCGACTCCAGGAAGGGGAAACCAAGAACCACTCCGAAAGCTTCCGGCTCAACGAACTCGCGATTATCGACATGACGGACGCGCAGTTCGACGACGTCGTGGCGATCCCGGAAGAAACGGTCGCGAAGGGCGCGCCGATCCAGCATCCAAAACTGCCTTTCCGCGTCATTCCGCACGGGTATCTGCCCAACGCCAACCTGCAGATGCAGGCGCAGACGCCTCCCGGGGCACCGACCGTGACCAATCTTTCGACCCAAGGCATCGGGCCGCGACTTTCCGTCATTCCGATGCGGCTGACCTACCGTGACAACGAGCGAAACCTGCCGTCCGCCTTCGTGGAACTGATCGGTGCGGAAGGCCCGATTGGGACCTGGCTGGTTTCGCCGATGCTGGTCCAGCCGCAGATCTTTGAGTACGCCGGTCGTACCTGGCGGCTCGAGTTCCGCTTCCTGCGCGAGTACAAACCCTTCTCGTTGGAGTTGTTGGAACTCCGGCACGACATCTACCCCGGTTCGGACATCCCCAAGAACTTCTCCAGCCGCGTCCGGATTCAGGCGGCGGACGGCAGCGATCAGCGGGAGGCGCTGATCTACATGAACAACCCGCTGCGGTACCGCGGTTTCACCTTCTACCAGTACCAGATGGACAGCGCGAACGGCTTCAGCGTGCTGCAGGTCGTGCGTAACCCTGGCTGGATCATCCCGTACATCGCCTGCGTGCTGCTGACGCTCGGCCTCCTGTGGCAGTTCCTCTACCACCTCTGGACCTTCGCCCGCCGCCGCCGCCCGGCCCCGCGCCCGGTTTTGGCTTAACACCAAGACCGCAAAGATCGCCAAGTTGTGCATCCCGGGTTTCAGCGAGCACACGAACTAAGCTCCGTTGTCATTGGAGCCGCCATTGAAGTGCATCGGCTAAAAGGACCCGGCCTTCTGGAGAGTATCTACGAACGTTGTTTGCAGCACGAGTTGGGACTACGCGGGGTGGCTTCACGGCAACAGGTGCGTGTGCCAGTCGAATACAAGGGCCTCGTTTTCGAAGAGACTCTCCGGGTCGATCTGCTGGTGGAGAACTGCCTGGTGGTTGAAAACAAGGCCGTCGAGGCGATCTTACCCCAACATAAGGCGCAACTTTTGAGCTATCTCCGACTGCTGGACGCGCCACTCGGACTGTTGATCAACTGGCACGAACCGGCGCTGAAGAATGGAATTTCCCGACTCATCCTGCACGGCGCCGATCGGCCCGAGAAACTTCGCGATCTTAGCGATCTTGGTGTTTAATCCATGAAACGTTTTATCCCTCTTTTGGCGGTGGTGGTGGCGCTGGGGTACCTGGCGGCGGCGTGGTTCGTCCGGCCGAACAAGTCCGAGTACGACCTCGACGGCTTCGCCCGGCTGCCGGTGCTGTCCAACGGTCGTATCAAGCCAATGGATACTGTGGCGCGCAGCAGCCTGCTCCTGCTGCAGGGCCGCCAGCGATTCACGACGCCCGAGGGTGAAAAACTCACGCCCACGGCCTGGCTGCTCGACGTCTTCTTCCGTCCCGAACGGGCGGATACGTACAAGCACTTCGAGCTGGTGCACCCCGACGTGCTCGCGCTCTTCCATCTCACGCCGGAGGACGGCGATGGCAAAAAGCGGTTCTCCTACCTGCAACTGGCCGACCACCTCGCTGAACTGGACCGCCAGGCCAGCCTCGCCGGCGCGGTGGAGACGGCGCAACGCGACCCGTTTCAGCGCGCGGTCCTCAACGCACGGCGCCAGATCCTCCACTACCAGCAGCTCAAACACAGTCTCGTCTACCCGGACGGGCAGGACTTCCTCGGCCGCCTGCACCAGTTGCAGGACGAGATGGAGGCCGGCATCGCGGCCGTCCGCGCGCGCCGCGATGGACAGCCGCACGACGAGGAGCTGGCCCAACGGATCGTCCGGGCCGGTGAAGCCTTCATGCGCATGCAGCAGATCGGCAGCCTGCTCCCGATCCCGCCGCTGCAATCCACCGGGGACCCGCTGGCTTGGATCAACACGGGCCAGTCGTTGCTCGAGTCGTTCCAGTCCGGCAGCGTGAATCCGTACGCGATGACCTACGCCGGCCTCGGCCATGCGTGGCGTTCGCAGAGCCCGCAGCAGTTCAACACGATTGTCCGGCTGTACACGGAGCAGCTCCAGAACCGCTTTGGACCACAGCTGCAGAAGGCCGGGATCGAGACGAAATTCAACGGCGCCGAGCCTTTCTACCGGAGCATGGTGCTCTATGTGGTCGCGTTTCTCTTGGCGGTGTTCTCCTGGCTGCGCTGGCCGGAAACCCTCGGGCGCATGGGCGAAGTGGTCCTGGCCGTCGCGTGGGTCGGCACGACCGTCGGCATTGCCACCCGGATGTGGCTGGAGGGTCGTCCACCGGTGACCAACCTGTATTCGTCCGCGCTGTTCGTCGGCTGGGGTTCAGTCGCGCTCTGCCTCGTGCTCGAGCGGATTTATCGCAATGGCATCGCATCGGTCGCCGGCGGCACAATCGGTTTCTGCGCGCTGCTGATCGCGCACCACCTGTCGCTCGGCGGCGATACGCTCGAGATGATGCGGGCGGTGCTGGATTCCAACTTCTGGCTGGCGACGCACGTCATCGTCGTGACCGCGGGCTACTCCGCCACCTTCCTCGCCGGCTTCCTCGCCATCATCTACATCCTGCGCGGCGTCTTTACGCGTTCGCTCGATCGAACCACCGCGGTGTCGCTGGAGCGCATGGTCTACGGTATCGTCTGTTTCGCTACGCTCTTCAGCCTCGTCGGCACCATCCTGGGTGGCATCTGGGCTGACCAGTCGTGGGGGCGGTTCTGGGGCTGGGATCCGAAGGAGAACGGCGCACTGATGATCGTGATGTGGAATGCCGTCATCCTGCACGCTCGCTGGGGTGGCCTCGCCCGGGCGCGCGGCCTCATGGCTCTCGCCATCGTGGGCAACATCATCACGAGCTGGAGCTGGTTTGGCACCAACATGCTTGGCGTCGGACTGCACAGTTATGGTTTTATGGATGCCGCCTTCTTCGCGTTGCTCGGCTTTGTCATCAGCCAAATCGCGCTGATCGCGATTGCCTACATCCCGGAGGAGAAATGGCGTAGCGCACCGCTGCTGGCCGCTGCACCGTCGCGAGCGCCACGGGCTGAACAACTCGCCGACGAGCCGTCCCCGGCTGCCCGCTCCTAAGGCGGGCGCGTCTTTCCGCATCGCCCGGCTCAGCGCCGCGCGGGCGTGCTGCTGGTGGGGAAACAGATCCGGCCGACCGCCTCGTCGAAGTCGGCCGCGCCCCGGATGATTTCGATCTCCAGGCGCAGGTAGTAAACCGGTACCGGGCACGGCAGGTCGGCCGGGATGCGAACGGCGTCCTTCTCCGTGGTCACGATCATCTCCACCTTCTTCTCCAGTCCTTCGCTGAAGATGGAAACGAAGTCCTCGTAGTTGAACCGGTAGTGATCCAGGAACCGGCGGGTGAAGACGATCGAGGCGCCCAGTTCGCGCACGAAGGCCTCGAAGCTCTCCGGAACCGCGATGCCGCTGAAGGCGCCCACCCGTTGGCCCCGCAGCGCGCTCAGCGGTAGCCGGCCTTCCACTACGTCGGGTGGCAGCCCGAGCCGTTGCAGGTACTGCGGGCGGTGGGCGCACTCGATCACGTCGACGCCCGGATTGTGGCGCTGGATCAGCTCCTCGAGCTCCTCGTCCCGGCGACCGTCGCTCTTCGTCAGGAAGACGTAACTTGCCCGTTTTAAGTGCTTGATCGGCTCCCGCAGAATGCCACGCGGCAGCAGGAAGCCGTTGCCAAACGGGTTGGTTTTGTCGACGAGCAGCAGGTTGAGCCGGCCCTTCAGCGGCAGGTACTGGAACCCGTCGTCGAGCACGAGCGTGTCGCAGCCGAACTTCTTGATCGCGTAGGTGCCGGCCTTGACGCGGTTTTTGTCCACGAGGACGAACACGCCCGGCAAATTACGCGCGAGCATGTAGGGCTCGTCGCCGGCCTCCTCGCTGTCAAGGAGCACCTCCTGGCCGTTGCTGACGATACGCGGTGGCGGCTCATTGGTGTGGGTCAACCAGAACCACGCCCGCCGCCACAACGGGGGAGACTTGCTCTTGTAACCCCGGCTCAGGATGGCGACGCGACGTCCGCGATCGCGCAGCGCGCGGGCAAACTTCTCGACCACCGGCGTCTTGCCGGTTCCGCCGACGGTCAGGTTACCGACAACCACCACCAGCGAGCCCAGCGGCTGGTCGTGCAGGATGCGTTTTTGGTAAAGCCACAGGCGGACTTGGGCGATGCCGCTGAATAGCAGCGACCAGAGGTGCAGAAAGCCGGCAAACAGCACCGCCGCAGGGTCATCCCGCCGACCGTAAATCACGTCGATCGCGAATTGCTCGAACTGGGTCGCCTTCCGTTTCAGCCAGGATCGGGACATGCGCGTTCAGAAATGGGCCATTGACGGAGGCAGAGGAGAGAAGTTTTGCTCGGCGTTCTCTATCGCGACGCCCGCCGGCGCGCGCAACGTTTTCCATGAGCTACAAACTGTTCATTCCCGGTCCGATCGCTGTTTCGCCGAAGACGCTGCAAGCGCTCACCTCGGCTCCGATCGGCCATCGCAGCAGTGATTTCGTGGCGCTGTATCAGTCGATCCAGCCCGACCTGCAGGCGCTGTTCTACACGCAGGATCCCGTGTACCTGTCGACGAGCAGTGCGTGGGGCATCATGGAAGGCTCCCTGCGCAACGTCTGCGCGCGCAAGGTCCTCAACTGCATGAACGGCGCGTTCAGCGACAAGTGGAATGATGTCGCCCGCCGCTGCGGCAAGCCGGCCACCGCCCTGAAGTTCGACTGGGGCCAGCCCGTCGATCCCGAAGCGGTGCGCGCCGAGCTGAGCAAGGGCGGCTACGACTGCATCACGATCATTCACAACGAAACCTCGTGCGGCTGCATGAGCGACCTCGAGGCGGTGATGAAGGTCGTGCGCGAGTTTCCCGACGTGATCTCGATCGTGGATACGGTGAGTTCGTTCAGCGCGGTGCCGATCAAGAAGGACGAGCTCGGTATCGACATCATGATTACGGGCTCGCAGAAGGCACTCGCACTGCCGCCCGGCTTGTCGCTCTGCAGCGTGTCCAAGCGGGCTCTCGACCGCGCCGCCACCCTGCCCGACCGCGGCTACTATTTCGACCTGCTCGAGTTCCAGGCGAACCACGAGAAAGGCATGACGCCGAGCACGCCGGTGACGCCGCTGATCTACGCGCTGCGCTCGAAGCTCGACGACATCAAGGCCGAGGGCATCGAGGCGCGTTACACGCGGCACGCCCGGCTCAACGCCACCGTCCGCCAGGCCGTCGAGGGTCACGGCTTCAAGCTCTTCCCCAAGGAGGGCTACGGTTCGGTCACGCTCAACTGCTTTGCCAACACCCGGAACATCGACCTGACGGTTCTGAACAAGGTGCTGAAGTCGAAGCATGCGCTCGTGATCGACGGCGGTTACGGCAAGCTCAAGGGCAAGACGTTCCGCATCTCGAACATGGGCGACGAGACCGACGAGACCATTGCGGTCATGCTGAAGGCGTTTGCCAGCGCGCTGGCCGAGACGCCGACGGCGCAGGCCTGAACCGACCCGACGTCGCATCGTTGACGGCATGCATCCCTCGCCCGCGCCGCGGCTCTGGCGAGGGGTCGCGGTCGCTCTTGTTTTATTAGTCCTGGCGCTGATTGGCCTGCGCTGGGACGCAACGGCCGGCTGGACGTCGCTGATTCGCTTCGGCGAAACATTCGCGGACTCACAACTCCCTGAGGTGCGGGCGCTGCCGGTCGCGATCGCGCCCGGCACGGGTTACGACGGTCAGTTCTACGCCCAGCTGGCTGTTTCGCCCGATCCCCGCCGGCCGGAGCTCGCGGTCGCGGTGCCCAATCCCGAGTACCGCGCGCGCCGGATGCTGCTGCCTTGGCTCGCCCACGTTCTGGGTGGTGGACGACCTTGGCCGGTGCTGCAGGTTTACGCGCTGCTGAACGTCGCCTGCTGGGTGATGTTTGCGTGGTGGTGGGGGCGCGAAGTCGGTCTCACCTCCGGTCAAAATCTAGCGCGATGGGCCGCCGCCGTATTGGCGCTGGGGACGCTGGATAGCGTGCGCCTCGCGCTGACGGATCTACCCGCGACGTTGTTCATCCTGCTCGGGGTGCGGGCGCTGGTGGCCGGACGCCCGTGGCTGGCGGCGCTGAGTTGGGCGACTGGCGGGCTGACGCGGGAAACGGCCTTGCTCGGCCTCGCCGGAGCCTGGTCGCGCGTCGGACGGTCTTGGCGCACGGTCGCGATCGTGGTGAGCGCGGTGGTGCCGCTGGTCGGGTGGAGTGTGTGGTTGCACCTGCACCTGGCTCCCGCGCCAAGCAACGCGGCTGGAAACTTTGACTGGCCGGGTTTCGCGTGGGCGCGCCACCTACTCACCTGCGCCCGAGAGATCAGCCACGGCAACGTTGATTCACGTTATACGTTCGGGCTGCTCGGAGCGCTCGGCTTGGCGTGGCAATCCATGTACGTGTTGAGCCGTTGGCGCGATCCCGACCCCTGGTTGCGAGCCGCCCTGCCATTCGCTCTGCTCTTCTGGCTGCTCGGCGACTTTGTTTGGCACGGTTACTGGGCGGTCGCGCGTGTCTGCCTGCCGCTCACGGTCATCTACAGTTTTCGGGCGCCGCTGGGCCCCGTTTACTTCGCCGCCAACTTAACCGTGCTGCACGGTTTGTACCGGCTGTTGCCGGATCTGTAAGTGCTGCGCGGAGACCACCGCCGCACCCGGTTCGGCTCATCAAACACCGCGAGTTAAGCCGTTGCTGTGGTGAGCCCGAGGAGCCTTCGCGCGAAGGCCGCTGGAAAAGTAATCCTTGAAATGAGGCGCCGCCGCGCATTACCGCTGCCCGCTTCATGAAGTCTCTTGTTATCGCCGAGAAGCCCAGCGTGGCCGCGGATTTGGCCAAGGCGCTCGGTCGGGTCCCGAAAAAGGGCGAGGTCTACGAAAACGACGAGTGGGTGATCGCGTCCGCGGTGGGCCATCTCGTTGAACTCGAGATGCCCGAGGACATCGACAAGAAGAAGTACGGGTTCTGGCGACTCGAGACGCTGCCGATCATCCCGAACAAATTTGGCCTCAAACCGATCGACAGCTCGAAGGACCGTTTTCAGCTGCTGAAGAAGCTGCTCAACCGGAAGGACATCGATCAGGTCATCAACGCCTGCGACGCCGGTCGAGAGGGTGAACTCATCTTCACTTATATCTACCAGCTCGCGAAGGCGAAGTTGCCGGTGAAACGCGCCTGGATGCAGACCATGACCATGGAAGGCATCCAGGAGGCCTTCCGGTCCCTTCGCGACGGCACTCAAATGGCCGGTCTGGCCGACGCCGCGCGCTGCCGCAGCGAAAGTGACTGGCTGATCGGCATCAACGGCACGCGAGCCATCACCAAGCGCATGTTCGGATCCCGCGCCGGCAACGTCGCCTCGGTGGGTCGCGTCCAGACTCCGACGCTGGCGATCCTGTTCGCCCGCGAACTCGAGATCCGCAACTTCAAGCCCCGGGACTACTGGCGCGTCACGGCCACATTCTCCGTCGCGGCCGGCAAGTACGAAGGCACGTATCAAAAACCGGACTTCAAGAAGGCGGAAGGCGACGACCAGGATCGCATCGACCGGATCTGGGATCGCGCCCTCGCCGAAGCCGTGGTGGCGACCTGCCGGGGTGAACCGCCCGCGCGGGTGACGGAGGAAAAGAAGTCCTCCAACCAATCTTCTCCGCGACTCTACGATCTGACGACACTGCAGCGGGAAGCGAACAACCGCTTCGGTCTCTCCGCCCGTCGGACGCTTCAGATCGCCCAAGCGCTCTACGAACGTCACAAGGTCATCACCTACCCGCGTACCGACTCGCGGGCGTTGCCGGAGGACTACATGCCGACCTGCCGTCAGGTGCTCGGCTCGCTCCACGGTGACCTGGCGCCGCACGCGCAGACCGTGCTCGAACAAGGTTGGGTGCGCCCGAACAAGCGCATCTTCAACAACGCGCAGATCTCCGACCACTTCGCGATCATCCCCACTGCCGTCAGTCCGAGCAAACTCGAGGACCTGGAGGCGAAGGTGTACGACATGATCGCGCGCCGTTTTGTCGCCACGTTCTTCCCTCCGGCGGAGTTCGATGTGACGACCCGCATCAGCACCGTCGCTGGCACGCACGCGTTTAAGACCGAAGGCAAGGTGCTCACCCAGCCGGGCTGGCTGGCCGTTTATGGCCGCAACGCCATCGACGATGACGGCAAGGCCCTGCCACCGTTGAAGCCCGAGGATAACAGCGAAGCGAAGACCATCGCCGTCGAGCTGCACTCCGAGCAGACCAAACCGCCGCCCCGCTACACGGAAGCCACGCTGCTTTCCGCGATGGAAGGCGCGGGCAAACTCGTCGATTCCGAAGAACTCGCCGAAGCGATGAAGGAGCGTGGTCTCGGCACACCGGCGACGCGCGCGGACACGATCGACGGGTTGATCAACCAGAAGTATGTCGATCGCCAGCAACGCGAGCTCGTCCCGACGCCGAAGGCCGAGCAGCTGCTCGAGTTCCTCGCGGCCGTGAAGGCCGACGCGTTGACCAAGCCGGACATGACCGGGGAGTGGGAGTACAAGCTGCGCCAGATGGAGCACGGGCGCTTTGAGCGCGACCGCTTCATGGCCGAGATCGTCGACGTCACCAAGGGCATCGTCGATCGCACCAAGACCTTCTCCGAGGACGAGTCGCAGGCCCGCGAGACGGACATCGTTTCGCCGACGGACGGGCGCCCGCTCCTGGAAACGCTGCGCGCCTACAAGTCACAGGACGGCGCGTTGACCATCTACAAGGTCACGAGCGGCCGGAAGATTGAGGAAGCGGAAGTGCGCGACCTCGTCACGCACGGCCAGGTCGGACCACTGGACGGTTTCGTCTCCGCCCGCACCGGCAGCCGCTTCCCGGCGACGCTCCGCCTCGTCGACAACGGCGAGCCGGGCAAAAAGAAGGTCGAGCTCGATTTCGGCAACAAGGTCGACGTCAACGAACTGGAACCGTTCTGGACCGATCCGGCCAGCGGTGCGGAACTCTGCGAGGCGCCGACCAACTACGTGTTGCGGGAGCGCGATGGCGACGGCTGGAAGGAAGCCTTCAAGGTCGGGCGGCTGATGTGCCAGAAGCCGATCACCCGTGAGCAGGCGATCCAGCTGGTGACACAGGGGAAAACGGAGCTGATTCAAGGCTTCATCTCCAAGCGCGGGCGGCCGTTTGACGCCTTCCTCACGCGCCATGGGGCAAAAGTTTCGTGGGAATTCCCGCCGCGGAAGCCCAAGGAAGGCGGCGCCGCCCGCCCCCGGAAGGAGAAGGCGCCGCTCGACCTCTCCCAGGCGCAGGTGCTCGGCCCGAGCCCGGCCCACACCGACGGCGAACTGCTGCTGGCCGGCGAAGAGTACGTGGTGCGCAAGCGCAACGCCGACGGCACCGACCGCGTGGTGTTTAAGGTGAAACGCAACCTCTGCGAACGGGAGCTGACGCCCGACGACATCCAGAAACTGCTCGCCGAGGGCCGGACGCCGTTGATCGAGGGCTTCGTATCGAAGCGCGGCTCCAAGTTCGGCGCGTACCTCGTCCTGTCGAAGAACAAGGCGAAGGCGGAGTTCGAGTTCCCGCCCCGCTGAGGCAGGACTTCGGACCTCAATCAACGAACGACGCCGGGGCCACAACGGGGACCTCGGCGCGCTTGTTTGGGGCCACTCTCCTTGGCCGCGTACGGACGTTGCGCGCCGAACGGCGCGGGTCGTCTGCGTGCTGGCGGGTCGCGCGCAGCGCCGAGAAGCGACTTTGCAGCCCGTGCTGCGCGGCAGAGCAATTGAGCGGTGTTGCCCGCGCTCAGAGTGCGCCGCCGCACATCTCCTTCGCGGCTTCGGCAATCTGCTCCGGCGACAGGTCACGCACGTGCGTCGCGATCGACCAGCGGTGCCCCGCCGGATCCTCAATCACGCCGTAACGATCGCCCCAGAACATGTCCTGCACCGGCAAGATCAGCTTGGCGCCCGCTGCGACGGCGCGATCGACCAGCGCGTCCGCGTCATCGACATTCAGGTGGAGCGTGACCGCGGTGCCGCCGAGCTTGTGTGGCGAAGCGGAGCCACATTGAGGGAACTCGTCCGCCAGCATCACGGATGCGCCGCCGATCTCCACCATGGCGTGCATGATTCGGCCGTCTGGCGTCGGCAGCCGCATCTGCTCAGTCGCGTCAAACGCGCGCTGATAGAAGGCAATCGCATCTTGGGTGTTCGCGCAGACGAGGTGCGGGATCAAACCGCGCATGGCCGGCGGCACGGAGGAGTTGAACGACTTGGCGGAGGGAGTGTTTTCGATGGCAGTGCTCATGGGATTCAGAAAGTTGCCCGCGGCCTGAAACCAGCGCGGCGCATGGGTACGACGTAGGACCCGGCCTTCTCCGGACATCCGGTCGCACAAAACTTTCAATCGGTGACGTAGCCAAATGAGCCCCGTGCGTGCTGACGACGGAGCAGCCGATATCCTCAGCCTCGTCGGGCGAGCTCGCCTCAATTCGAGACTAAGGACTTTCCGTCTCTCTGCGGGGTTGAGGTTAAACCCGTGGACCGCCAGGATGTACCCACGACCCCGCTTATGCGCCCCCTCGCCCGTCTCCTTGCGGCCCTGTTGACCCCTATGTGCGCGCTCGCCGTTGAGCCGGGCGACACGCTTGAACAGGTGCTGGAGGAAAAAGGCTCGCCGGCCGGTCGCATGGAAGCCGCCGGCGCGGTGGTTCTGCGGTACGAGACGGAGACGATCACGTTGCGCGACGGCAAAGTTGTGACCGTCAGGGCCGCCCCAGCCAAATCCGCGACGGCCATTACTCCGGCGTTAACCGCCGCTCCGACACAGCGTCCGACCCCGCCCCGTCGTGCGCCAGCGCCGGCGGCGGCCTCTGTAGATTGGACGACCGACTATTCCGCGGCCTTGGCCGCTGCAAAATCCGGCGATCGGAAAGTCCTCCTCTATTTCACGGGATCCGACTGGTGCGGCTGGTGCAAGCGGCTCACGCGCGAGATTCTCGCCACGCCGGAGTTCGCCGCCTACGCCGCCGAAGAGCTGGTGTTGGTGAAACTCGATTTCCCGCGCGCGCTGCCGCAGCCGCCGGAGCTGGTGAAACAAAACGAACAACTGGCCCGCCGGTATCGTATCCGCGGATACCCCACGGTGGTGATGCTCGATGCCAGCGGCCGTACCCTCGCCCGTCTCGGTTACCAGGAAGGTGGCCCGCAGCCGTTCATCGACCGGATCCGCGCGTTGTGAAGCGGCGCGGGGGCGCCCGGTGCGCTGCGGTTCAACGTCAGAACGCTCAGTCGTTGGCGATTCGAGCGCGGACCCCTAGGCTGCACTCACCTCGGACTGCCTGTCCTCGCGGCCTTTTCCACCCGCGCTTTGTACCCCATGATCACCCCGCTTCGCCTGGCCGCGTACGCAACCGTTCTTGTGCCTGCCGCGCTCATGGCCAATTCGCTTTCCCAACCGAAGGGCCTCTTCACTTTCGAAGCCGATGTCGGCCAGCCGGCGATCCGCGGCTCGGCCCGTTACGACGAGTTCACCCAGACCTATGCACTCACCGCCGGGGGCACGAACATGTGGCTCGAACGCGACGAATTCCACCTGCTCGCCCGTCCGCTCTCCGGGGACTTCATCCTGCGCACGCGGATCGAGTTTCTCGGGCCGGGTGTGGATCCGCATTGCAAGGGTGGTTTGATCATCCGGCCGGACACGGACCCGAGCGCACCTTACGTCGACGCAGCTGCGCATGCCGGCGATGGGCTCACGTCCCTGCAGTTTCGTCGCACCGCCGGGGCCGCGACGGAACAGATCGTCCTCTCGATCACGCACGCGGATGTGCTGCAACTGGAACGGCGCGGCACCACCTATATCTTTTCGGCCGCGCGTTACGGTGAACCCTTCGTCAGCGCCGAGCTGCCTGACCTGCAATTGCCCGACGAGGTGCTCGCCGGTCTTTTCCTCTGCTCCCATCGCGCCGACGTTGAGGAGCGCGCGTTGTTCCGCGACGTGCGGATCGTGCGCCCGCCGAAGGCGGGTTACGTGCCCTATCGTGACTACATCGGGGCGCACCTCGAAGTGCTGAATGTTTTTACGGGCCGGCTCGAGTTGTTGCACACGTCGCCGGAGCAGTTTGAGGCACCCAACTGGACGCCTGACGGCGGCTCGTTGATCTACAACGTCAGCGGTCCCGGCCCGAACAAGGGGCGCCTTTTCCGGTTCGACCTCGCCACGCGCGAGATCAGCCCGATCGAAACCGGCTTCGCCAATCGCAACAACAACGACCACGTCCTTTCGTTCGACGGGCGCCTGCTCGGCATCAGCCATCACTCCGCCGACCACAATGGCCAATCGATGGTCTACACCCTGCCGGCCACGGGTGGCACCCCGGCGTTGATCACCCAACGCGCGCCGTCGTACCTGCACGGCTGGTCGCCGGACGCCCAGTGGCTCGTGTATACAGGCGGCCGCGACAACAAGTACGACATCTACAAAATTCCCGCCGCGGGTGGTGAAGAGGTGCGGCTGACCGACTCCCCCGGCCTCAGTGACGGCCCGGAGTTCGCGCCGGATGGGCAGACAATTTATTACAACTCCACCCGCTCGGGCCGCATGCAATTGTGGCGGATGAAACCAGACGGCTCCGACCAGGAGCAGGTCACCGACGACGAGTTCAACAACTGGTTTCCACACGTCTCACCCGACGGAAAATGGATCGCGTTTCTGTCGTATCTGCCGGACGTGCCCGCCGCCGAGCATCCGTACTACCAGCAAGTCTACCTGCGATTGATGCCAGTCAGCGGAGGCCCGGCTCGAGTGATCGCCTACGTTTACGGCGGACAAGGCACGATCAACGTCCCGTCGTGGTCGCCTGACAGTCGCCGGATTGCGTTCGTGAGCAACACGCGGATGGACTGAAGGTGTTCAGCGCCTCCGGTTTCGTCGCTGCGTCACCTCCGCAGTGCGAGAGGAAACCTGCGGGGCGCTGAAACGTCTTTGGTCCCGTGAAGTCCCTCTCCTCGGTCGCCGCTCTGTTCCTTGGCCTGGTTGCCATCGCCGCCTCCGGCGTGGCCTGGCATCAATACCGCCGGGCGGAGCAACTTGAACGCGACCTGGCCGCCCGCCCAACCGTGACGGCCACGGTCGCACAAGCAGCGTCTCCCCAACCGGCGGTGGACCCCGCCGAGGAGGAAATTGATGAGCCCCGCGAGCAGGCCGCCCACGCCGGGGCGCCCGGTTCGGAGCAGAACCGTCGGCCCAACGAAGGCCCCCGCCCGGATCCCTCCGGACGCTTCAGTGCGCTAATGGAGAATCCGGAGTATCTTACCGCCTGGCAGGCGCAGCAGCGCGGCTTCATCGACAGCCAATACGCCGGCTTCTTCCGGCGGATGAACCTGAATTCCGCCCAGATCGAGCGACTCAAGGATCTGCTCGTCGAGCGCGCCGCCTCGCGCATGGACGTGATGAACGCCGCGCGCCGTGAGGGTCTGACCGGGCGTGACTCCCGCGATGACGTGCGGGCGCTGGTGCAGCAGGCGGAGAATGAGATCGCCCGGGATATCCAATCCGTCCTCGGCGAATCCGGCGCCGCGCAGTTGCAGCAGTACGAGCAAACCGCGCCCCAGCGTCATCTCGTGAATCAGGTGAGCGACCGGTTGAGCTACTCGGCCACGCCGCTGACCGCGGCGCAGCAGGACGCGCTGGTTTCCATTTTGGCAGAAACTTCTCCCGGCCCACGCACGACGGGTCCATCGGGCCTTTCGCCGATCAATCGAGGTCCCGGAGGCTCGGTGATTTCCGACGCGGCCATCGCCCGCGCCCAAGGCGTCTTGTCACCCTCGCAGGTCGAGGCGCTCCGCGAAATCCAGGCCCAGCAACGTGCCCAGCGCCAGATGAGCGAAATCATGCGCCGCGAGATGCGCAACCAACGCCCCAACCCCAACCCCGGCGGCTAAGGGCACGGCGGAACTTCGGAAACACCCCTTCGCCACGTTGGGCCGCGTATCCGCGCAGCGCGGTCCAACCCATAAAGTGCGCCGTTGCACAACTGCAGCGTTTACTTCGATCGGCGCCGCTTCAGCTTCCCGGCGTACTTACACCCGCGCGGGGCGCTAGCGCGGTGCCGCTTCAACTGTGAAGATCGATGCTTTCGTTTTTTACCCGCAGCTGGAATGACTCGGATTGGCGTGTCCGCGAACGCGCCGCGCAGCGCCTGAAGGACCGCTCCAAACTCCTGCACCTGGCGTTAAGCGACATTGCCACGGAAGTCCGCCTCGCCGCCGTCAAGAGCCTGAGCGATGAAGAGGACCTCGCCCAGGTCGTGCGCAACGGCGCGTGCGAGAAAAGTCGCGGGCTGGCCCTCAGTCGCCTGACCTCGATTGACCGACTGCTACAGCTGGCCGCTCACACAGAGCTGGCGCCCGAGCTTCGTTGCCGCGCGATCCACGCGCTGCCACCCGATGTCCCGACGGACTCGCTCTATTCGGACAGCGACCCGGTCCCAGTGAAGGTCGCACTGACCGAGAGGATGCAGACGCAACCACTCCTGCAACGGATCGCCGCCGATGAGATCGACCGGCAGCTGCGCTGCGTCGCGATCGGGCGACTCGAAAATGAGGCGGCGTGCTTTGCGTTGTTGGAAAGGGAAGCCGATGCAACCGTTCGCACCGCCCTGCACCAGCGTCTTCGCTCGCCCGATCTTCTCCGGGAAGCGCTACTTGACGAGGATGATCCGGGTGCACGGATCGCCCTGATCGAGCGGATCCATGAGGAGGATTGCCTGCGGCAGATCATCGCGACGGACCCGGATCTCGGGGCGCGCAAAACCGCCATCCGGCAGCTCAAAGATTCCGCCCCCTTGGTCGAGCTCGCCTCGACTCTGCTCGAGCCCGACCTCGCGCTCGAAGCGCTGTCCCGTCTGAGCAGCGATGAGCATCGCGCGATCGTCGCCCGCCAATCACCGGACGAGTCCGTCCGCTGGGAAGCGCTGCGAACCATCAGGCAGCCGGACGCCCTGCGTGCGCTCGTGGATTCACCGGCTGCCCCCGAGATCCGATGGCTCGCTGCCCGCCGTCTCGGCGAACTTTGCGTGGCAGAACTGCCGCGGATTTCGAGCGCCCGAATGCTGCGCAAGGCGGTGGAAGTCGAAACCGACCCGGTCGTGGCGCGCTGGATGATCGCCCACCTGAACGATTCACTCGCCCTCGAAGCGCTTGCGCAGTCGTCGGAGTCTCATCTCTCCAGTCCCGCGGCCCAGCGACTGCGCGAGCAGATCGGTCCCTTCGGCGTACGTTTCGCCGCGATTCCGAATCGCCCGTATGAGCTGTCGTCGTTTGTGATCACGGTTCGCCAGCTGAAGTCGGCTCTCCCCCGCTTGCGGTTGGCAGACACAGACGAGGACCTGCCGGCGACGGGCATCACGCCCGAAATCGCGCGGGAATTCTGCACCCGGATGTCGGACGAAGGGGGCATCACCTACCGGCTGCCTTCGTTCGATGAATGGTTCCACGCCTGCATGGCCGACGACGAAGCATGGTTTGAGCGTCGTGGCAGCGATCAGCCCGAGAATGGTATCTTGGAATCGGAGACGGTGGCGATCCGCCGCCAGGGGCCGCGTCGCCTGCAACAGGCGTGGCCCAACCCGTGGGGTTTGTTGGACATGTTGGGCAACGTGGCGTGCTGGATCGACGGGACAACCGAGTTCCTGATCAACCAGCCTTCAGTGCGGCAGGACCCGCTGGCTGCGGGAGACGACTGGTCCGACCCGCAGGCCTTCGCGGTCGCGGCCGGTTTGCACTGGGGCGATCAACGCATCCGCCGCGGACGCCTCGAGCGACTCGTGCGTCGCTCATTCGTGAATACAGATGCCGCCCAAAAAGTAGGCTTTCGGGTGTTGCGGGAAACCCCGCTCTCCCAGCAGAAGCGTCTCGAGTATGTGCTGACGTTGGCCCCGGAAACGGCAGCCGGCATCACGGCCGCGGACGTCAGCGAGCGTTTGCACGGGCGCATTCTGGGCGGCCGGACGCAGGCGCGGAACTGGTACCAAGTGGCGCCCGTCGTGATCGCCCGCTCGACGAAGTATGAAGAAGTGCACCGCCTGAAAATGCTCGTGGAGGGCTCCGGCGGCCGCACCCGCCTGACCGTCCAGCCGGCGACTCCCCGTTAGCACGGGTCAGGCATCCGGAATCGCGCCGGCAGCAAACTCAATGTAGTCGTGCGCGGCGAGCGGTTGCCACGTACTCGCGATACCCGCGTCGCTGAGGGTCCGTAGCAACCGGCGCGCGTTCGAAAAGTCGGATCCACGCACCAGCAGCCTGACCTCCCATCCCGCCTCTCCGAGGAGCTTCGTCCACGGCTGCAGTGCCGACGCCGCCTCCGGGAGATTCCAGCCCTTGCCCGGCCGTGGGTACGCCCGCAATCGCCGACCTTCGTCGTAGACCGCCCAGCCCACCTCATCGGTGTTGCGCAGGACCTTTTCATCACGAACGAGGTAAAGCGGCTGAACCCGGCCCTCACTGACGAAGAGGTAGAATGGCCGACGGCTTGCCGTCGAGACGGTGACAGGCAGCGGCGCGGCGCCACACGTCTGCACGTAAGATTCGATCGCTTGATCGGTACGTTCCCGCTGAACCTCCACCTCTCGCAGCGCGGCCTCCTCGAGCACCGACAATTCGACCTGCCGTATTTTCTGTCGAACGACATCCCGTCGCAGCGCCGCTTCGACCGCGTCCGTTTCGCCTGAGTCATCCGTGACCCTCTCCGGGAGCACGGCTGCGCCGGCCGGCAACGTTGCGGCGCGCACGTCCAACCGCTGCTGCCGTTCGCCCGCGACGTCCAGTTGTACATCAAGGAGCCGTGCTCGCAATTCCGGCCGGACCTCGACGCCCGCCAATCCGTCCGTGGTCACGAGCGCACGTACCGCAAAGAAAAGCGCGGTGAGCATGACGATGCCCAACGTGCCCGTGATGACGTCCGCAAAAACATCCAAACCGTCGTTCGGCTCGTTCATCGTCCGCTCTCCAATAACGCCCGCGCGCGTTCCACCGAGTAGCGCTGAACGAGCTGCGTTTCATCCACCGGTTCGAGGGAAAACGCGAATCCACGACCCTCGAGCTGACGCGCCAAGGCCGCATACAACGACGCCGCTGAAGGCCGCAGCAGAACGGCCAGGTATTCGCGTTCTGGATCACTCCGGGCCAGCAGATCCTGCCACAGATCCGCCGTCGCTCCAGGGCCAGGCTGCCATCTGGTGAGTTCACCGCGGGCATTTTCGACCGTCACCTCCTGGGCGGAGACAACGATCAACACCAGTTCCCGTTGGGCTTCGCGGGCGGGTGCGCGAACCAGCGCCTCTCGCGCTGCCGCTTGGGCTGCGACGATGGCCTCGTTCACGACCTGCCCGCGAGCCGCTTCCGACTGAAGTTCCCGGACTGCTTGGGCCGCGCGCTGCTCCATTTCCCCAGTGGTGCGGCGTGTATCGACGGAAACGCTCTCGGCGGTGCGATTCTGCTCGCGCCAGGTCACCCAAGCCGACTCCACCGTGTCATCGGGCACCGCCGCTGGAAGTTCGGCCTTCATCTCCAGTTTCGCGATACGTTCGATCTGCTGCGCCAACTCCTGTGGCGCCGCCCGGTCTTGCTCGCTGGTGAACCGTTGGACCTTCGTCGAAAGAGCAAACCAGATCGTGGCGAACAGCAGAACCGCGGTGACCGAAAAGATGATGTCCTGAAACGCGAACAGGCTGAAGGCCGTGTTGGCGTCGCGGAGTGACCGGCGCATCGCGTTACTTCAGCCGCAGCCGGGCAATGACGTGGCGCTGGCAATAGTCGCTGCAGTCATCGAGGAAGCGCGCCTCCCGTCGCCGGAGGACGGTCATGACGAGTTGCAACAGCACCGCGGCCACCAAACCGAGCAGCGTGGTATCGAACGCCGTGGCAAGGCCGGAGACCACAACGGTCAGCGAGTCCTGCACCGCCTGAAAGTCCCCGCTGGTGGCGAGCGTTCCACCGAAGCCTTGGATCGCCTGAGACAGGCCCAGAACCGTTCCGATGAAACCAAGAATCGGAATGGCCCAGATGAACCCCTGAACGAGTTGGTAACTGGTCGCGATCTGCTGCTCGTCCGCTTCGGCCTGCGACTTGAGCATGCTGACCATCTCGCTCACCAGCCCGAGATTCTGCAGGCTCGAGAGCGCAAGGGTGAGCCGGTTCAGCAGAATAAAATGTGCCGGGCTGTCGACCAGGCGTTCGATGCGCTCCAACGCCATCGCGGCCGTCTGATGCGTGAGCACGAAGTCGGAGTTCTGCGGTAAAACGGCGAGCGAGAGCGCCCGCTTCTGTAACTCGAGCTTGCGCTGCTTGATCAGGAGGATGACGGCAGACCAAAGCGTCAGGAACACAATAAAGGGCGGCACCACCCCGCGCGCGACGAACAACCCGCTGATCCACTCCAATGCCGGCACCCGCGATGCAACCAACGCCAGACCGAGAACCACGATCGTCCCCACCACAGCGATCGTGCCACTCAACCAGGAGCTGACATCGGTATTCCGGCCGGGTCTCGTCCAGAAACGCGCTTCCGGATCAGCACGAAACCAGGAAAGGACGGGGGCAGCGCCGGGCGATGCAGCTGGAGGCATGATTCTTTCACCCGCACCACTGGCAGGTTGTCGAGCCGGTTCACCGGGGCGTGGACAATGCGCGCCCAGTTTCCGGCGTTTTCTGCGCAGAGAATACCCTTGCGGGATGTTTTGACCGGGGGGTACGTTCAACGACTGGTTAGCTCATCCTCTGCACCCATGATCGTCACGACCGCGCAGCTGTTCAAACACGCCTACGGCAAGTACGCCCTCGGCGCCTACAACATCAACAACGCCGAACAGGCGATGGGCCTCTTCAAGGGCTGCATCCAGTCGAAGGCGCCGTTCATCATCCAGATTTCCAAGGGTGCACGGAAGTACACCGACAAGCGGATGCTCGAGGCCATCATCCGCGCCGCCGGCGAGATCTTCCCGGAAGCCATTTTTGCGGTGCACCTCGACCATGGTGACGAGGAAACCTGTTACGATTGCATCGACTCCGGTTTCTTCAGCTCGGTCATGATCGATGCGTCCCACGATCCGTTCGACAAGAACGTCGAGATCACCAAGCGCGTCGTGGAACGTGCGCATGCCAAGGGCATCTCCGTCGAAGCCGAGCTGGGCATGCTCGGTGGCGTCGAGGAGGACATCAAGGTCGAGGACGGCCACGCCACCCTGACCAACCCGGCGGAGGCCGAAGAGTTCGTCAAACTGACCGGCTGCGACTCCCTCGCCTGCGCGATCGGCACGAGCCACGGCGCCTTCAAGTTCAAGGGCAAGCAGTCGCTGCACTTCGAGGTCCTCGACGACATCAAGAAGCGCCTGCCCGGCTTCCCGCTCGTCATGCACGGCTCCTCCTCCGTACCGAAGGAAGAAGTCGATCGCATCAACAAGGCCGGCGGCCAGATCAAGGATTCCGCGGGCGTCGACGTGAATGAATACCTGCCGGCGGCAAAGCGCGGCGTCACCAAGATCAACATTGATACCGACGGCCGCCTCGTCTGGACCCGCGTGCACCGTGAGTTCTTCCGCGACAAGCCCGCCGAGTTCGACTTCCGCCCGCCAGGCAAGATCTTCATCGACGAGTACGCGAAGTTCATCGCGAGCCGTAACGAGCTCCTCGGCTCGGCCGGCCAGCTCGAAGATCTGCGCGCCTCACTGCAGAAGAGCTAACCCCACTATCGTTTTGTTCGACGCACCTGCGGCCATCGCCGCAGGTGTTTTTTTTGCCCGCGCCACGAGGGCCCGCGGACGAGCTGCGCTGCCACTCGATCGTCCACGCGAGACCATGCCCGGTCAGCTGTGTCGCTTCCCTGCTGCTCTTCCGCCACATCGGGGTTGAGATCTGCGGTCCCTGGAATACCGTCCGTCCGGCGCTTCACCTCTCACCCCGCATGCGCACGCCGTCCCTTCTTCTTGCCCTGCTTTTCTGCTCCGCCGCCTCGAGCATCGCCGTCGGCCAAGCCCGGTTCGACTCGGCCGTTTACGCGTACAAGAACCCTGAATACAAACGCAAGGTCCAGCCCAACGGCAGCTATGTGCGTGAGTACTACGCGATCAGCAACGGCGGCGCCGCCCAGGGCACGGTGCGCGGCGCCGAAGTGGACGAGGTGACGTTTGCGCAATTGTCCGGCGTTCTGGCCGAACACCTGGGGCGCAAGAACTACTTTCTCGCACGAAACAAAGCCCAGGCTTCGCTGCTGCTGGTGATCCACTGGGGCGCCAGCCTGCCATACAAGGACGGAACGTATCGGACCGACCTCAACGCGGCCTCCTCCGCGCTCTCGCAAGTCTCCGCGACCGAATCTCCAGCCGACTTCGGCGAATACTCGGAAGGCAGTGCGGCGGCGGCCGAATTCGAGCGCGCACTCGACCAAATGCTGTACAGTGCCCACTGGCGCGACCAGCAGAACGGACAAACGGCCCGGATCCTCGGGTACAGCCGCGAACTGATGGACGCAGCTGACATCCGCCAGCACTACGGTGGTGGACAGTCGTTTCGCGACCTGCTCGAGGAAATCGAACAACCGCGTTATTACGTCTTCGTTTCCGCGTACGATTTCCCGCGCCTGGTCAATCACGGTGAGCGCAAGCTGCTCTGGCGGACCCGCGTCAGCATGCGGACGCAGGACAACCGCTTCGCCGACAGGCTCGGGGCGCTGATTGCGAGCGCCACGCCTCACTTCGGTGAACATCGCGAGCGGCTCGTTCGGAAACGAATGCCGAATGTCACTGTCGAGATTGGGGAAGCGACCGTCGTTCACGACGACCCCGGATCGTCGTCGGATCGCCCCCAACCCTGAGAGCTGCGAATGGATTTTGTCTTTCTTTATGGCGCGCCCGCCGTCGGGAAACTCACGGTCGGCCGTGAACTCGCGCGACTGACCGGCTTCCGCCTGTTCGACAATCATCTCGTCGTCGATGCGGCCCTCGCCGTGTACGACTTCGGCACGCCACCATTCATCGCCCTGCGTGAAGCGCTGTGGCGGGCGGCCTTCACGGAGATTGCGCGGGACCAGGACCTCCCCGGGCTGATCTTCACCTTCAATCCGGAGAACTCCGTGCCACAGCGCTTCGTCGACGATCTTTTTGCCCAGCTCGAGGAAGCGGGAGTGAAGATCCGCTGCGTGGAGCTGACCGCGTCCGAGGCGACGATTGAACAGCGGCTCTCCGCCAGCGACCGGCGCGCCAAACGCAAGCTGGTCGACTTGGCGCTGTATCGAAAGCTTCGTGACGAGAAGGTGTTCGACTCCCCGGTCATCACCCGCAATCGCCTGGTGATTGACACGGAGAAGGTCGGGCCGGAAGCCGCCGCTCGCCAGATTGTCGCGGACTATCAGCTATCGGAAGCGGCCCGCGAGTAGCTGGGCGGGCGGACGTCTTCGCCAGCGCCGATCGAAGCCGGTCGTCCGGCGCGGAAGCAATCTGTTCTTATGCGAGAACAGCGCGTGGCTCGCCACGTGAAGGAGGCTGGGCATGCTGCATCCCATGCACCTTCATCCCTTCCCCTCAGCCTTGGTTCGCGGGCTGCGTTGGTTGCTGCCCTGCCTTGGTTTCGCCGCGCTCGGTCTGGCTGCGGACGCCAACTCTAACTTCACGTTCAAGCGGGGCGTGAACATCAGCCACTGGTTGTCGCAGAACAACGAGGCGCGCCCATATGCCGCCGATTGGTTCACCGAGGAGGATGTGAACTGGATCGCCGCGCAGGGGTTTGACCACATCCGTTACCCGATCGATGGCCGGTTGTGGCTGCGGCCCGACGGCTCGCTCGACGCCGAGAAGATCGCGCCCTTCGTGCAGGCTCTCGAATGGACGCGTGAGCAGGGACTCGGGGCGATTCTCGACATGCATTTCCTCCCGGGCGCCAGCTTTGATCCCGGCGCCGAGGATCGCGCGGCCTTCACCGATGAAACGATTCAGGCCGGCGTCGTGGAATTCTGGCGCGCGGTTGCCCGACGTTTCGCGTCCGAGGGCGATTACCTGCGTTTCGAGGTGCTCAACGAACCCATCGCCGCGGATAACCGGCAATTGAATCCGTTCAACCGTCGGATTTTGGAGGCGGTGCGGGAGTCGAATCCCACCCGCATCGTTTATCTCACCTCCAACATGTACGGATCGTTCAAGACGGTCTCGGACCTGGAGTTGCCGGACGATCCGAACATCGCCCTCACGTTGCATTACTACGAGCCGATGATCTTCACGCATCAGCGCGCCAGCTGGACGCGTCTGCCTGACGACATGCCGCTCGTGCCCTTTCCGGGCCGCGTTCCGGATCTGACCGGTTCGGTGCCTCCCGATCATTTTACGGGCAACGTCAGCGGTCGCGAACTGACCGTTGCGGCGATCGACGCCGATTTCGAGACCGTCGCGCGCTGGGCCGCCCAGCACCTCAACGGCCGCGAACTGCACATCGGAGAGTTCGGAGCGTACGACCGAGCGCCGGCGGACTCGCGGCAGCGTTACGTCTCCGCCGTCGCGCGCGCCGCGGAGCGTCACGGCTGGGGCTGGGCAATCTGGGATTACCAAGGCGGTTTTGCCGTCCGGAACCGTGACGGTGAGCCCACCGAGATCCTGCGCGGCTTGTTCCCGCGCTAACCACCACCGATGAATCTCAACGCGCCGCGCCGGCAGGCGCTTTGCAGCGCGGCGCAACGTGATTCCGGTCGTGCGGTGACGCGCGCCTTCGCCACTCGTCTCGCGCGACGCTTAATCGTCCTGCCGTCGAATCAACGGAGCGCGAGAATCGGAGCCGCGCCCTGAATCAGCGCGCCCTGGTGCGTCGACGCGGTGGCTACGCTGGCTGAAGTCCGGGCGTCCACCGCCTTCGGGACGAACCTGCCGCGGAGCTTCGGCTCGACGAAAATCCGGGCGCGACGACGCGGATAGCGTGATCGGACGCGACGTGGATGGCTGCATCGCGGGACGTGACGCCGGTGCCTGCGTCACCGGGCGCTCCGAGCGGAAGGTGCGCTCCGGACGCGGCGCACTCGGTCCGTCATTTGGCGCGACCTTCAAACGGCCGTTGGGCAGGCGCATGAATTCACGCGGCTCGGAACGCTCCGTGGCGAGGCGCCGATTCTGCGGGGAGAACCGTGGGGCGGTCTGGGCCGGCACAGCCGGGTTGACCGTCGGACTCACCGGCACGGCCGGTTTGACCGAAGGGACGGATGCCACCGGAGGCGCGGGTGTGGGAGTCCGTCCGCCGGGCAGATCGCTTGGGGGCGGAATGCCACGGCGCCCGCCAATCGGACCGCGATACAGCTCGCGTTGGTGGCGATTCTCCCGCCACCGGCTGCGGTTATCGTCACCGCGGTCACGGTCCCGAATGCCTGGGTATGGCTCACTCACGATCGCCGGCGCACTCACGACCGGCCGACCACGCGAAAACTCCTGTTCTCGGGAAACCCGTTGGCGCGAGCCGTCGGGCCGGAAGTCGCCCCGGCCGCGCCCCGGTCCGTGCGGACCCACAATTCGCTCCCCGGAGTGCCCACGCCAACCGCCTGGATGCGGATGCCCATGCCGCGGCCGTGGACGCCAGGTTTCCCAGCAGTCATCGTACTTCCAACGTGAATATCCCCGGTGCACCCAGTCGCGCCGTTGGTGCCAGATCCGGTGGCGATCAGGACGCGGCGCCACCCACACGGTCCGGTGCCGCCAATCACAATCGTACGCAAGCCACCAGCCGACGGGATAAGCCAGCCCAAACGTGAGGTAGGTGCTCGGATAGTAGACCGGCCGCTCGACGTACACGACTTCGGGTTCGTATCGCGGCACGTAAATGACCTCCGGCTGCGCCGGCACGATCCGGATCTCCTCCTCTTCCATCACGATCCGCTGTTGCGGTGTGTCGGCGAGCGTGCCGGAAGCTCGGGCTCGCGCCCGCAGGCGTTGGATCGCCTCCATCACCTCGTCCGGCTGTTCCTCGAACGCGTCCCCCAGCCGCTTCGTCCAAGCCAGGTTCTCATCCATCCATTTGATGATCTCGGGATATCGCGCCAGCGCCTGCACCGCGTCATCCCACGGCTCCTCGTCCAGTCCGGCTGGATTGCTGTTCACCGCCAGTCGTCGCGCCGCCAAAACGATGTCCGACGCCTGCGTGGCAGCCGGCAGGATCAGCGCAACCAGGGCGTCCGGATGCAGCGCAATCGGCGCCACGAGGTCCTCAATTTCCCGTTCGCTGAGCAGCACGCCCGTAGACTCTCCAATCACCGTGTCGGAGGTCTGTGCGTAAGTCACTGGTGCAACGCCGATCAGGCCGGCGAGCAGAACGAGGCGGAGAGTCATGGTGAGCCTCAAGGAGGGGTTGATGGTTGGGACCTTGCCGGGCCCGGGTTGTGCCAGAAACTTCGAGCCGGCGAAGCCAGGCAACACCGATCACCACTAAGGACGCCCCGCTGCGGCACGGGTTACGACGGGCGCCGGCCCGCGCTCAACTTAACTTGCCCTGAATCAACTTACTCGCCGCCCCAAAATCGATCAATTCGGCCGAGGAATGCTGCTTCAGCGCGGCCATCACCTTGCCCATCTCCTTCCGTGTCGTGGCGCCGCTCGACTGGATGGCTTCGACAACCAAGGCTTCCAGCTGCGCCGGACTGAGTCCCTGCGGGAGATACCGTTCAAAAAGACCGATTTCCTCCGCGTTGGCCGTCGCCAGGTCCGCTCGACCCCCTTTCTCGAATTCCGCCTTCGCGTCCGTCAGGTTCTTCACGAGCTTGCGCAAGGTCGCCGTGACGAGTGCCTCGTCGATCGGTTTGCCTTGATCGAGCGAAGCGCGCTGGATGGCCGCGTCGGCCGTGCGCAGTCGCGTCGTCCGGGTTGAGTCGCGCGCCTTGACTGCCGCAACGATGTCAGCCCGCAAGGATTCGTAGGTGGAAGGCATGCCACCACACTGTCGCGACGGGGCGTGAAGTCGAGTGCGGGGCCTGCGGGCATTCGTTCGAATTCCTTGTCACCAATCGCGCACAGCGGCGTCTGCGAGTCATGCGCGCCCCGTTCCGCCCTGCCCCCGCGGAAAATCTGATGCCCATCATGGCCGTTGCGGCAGTTTTCGTTAGGGGTATGCGCATGCTCAGCTGTCGGAGCGTCCCCGCCCAGCTCCCGCGCGTGCTCCTGCTGGCCGCGTGTGTCGTCACGTCGGCCGCTGCGCCGGTGGATCCGGGCGAACTCTATCGCCGCGGTGAATACAGTCGCGCCATCGAGGCCGCGCAGGAGCAGCGGGAGGAAAACACGACGGACGAGATGGCGTGGCGATGGGAAGCGGAAGCCTTGCTGGCGACCGGCCAGTACCGCGCGGCCGAGTCCCTGTTGCGCGAAGCCGTCCGGACGTTTCCCGGCAGCCTGCGGCTGAAACTGCTCGCCCGTGTGGCGGCGTTGCATTCCGGCCGCGACGGGGCAAACGCGATCGAGGTGCGCGATGTGATGCGCGCGATCCAGTACACCAGCCTCGCGCGCGGCCATGATTACGCGCGCTCCCCGGAATTCCAGGCGGCCGTGGGTGAAGCCAGCCTCCTTGCCGGGTTGGAACCGCGGCTCGCGTTGGAGAACTTTCTGCGCCCCGCCCAAGCCGGCCGGCCGCCTTCGCGCGACGCCTTTCTCGCCACGGGTCGCCTTGCGCTGGGAAAACGCGATCACGCGCTCGCCGCCCGCACGTTTCGCGATGGGCTGGCAATCTTCCCGGACGATCCGGACCTGTTGACCGGACTGGCCGCGTCCTTCGGCACCGGAGCCCGCAGCGAACTCGTCACGTACGCGCAGCGGGCCCTCGCGATCAATCCGCGCCACGTCGGCGCCCACGTTCTGCTCGCGGAACACTTGATTGATGCCGAACAGCGCGAGGCGGCCGCGGCGCACCTTGAGGAAGCGCTCGCGGTCAACTCGCTGGCCCCGGAAGCGCACGCGTTGCGGGCCGTGCTCGCGCTCCTTGAACGCAATCCCATCGGCGCCGAGCAGCACCGGGAACGAGCCTTGTCCAGCTGGCGCAACAATCCGCGCGTGGACCATCTCATCGGTCAAAAACTGTCGCAGACGTACCAGTTTTCCGAAGGCGCGGAGGCCCAGCGCCGCGCCCTGCGACTGGATCCACGCTTCACACCCGCCAAGCTGCAGCTCGCGCAAGACCTGCTCCGCCTCGGCCAGGAGGACGAGGGTTGGCGGCTGGCCGCCGAAGCGCAGGGAGAAGATGGATACAATGTCGAGGCCTACAACCTGACGACGCTGCAGGACAAGTTGCACCAGTTTACGACCCTCGAAAGCGCGCACTTCCGCGTGCGCATGGGCGCGAGCGAAGCGCCGATCTACGGCGACCGTGTCCTCGCGCTGCTCGAGCGAGCGCGAGAGCGGCTGGTCGCGCAGTACGGCGTCACGCTGCCGGAACAAACCATCGTCGAGATCTACCCGGACCCGAAGGACTTCGCCGTCCGCACCTTCGGCATGCCGGACATCGGCGGATTTCTCGGCGTCTGTTTCGGCCCGGTGTTCACCATCAACAGCCCGGCCTCCGCGCGGTCCAATTGGGAGGCGGTGCTTTGGCACGAGTTTGTGCACGTGGTGACGTTGACTGCGACACGCAACCGGATGCCGCGCTGGCTGAGCGAGGGCATTTCCGTTTACGAGGAACAACAGGCCGACCCGCGCTGGGGCCAGCGTATGACGCTGGATTACCGCGAGCGGATCCTGGCTGGGCGCATGCAGCCAATCTCCCGGATGAGTGCCGCGTTTCTCGAAGCGAAGGACGGCAGTGACACGCAGTTCGCTTATTTTCAATCCGGGCTCGTCGTGCAGTTCCTGGTCGAGCAGCACGGCTTTGAACGTTTGCAGGCGCTGCTCCGCAGCCTCGGCAGTGGTCGCGAACCGAATTCCGCCCTCGTGCAACACTACGGCGACCTTCGTGTGCTCGACGGGGCCTTCGCCGATTACGCGCGCGCCCAGGCCAGCGCGTTCGCGGCCGAGTTCGACTTGAGCAAACCCGAGCGCGGCAGCATCTCGCAGCTGTTGGCCAACGCCCTGCCGTTCGGCAAACGCAAACCCGTCCTTCACGCGCGCCTGCAGGAGATCGACGGGGCCATCGAATCCGGCGACTGGGCGACGGCTCGCACGGCGTTGGAAGAACTCACCCAGGGCGGCACGTATTTACCGGGGACCTACAATCTCCATGCGCGCCTGGCTAGGGTTTGCGCGGAATTGAAGGATCGTGAGGGGGAACGCTCCGCCTGGACAACCGTCGCACAGCACGAAGCCGATGCGCTCGACGCGGCAACGCGGCTGCTCGCGCTCGCGCAGGAGGACGAACACTGGGAGGAGGTTGTCCGCTGGTCGCAGGCTTGGCTCGCGATTCACCCGCTTGCGCCTTCGCCGTGGCGGGCGTTGCTCGACGCTCATGAGCGTTTGGGCGATCGGGCCGCGGCCGCGCACGCGGGCACCACCCTGCTCCACCTCGACCCGCCGGATTTTGTGTCGTTGCATTATCGCGTGGCTCGCGCGTTGCTGTCTGAGGATCCGGAGCGTGCGCGGCAACATGTGCTGAATGCGCTTGAAGAAGCTCCCCGTTTCCGCGCGGCCTACGATCTGCTGGCAGAGATTCCTCCGTCACCTGCGCCCGCACCGCTATGAGTCTGTTGCGTCGCTTTCTTCCCCGTTTCCCGAGTGCGGCTCCGCGAGGCCTTTCGATTTCGGCGGGGCTGCGAACACTGTCGGCTGCCGCGGTGGTACTGGCGGCGCTGGCGTTGCCGGCTTCAGCGCAGTTCCGCGGACAACGTTTTCTGTCCGATCGTGGAGATGTGCCGGAATGGACCGTCGACCCGGCCTTCCCGCAGGACGTGTTTTCCTTCGCGCGGCTTCGGTATCAAAGCTGGGGCGGACGCGGTTGGGGCGGCTGGGGTCGCGGGCGCGGGCGCTGGGCCACCGATGCGCCGGAGGCGGACCTGAACCTCTCGTTCCGGCTGCAGCAGATGACCAGCCTGAAGGTGAATCCAAACGTCACCTACATCGACATCGCGCCGGAACAGCTCGCGCATCATCCCTTCGTGTACATGGCCGAGCCGGGGCGGCTCGAGTTCACGCCCGACGAAGTGATCGCGTTGCGCAATTACCTGCTGAACGGCGGCTTTTTGATGGTCGATGATTTTTGGGGCGACGACGAATGGGAGAATTTCCGCGGGGAGATGAAACGCGTCTTCCCCGATCGCGACGCGACCGAACTGCCGATCGAACACCCCGTTTTTCACTGCGTCTTCGATCTCAAGGAGAAGCCGCAGATGCCCAGCATTCACCACTTCCTCGCGAGCGGCCTGACCTACGAACGTCCCGGCACCGAACAGGTGAGTTATCGGGGCATCTTCGATGATCGCGGGCGGATGATGGTGATCATCTGCCACAACACGGACTTGGGCGATGGTTGGGAACGGGAAGGCGAAGATCCCACCTACTTTGAGCGTTTCTCGGAGAAAATGGCCTATCCGATGGCCATCAACATCCTGTTCTACGCCATGACCCATTGACCTGAAAACGGTCCTGCCGGCCCCACCCGGCAGGCGACTGACGACGTTTACACCCACTCTGCCTCGCTACACCATGTCCACCGCCCCTGCTGTTTCCTTGCCACCCCTGCCCGACGAAGCCGTGTACGAGCGCCTCCAGTCGGGACGAACCCGCGTGCTGGCCGAGCTGGGCAAGGTGATCGTGGGACAACACGACGTCGTTGAACAACTCCTCCTCGCCATGCTGGCCGGGGGACACTGCCTGCTCACCGGTGCGCCAGGCCTGGCAAAGACCCTCCTCGTCAAGTCGATCGCGCGAACCTTCCAGCTGAAGTATCAACGAATCCAATTCACGCCGGACCTGATGCCGGCGGACATCACCGGCACGGAGATCCTGACAGAAACCACCGAAGGCCGCCGGCTGACCTTTGTCCGTGGGCCGATTTTCGCGAACCTGATCCTGGCGGACGAAATCAACCGGACTCCGCCCAAGACCCAGGCCGCGCTGCTCGAAGCGATGCAGGAACATCAGGTCACCGCGGCGGGAACGCGGCACGCGCTGAGCGAACCCTTCTTTGTGCTCGCGACGCAGAATCCGGTCGAGATGGAGGGCACGTACCCGCTGCCGGAAGCCCAACTCGACCGCTTTCTGTTCAACGTATTGATCGATTACCTACCGGAAGCGGAAGAGATCGCGGTTGTGCAGCAAACGACGACTGGCGTGGCGCCCGCCATCGAGCCAATCTTCTCGGGCGAGGATGTGCTCGCCTTTCAGCAACTGGTGCGCCGGATGCCGATCGCCGAGGATCTCGTGCGGCTGGCCGTCCGGCTCGCGGCCGCGTCCCGTCCGGGGCAACCGAGCAGCGCCAGTTTTGTGAACGCCTGGGTCAACTGGGGCGCCGGAACGCGAGCGGCGCAGGCATTGGTCCTCGGCGCCAAGGCGCGGGCGCTCTGGCAAGGCCGTTCCCACGTGGCGTCGGACGACCTGCGCGCATTAGCCGCTCCCGTGCTACGTCACCGCTTGCTGCTGAACTACCGGGCGGAGGCGGACGGCATTTCCGTTGAAAACGTGGTGGAGAAACTCCTCGGAGAGGTCCTGCCCCAATCCTGATCCGCCCCGCGCGCCATGCCTTCCCTGCAGGAGAACCGCCGCTCCCCTCGCGTCCTGCCCGCGGAGCTGGACGCCGGGGCGGTGCTGGCGATCCGCGATCTCGAGCTGCGGACGCGGGTGGTCGTGGAGGGCCTGCGGGCGGGCCTGCACCGAAGTCCTTACACCGGCTTCTCCGTCGAGTTCACCGAGTACCGCGGGTATTCACCCGGAGATGACCTGCGTTACCTGGACTGGCGCGTCCTGGCGCGTACCGACCGGTATGTGTTGCGCAAATACGAGGAGGAAACGAACGTCCGCTGCTGGCTCCTGCTGGACACGAGCCGCTCGATGGGCTTCGCGTCGCGCCCGGGCGGATCAAAGGCGGACTACGCCCGCACCCTTGTGGCGGCGCTCGCCTGGTTTTTTCATGGGCAGCGGGACGTTGTCGGCACCGCGCTCTTTGACTCCAGCGTGCATGACATCGTGCCCCCTCGCTGGCGGCCCGGCCACCTGCGCCACATCCTGGCCCTGCTTGCTCGTGAACCGGCCGGGCGTGCGACCGACTTGGGTTTGGCTTTGCGCCAGCTGGCCCGACTCGCCCGCCGCCGGAGCGTCATCATCGTTGTCTCGGATTTCCTCACGCCGCCCGCCGACTGGTCGCAGGCGTTGACGGAGCTGAGCGCGGCCGGGCACGACGTGCGCGCCCTGCGCGTGCTGGACCCCGCCGAGCCGCGCCTCGGCCAACTGGAATCCGCCGGATGGTGGGAGGACCTGGAGTCGGGAGAGCTGCGCTACGTCGACCCCGCGCTGGCGCGTCCTGACTACACGAGTCGGTACGACACCCACATGCGGGAGGTGCAACAAGCGTTCGATCGGGCGCGCGTCACCTCACTTTCCGCTGCAACCGACGAGGCCCTGGATCGGGTGCTGCTTCGTTTTCTGCGGCTGACGCAACATCAGCGAGGGCATCACCCTTTGCGGCATCGGGCCAATGCCGCCGCGCTCCGATGAACTTCCTGGCGCCATGGTTCCTGGCTGGGGCTCTTCTGGTGGTTGGCCCCATCATCGCCCACCTCATCCGGCGGGCGACACGGCAGCGCATTCCCTTCAGCGCCGTGCGGTTTCTTGCCGAATCGCGCCCGCGCCTGGATCGCCGCAGCCGGGTGCAGCATCCCTGGCTCCTTCTCCTGCGTTGCCTGATCCTCGCGCTGCTCGCGGCCGCCTTTGCGCGTCCGTATTGGCCCACCCATGACGCAACGCCCGCCGCAGTGGCGCCGGTCCGGCAGCGGGTGATTGTGCTCGACCATAGCGCCAGTATGCGACGCCCGGGTTTGTGGGAACAGGCTCGGGCGCAGGTCCTCGCGGCCGCCGAGGAACTCACGGCCGCCGACCAGCTGGTCCTGCTCACCGCCGGTCAGCGGATTGAGGAGCGCGTCAGCCTCGACACCTGGCTGAATACCGCCGCGGCCGATCGCTCAGGCCTCATCCGAGCGGTGCTGGACCAGCTTGAGCCCGGCTGGGGCGCGTTTGCTTTGGACGCCGCGGCGGAGGCCGCGCGTGAGCAATGGGAACGCATGGCCGAACATACGCCGGGGGCACGGACCACCGAGCTGATGGTCGTATCCGACTTTGCCGCCGGCAGCCGCCTCAGCGGATTGGCCGGCCTGGCCTGGCCGCCCGGCGCCGTGGTGCACCTAAGGCCCGTCACTCCGGACGCGTACGGCAACGCCAGCGCCCATTGGTTGGGTTGGAGTCAGGACCATGAGGGCAAACGCCTGGCCCGGGTGCGGGTCAGCCGTGATCTCGAGTCGACCGGACCGTTGCGCTGGCAACTGTATTCGACGGAAAATGACACTCCGCTCGGGCCGGCCGAGCCGCTCGAAGTGCTGCCGGGCTCGGCCCAGACGCTTCTTTTCCCGTGGCCGGCCGACCAGCGGGCCGTTCGTTTTCGCCTGCACGGGGATCAGGCGGACTTCGACAACGACGTCTGGATCGCGGCTCCGATTGAGCAGACTCTCGCCGTCAGCTATCTCGGGCGCGCGCAGGACAGCGATCCGACTCGCGCTCCCTTCTTCATCAGCCGCGCCCTGCAAAGTTGGCCCGACAAGGACCTGCAGTTTCGTCAAAGCTTGGGCGGTTCTCCTACTCCAACGCTGATCATCGTTGACCAGCCGTTGGATCCTGCGACGGCGCACGACGTCCGCACACAACTGGCGGCTGGCGCCTCGGCGCTGGTCCTGCTCGGCGCGGAGGATGCCGATGCGCACGAACAATCCGTCCCTCTGGAAGCGCGTGCCTCCTTCGTTGAAACGGTCGCCCTGCTCACCAGCGAGTCGGGTTGGCAACCCGCCCGCCCCCGCACACCCGCGCTGCTGGGCTCGGTCGATTTTCAGCATCCGCTTTTCGTGCCGTTCGCGGACCCGCGCTTCAGCGATTTCACCCGCATCCGTTTCTGGCAGCCACGTTCGATGGTCCCACCCGCCGGATCCGCGGCGGCGATGGTCGCGCGTTTCGATGACGAGTTGCCGGCCGTCGTCGAGGTTCCGGTGGGTCAAGGACGGTTGATTCTTTGGGGCGGCGGCTGGACTCCGGCAGCGAGCCAGTGGGTGCTTTCGTCGAAGTTTGTGCCGTGGCTGCAGGCGCTCGTGGAACGCGCGAGCGGCGGTCCACCACAATCGCCCGTCCAGGAGCTCGGTGCACCCGGTGTGGATCAGGCGTTCGCCGCCTCGGCTTTGCAGCCGGGACTTTACGCACGCCCGGAACAACCGGACGCGCGGGTGGCTTTCAACGTTCCGGCTGACGAGAGCCGGGTGCAACCCCTGGCGCTGGACGTCTGGGAGCAGTTGGGCGTGCCCCTTGTCGCCAGTGCGACCGCACCTCGCGTCGAAGCGTCAACCTCCGTCGCCGCCCGTACTCACGCCGCATCACTGGAGCGCGAGCAGCAAATCTGGCGAACGCTCTCCTGGGCGGCCTTGCTGCTGCTGGCCGTCGAGAGTTTCGTATCCGGTTATCTGACACGTCACGGCGCCTCCGCCCGACCAACCGGCGACCGCTCCGCCTCCGCCCCGGCCTGACGATGCCGCGCCCCCCGTCATCTGCGCTCCGTCCCTCTTCGGACACCCGGCTCGGTTATGAATTCCGTCGGGTGGAGCGGCGCGTGCGCTCAGCCTCCCTCCATCGTCACTGTGCTCTGGTTTGGGGCGCCATGCTTATTCTGGCGGCGATCATGTGGGGGATGCCCTACGTCGCACCCTCTTCCCGGGGGCTGGCGCTGCCGGTGCTGGTGCCGTGTTTCATCGCCGGCGCCCTGCTGGCGGCGTGGCTGGCGTGGCGTGATCGCGCGGACCTGCAGGCGACGATTTGCGCAATCGAGCAGCAATACCCGGAACTGGGCACGTCGTTGCGGACCGCGATCGAGCAGCAACCGGACGAAGCGACAGGACGCTTTCACTTCCTGCAGCGTCGCGTCATCCAGGACGTGGTTGGTCACTCCGCCGAACGCGACTGGGCGGCGAAACCGCGCCGTGCCGCCCGGCGCTGGGCCACGGCTCATTTCCTTGGTCTCGCGGGCGCGGTGCTCGTGTCCGTTCAGGTCGTGCAACAACATCCTTTCGGCGATCGCCACCGTGAACAGCGGTGGGAGGGTTTTGAAGTCCTGCCGGGCGACACCGCGGTGGAACGGGGATCCACGGTCATCGTGACGATGCGTTTCGGCGGCACCTCGCCGTCCGGCGCGACGCTGCATTGGCAACCCACGGGCGACGCGCCGGCGCAGCGCCTTCCCATGCACCAGGCTTTGTCGGACCCGGTGGTGGCCGCAAGCCTCGTCAACCTTTCGTTGAGCGGGACGTATTGGATCGAGCACGACGGGACCCGCACCCCGGCCTACCGCGTGGACGTGTTTGAGCGGCCGACCCTCGTGCGCGCGGACGCCACGCTCGATTATCCGGAGTACACGGGCCTGACCGATCGCACTCTCCCCGACGTCCGCCGCCTCAGCGCGGTGGTGGGGACACGCGCCGAGGTGACGTTCCTCATGAACCAGCCGCTGCGGCGAGCCGTCTTGAGATCGGCCGAACACGGAACGGAGATCGAACTCCAACCACAGCCGGGCGCAGCCTTGCAGTACCGTTGGCAGCTTACGTTGGAACAGAGTGACCGTTATACGCTTCACCTCGTGGATGAAGCCGGCCGGACGAACGCCATCCCAACGGAGTTTCGCATCGATGCGCGCGAGAATCGTCGGCCCGAACTCCGGCTGACGTCACCGAGCGGCGACCAACGCCTTTCCCCGCTCGAGGAAGTGCAACTCACCGCCGAGGCGCGGGACGACTTTGGGCTGCGGGACTACGGCGTCGCCTACAGTGTGGGCCACGAACCTCCACGTTACGTTTCACTGGCCGGCGAGCCAACTGAACCGCCGCTCCACGCCACCATGGAGCATTTGGTTTCGCTGGAAATGCTGGCCCTGCGGCCACGTCAGCTGGTGACCTGGTTCGCGTGGGCGGACGACCACGGCCCAGACGGTGCCCTCCGCCGCACCACGGGCGATCTGGCGTTCGCCGAAATCCGTCCGCTCGATGAAATTTTCCGCGAAAGCGAGACGGGCGGGTCGCCCGGCCAAGCCGGTGAAGGTGGTGATTCCGCGTTCGACCTCCTGGAGGTCCAGCGGCAGATCTCCGTCGCGATCTGGAAACTCCATTCCCGCGACGATGCGGTTTCAGCCTTGCGAGAGGACATAACAACCATCCGCGAAGGCCAGCAACAGGCGCAGCGGCAGCTGCAAGAAGTGTCTCGGCAGCTCAATGCGCCCGGGGTGGCGCGCTGGGTGGAAGAAGCGGGTGCGCAGATGGAGGCGACGACCGATCACCTCACCAACGCCGCCGACCGCGAACGTCGCGGTGCACTGCAGGACGCTTGGCTCAGCTCGCAAGCTGCGTACCAAGCCCTGCTCCGGTTGCAGCCGGACAACACCGACGTCGCGCGGTCCTCGTCCGCAGGTGGTCGCTCAGGTCGCCGCAACCAGCGGCAGTTGAATGAACTGGAGTTTCGCCGGGACGAGGATCGCTACGCGACCGAAAGCCAGGCGCAGGCTGAACCGACTCCGGAAGAACGCGAGCAACTGCAGGTGCTCGCCCGGTTACGCGAACTGGCGCGGCGTCAGCAAGACCTGAACGAACGGTTGCAAGAACTGCAGACCGCATTGAATGCCGCCAAGGATCAGGAAGAACAGGAGGAGCTCCGGCGGGAACTGAAGCGACTGGAGGAGGAACAGCGGCGCATGCTGGCCGATCTCGACGAGGTGCGCGACCGGGCGGAACAGCTCGCTCCGGGTGAACGGGCGCAGGACGCGCGCAACCAGCTTGAACAGACCCGGGAGTCGATGCAGCGCGCCGGTGAACAACTCGGGCAAGGCGAAGTGTCCCAGGCGCTCGCGGCGGGCACGCGCGCCCGGGAAGGCCTCGAACAAACCGGTGAAGGGCTGCGCCAGGATGCCGCCAGTCGTTTCGGCGAGCAAATGAGGCAGGCCCGCCAGGAAGCCCGCGAGTTGGCGACGAGCCAGGCTGACGCCCAGCGGCAGCTGGAGGAACTGGCGCAGCGCCCCTCCCTCGACGACACCTCCGCGCGTGAAGCACTGGCCCGGCAACTCGAAGCGCAGGCTGAACGGCGTCGCGCACTCTTGAATACCCTGCGTCAGGTTACGGAGGATGCCGAGGCGAGTGAGCCCCAGCTGCACCGTCAGCTTTACGACTTGTTGCGGCAGCAGGACCGCTCCGCGACCGAGCAGCAGTTGACGTCGGGAGCTGAACTGTTGCGGCGCGGCTTTATCGAACCCGTGATGGAGCCGCAGGCCGCGGCGGCCCGCACGCTCGCTGACCTGCAGAGCGCAGTGGAACGCGCCGCCAATTCCGTGCTCGGAGGTGAGCTCAACGAACTTCGCTTCGTGCAGCGGGAGCTGGAGCAGTTGACGAACGAACTGCAACGGGAGCGGGCGCAGGCGAGCGCAGACGAAACGGCGGGCGCGAGCGCCGACGGAGCAGGTGAATCGGAACAGGGGGCTCCCGGCAACGAATCAAAAGCCGCCGCCTCGCCCGGAGAAACGTCGTCCAAGGCCGGCAGAACGGCTGCGACATCCGGCGGCACCGAGGGCAACTCAGTCAACGAGCCCACGGATGCGATGGAAGAGCTGCGCCGCTTTGCGGAAGCGAGCGGACCGAACGGCGGCCGCAACGCGAATGCCGGCCCCCTGACAGGTCCGGGTTTTGGTGCCTGGGCGGACCGACTGCGGACCGTGGAACAACTGCTGGAAGACCCGCAGCAGCGTCAGCGTCTGGCCCAGGCACGATTCGAGGCGGAGGAGTTGCGTCGGGGCCATCAACGTGAAGGCGTTCCGCCGCAATGGGACCTTGTCGACATGGGGATTGTGGGTCCGCTGCAGGAAACCCGCGCGTGGATCCGACAGGAACTCAATCGGCGCGAACAGCCGGACGCGCTGCAACCCATTGACCGCGATCCGGTGCCGGACCGATTCGCCGAATCCGTTCGCAAGTACTATGAGGCGCTCGGCAGTGATTGATCGGTCGTCGTCACCCTTGCGCCGGAGCCACGCCACTGGCGTGCTGCCTCCCGCCCCTTCGCGGAGCGGGACTCAATCATGATGCTGGCCGCGATCACCTTCTTGCGTGAAGGCGCCTGGCCTTGGGTTCTCGTGGCGGCGGTGGTCCTGTTTCCGCTCGCGTGGTGGGCGCTGCAGCCGCTCGCGCCGCGACGAGGCGAACGGGCGGTCGCGGTCGCGTTGCGTTGCCTGGCCCTGGGGCTCCTGCTGCTTTGCCTGCTTGAGCCCAATTGGACCGCGCCTCGTCCCCAACAGGGCGCCAACGTGCTGGCGGTGCTCGTCGATCGCAGCCGGAGCCTCCAGTTGCGTCCGAGCGGCAGTCATCCCGCCGCAGCCGATACCTTGCGCCGCTGGCTCAACGACGAACCCGGATGGAGCGAGGCGATCGCAGACGTGTACCAACTTCGCCGCTACACCTTCGACCGGGAAGTCCGTCGCGTCGCCGATTTCACCGACCTGGCGTTCGACGGTGAACGCAGCGACCTCGGGGCCGCGCTGCGCGCCGTGCGCGAGCGCACCGCTGGCCAGCCGCTCGCCGGAATCGTGCTCTTCACCGATGGCAATGCCACCGATCTGCCCGCGGGGCTGCCGCCGGAAGTGGACGCGTTGCCGCCGGTCTATCCGGTCCGACTTGGACGCGGGGCGGAGTGGCGCGATGTTCGGCTCGATCGGGTCGAGCTGCGCCGCACCGCGTTCGACGACACGCCCGTGCAGCTGCGGGTGACGCTCGCGCACGAAGGCGCGGGCTCCGGCGCGGCCACGGTGCAGGTGCAGCCGTTGGGCGGTTCAACCACCGGGGACGCGCCACCGGCGCGCGTTGTGCCGGCCAATCACGCGGCCCCACTCGAGTTCAGCTGGAGGCCTTCCGGTAGCGGGGTGCAGTTCTACGAAGTCTCCGTCGCGCCACCACAGCCGGAACTGGAAGCAACGCTCCAGAATAACCGCCGCCTCGTCATGGCTGATCAAGGCCGGACGACATACCGGGTGCTCTACGTCGGCGGGCGCATGAATTGGGAATTCAAATACCTGAATCGCGCGCTGGCCGAGGATCCGCAGTTGCAGCTGGTCGCGTTGATGCGGCTGGCGCACCGGGAGCCGAAATTCGAGTTCAAGGGCCGCCAGGGCGAGGCCAGCAATCCGTTCTTCCGCGGGTTTGGCGGCACCGACGATACGATTCGCTACGATCAGCCCGTGCTCACGCGCCTCAACACGCGCGACGCGAGCGAACTTCGGGGCGGTTTTCCACGACTGGCGGAGGAGCTCTTTGCTTACGACGCGGTGATCCTGGATGACGTCGAGGCCGCGTTTTTCTCACCGGATCAACTTCAGCTGCTTCGGCAATTCGTCTCCGACCGCGGCGGCGGATTGATGATGCTCGGCGGCGCCGACTCGCTTGAGAGCGGCGGCTATCAAGACACGCCCCTGGCTGCGGCGTTACCCGTGTACCTGGATCGGCTTGCGGCTTCGACTCCGCGCGGTCAACTCGCGTGGAGCCTGACGCGTGAGGGTTGGGTGCAGCCCTTTGCACGCGTGCGCGCCGAGGAGTCGCAGGAAAAGGAGCGATTGGACGGCATGCCTCGTTTCCTCGTGGGTCATGCCCTCGGCGCGATCAAACCCGGCGCGACCATTCTCGCGCAGCTGCAGGATGAAACGGGCGAAAACTACCCCGCCCTTGTCGCGCAGCCCTTCGGGCGCGGTCGTGTGGCCGCGTTGGCCGTGGGCGACCTTTGGCGCTGGGGACTGCGCAGCGCGGCCGAACAAGCCGATCTCGCCCGGTTCTGGCGCCAGCTCACCCGCTGGCTGGTCACGGACGTCCCGGCGCCCGTCGAGATTCGCGCCACAGCCGGAACCTCGGGCCCGGGAGTCGAGCTCAACGTGTTCGCCCGCACCAAAGCGTTCCGGCCGGCCGACAGCGCTCAGGTTTCGCTCACCGTGCGCCGTATTGCGGGAACCGGAGAGGAAGACCCGGAGGGCACGTTTCAGCAGGCCACCTTCCCCGCTGAACCGGTCGCGGATCAACCCGGTCAGTACTCCGCGCGGCTCGATCCCCGCGCCCCGGGTGCCTACCTCGCCACCGCGACGGTGCAGGACAGTCAGGGCAACCTGCTCGGCCAGGCGGAAACAGGTTGGGTCAACGATCCTGCCGCGGACGAGTATGTGCGTCTCCAGCCGAATGATACATTGCTCGACGAGTTGGCGCGACGCAGCGGCGGACGAACCGTCGAACCGGAAGAGCTCGATTCGTTGGTGGATACGCTTAACCGCACCCCCGCTCCGGTGATGGAACTCGCCAGCCGGCCGCTCTGGCATAACAGCCTCATTTTCCTGCTCGTGCTCGGCTGCCTCGCGGCGGAATGGGGCTGGAAACGCTGGAGGGGCCTCGCATGAACGGATTCGTGCACCCGCCCTCTTACTCCCTGCTCCGGCGATTCTTCGCCCTCGCGGTCATGGCGGGCGGGGTGACGGGCGCCATCGCCCAACCGGCTGCGTTTCCCGATTCCGCCGGCGATCTTTGCGTCGTCGTCGGCGCCCCGGGCGAAGATCAATTCCGAGAACCCTTGCAACGCGCCGCCGACGCGTGGCGCCAGGCCGCCGAGCGGGGACAACTCGCGGCGACGTTGATCGGAACATCGACCGATCCGGAAACGTCCGCAAATGATCGCGATCGCCTGCGCGAGTGGCTGGAACAGCGCGACGTCGGCGAAGGAGCCGCCCCACTCTGGCT
>JAEWIY010000228.1 GCA_023386835.1 Verrucomicrobiota bacterium
GGTAGAGGCTGATTGTCAGCGCCTGCGCCGCGATGGTGCCCCAGAAAGCCGCGGAGCCGCGCACGTGCTTAAAGAAGAAGGCGACCAGGAAGACGCCGAGCAGGGCGGGGTAGAAGATCGACGCGACGATGTTCAGCGCCTCGATGAGGTTTTCAGCAAAGCTGACAAAGAGAGCGAAACAGATCGCGAAGAGGCCCCACACGGCGGTGAACCACTTCGCGTTTCTTACGTTTCGTGGTTCGTCCTGCTCGGCCAGAGGACGGAAGTGACGCCACAGGTCGATAGTGCTCGTTGTTCCAAGCGCGTTCAGTTCGCCGGCTTTGGACGAAAGCGCTGACGCAAACATGACTGCGATCAGCAGGCCGACGATCCCCTTGGGCAGCTGGGTGACAATAAACGTGATGAAGACGTAGTCGGAATCGCGCGTCTTGCGTGCCGCCGGGTCGGCCGCTTGCAACGTGCTGCGCGCTTCCTGCCGAATGCTCTCCCAGCGCTGCTGCGCCTCCAGCATGGCTTCTCGCGCCGTGGCCTCGCCGGCGGCGTCACCGGACTCGCGCGCGGCGGACCAGGCGATCAGCCGTTCGCGCTTCGCGGCGTGGGCTTCCGCGTGTCGCTGCTCAATGTCCTGGAAGGTCGCGGCCTGCGGGCCCTCCAGCTGGCGCTCCCATTGCGTCTGGTTGAAGATGACCGGCGTCTGTGGGTGGTATTGATAGAAGACGAACAGCAGCGCCCCGAGCATCACGATGAAGAACTGCATCGGGATCTTGAGGACGGCGTTGAACATCAATCCGAGGCGGCCTTCGCGCAGGCGAGCACCGCCGAGGTAACGCTGGACCTGCGATTGGTCGGTGCCGAAGTAGGAGAGGGAAAGAAAGAAGCCGCCGAGGATGCCGCTCCAGAAGGTGTAGCGCACCTGCGGATCCAAGGAGTAGTCGACCGCGTGCAGCTTGCCGAGCGCGCCGGCCGCCGCGGTGGCGTGCGGCGGCAGTTTGTAGAGCAGGATGACAAACGCCGTGAGCATGCCGCCGAAGATCACGCCCATCTGCCACTTTTGGGTGAGGTTCACCGCCGCGCTGCCGCCCGTCACGGTGTAAACGATCGCGAGCAGGCCGGTGAAGATGATGGTGAGATCGAGCCTCCAGCCGAGCACCGTCGCCAGGATGATCGCCGGCGCATAAATAGTAATGCCAGCCTGAATACCACGTTGGAGCAGGAAAAGGGACGCGCCGAGCAAACGTGTCTTCTGGTCGAAGCGTTTTCCGAGGTATTCGTACGCGGTGTAGACGCCGAGTTTTCGATAGATCGGCAGGAAAACCGCGGAGACGAGGATCAGCGCGAGCGGCAGGCCAAAGTAGTTTTGGATAAACGCGATTCCGTTCTCGTAGGCCTGGCCGGGCAACGAGAGGTATGTGATGGTGCTCGCTTGCGTTGCCATCACCGAGATCCCGATGGTGCCCCACTTGGTCGTGCGGCTGCCCTTCAGGTAGGTGTTGAGGTTGTCGGTGTGGCGCGTGCGCCAGGTGCCGTACGCGGCGATGCCGATCATCGTCCCGAGCAGCACGATCCAGTCGAGGGACGTCATGCGTGGATCCAGGTGAAGAGAGTCAGGCCGGCCACGATCGCGGCAAAACACGCCAGCACGAACAGGTACACACCGCGCCAGGTGCGGAAACCGGGCACACCCGGCGATTCATCGGGATCAGACATGTCGATTAAGGGAACGAAGCGGGGTGAAAGTCCCGGCTCAAGCCTTCGCCAGAGCGTGCGGGCGGCTCGGGTGCGCCGGGTAGCAGGCGCTCATCCGGACGTGCCGTTCTCCATTGGAGCCGGCGCACCGGTCCCGGAATCAGCGGTCTGGGCGTCACGGCTGCTCGCGCTTAATGAAACGAGATTGGCCAGCAATCGGTATGCCCCGGGCACACCTTCGGGCAGTTGGCGGAAGAACGACAGCCCCGTGTACACGATCCAGCCGCGTCCATGCGGTGCGACCAGCAGCGCGCCTTGGTGGAGCGGTTCACCTGTATCCGCCGCAGCGAGCAACGGAACGAACGGCGCGTCCCAATGATCCGGGAAATACAAGCCGCGCTCCTGCACCCAGCCGTCAAAATCGGTTGAGGTGATGCGATTCGGGCGGGTCAGGGCCGGGTGCTCGGGCGCCAGCAGCGTCACCGGAGCGTCCTCCTCGGTCACGCGGTCGCGGGACACACGCAGCCGGTACGGCGCGATCGTGGCGGGCAGCGGTTGCGTGGTATTGTACTGCATCAACACGGTGCCGCCCGCGGCCGCGTAGGCATGCAGCTCCGGCAACCGTGGGGCGAGCTGCGCCTGTGTATTCAGCGCACGGACACCCAGCACCACCGCGTCGAACCCGGCCAGCATTTCCCGGCTGAGATCGGCGGGGTCGAGGGTGGTCACTTCATAACCCATCCGCGCCAGCGCCTCGGGGACCGCATCGCCCGCACCGGGCACATAACCGATCCGACGCCCACCAATCGCGAGTTCGATGCTCACCAGCTTGGCGACGGCTGGTGGCTGGAGCAGCTGAACGGGGATGTGTTCGTAGGCGATTTCGTAGCGGCGATTTCCATACACCTGCCCATTGATTTCCGCGGTGGCGCGCAGGGTGCCCGAAGCCGGGCGGGAGGGCGCCGTGACTTGGAAGTACAACCGGGTCGCGGAGCCCGGTTCGCCCAACGTGAACGGCTGCTGTTGGGGCGAGATCGTCCATCCTTCCGGCGCCGCGAGCCGCGCGCTACCGCGGGCGCCGGTGCGCACCGCCCGCACATCGACCGGAACGGTTCGTTGTTCGCCGGGCGAGAAAACCTGCAGTTCATCTGCGATCGCGACCGTCACCGGCGCGACCACCCTCAAGGGCCGGCGGATCTCCCCACGAACAGGATCGAGACTGATCTGGACCGGTGAACTTGGCACCGTGAAGGTGCGGCCCTCCACCTCAAAAACAAAACGAACGGGCACCTCCGGCGGGTTCTCCGGCCGTCCGATCAACGCGGGATCGTCCACGGCGAACAACCCGGGTGTGCCCGGCTGCCGCAGCCAGTATGGATGTGTGAGGGTGGCATTCGCCGGCAAGGTGTGCGTGCCCTCAATCGAGCTGGAGCGATTCGTTTCCAGTGCCTGATCGGCCGGCACCCGGTCTGCCCGGGGCAGTTCGACGGCGCGCCACGTCACCGCAACGGGCTGCCGAACGATGGCGGTGTGCCGTAGCTTGAGCGTTTCGCCCGGAATCGCGTCGGCCTGTTCGACGGTGGTCATAACGTCGAGGCCCAGCACGCCCGCGATAATCTGTTCGAGCTGCTCGCGCTTCTCGTGAGTGAGCGGGTTTTTGGGAGCGTCGGCGAGCAGCCGATGCAACTCGAGCAGGTCCGGCAGGCTCGCGTGCGGCTCGCGCGGCTGAAACTTCGCGAGCACCTTCGCCGCGAGTTCACCTATCCGCTCTCCGCCCGGAAACCGGCGCCACGTGGTCTCGACCCCGTCCATCAGGTCTTCGGTCGCCGGCTCACCGGCAAGGTGCCGAAAATGTTCCAGCGCGCTCCCGCGGCTGCTCAGGGCACCAAAGCCCTGGCTCTTGTGTTGCGTGCGGCTGCGGGCGGCGATTTCGCCAAACGATTCGCCGACCAGGGGGTCGTAGCCACCCACGTCCAACGCGAGCAGGCCCTCGGGTGTCACGCCGCCGCGGCCGACCCAAGCGTTCCAGACCACGCGGCGCGCCTGCCACGGCGCCAGGCCAGGCAACTGCTCGCGCAAGGCCGACGGGTCCGCGGCGAGTTTGACGGCCTCAATTGCGAGTTGGGCGGACGCGGTGTGGTGGCCATGCGTGCCCCCGGGCTCCGGCGAGAAGCGCGTGATGATCACATCGGGGCGAAACGTGCGGATCACCCGCACCATGTCGGCCAGCACCTCGTCCTTGTCCCACGTCGCGAGGGTCTCCTCCGCGGTTTTGGAGAACCCAAAGTCATTCGCCCGGGAGAAGAACTGCACGCCTCCATCGATCCGCCGCGCGGCCAGCAACTCCTGCGTGCGAATCACCCCGAGGCCGTCGCGCAGCTCCGCGCCGATCAGGTTTTGTCCTCCGTCACCCCGCGTGAGTGACAGGTATCCCGTCTCGTAACCGCGGCCGCGGGCGAGGTAGGTGATCAGCCGGGTGTTCTCGTCGTCCGGATGAGCGGCGACGTAGAGGACGCGGCCTGTCTGGGAAAATTGGTGCAGCTCGTGGAGGAGGTCGGCCGACGAACGGGCCAGGCTGGGAAGGGTGGACGTAAGCACCAGGGCAGCGGCAAGGGCGCAGGAAAGCGGGCGGGACATGTGTGGCGGGGAGGGCTCAGCCCAAGGTCGTGGAGGCAATCCGCGACGGTGGGGCCGGCAAAACGGGACGAAGCCAGATAACCACTGCCGCACAAAGCACAAGTGTGCGACGCGCGTTGCCGTCACTGGTTACACCGAGCTGCGGAAGCTTCGGCGGCCGACTTGGGCGGTCTGGTGCCGACCCGCCTGCAGGGTCGACGCGGCTGCCGCCGCGCGGAGCCGTGGGTCTTAGGGCAATTTGAACCGCACCGTGGGCGGCTCGTCGGAATCCGCGGCCGGCGTGGGCGCGTTCCGTGAGGAGGACGCGGGCAGCGGCGCCGGGGTGATGACCAAGCCGGGCTCGGCGACGGGTTCAGCTTTGACCTTGGCGGGAGCCGAGGGTGCGGGCGTTACGGCGAGGGGGCCGGTGCGGGCGGGTGCCGGCCCCAATTTGGTAAAAGCGGATTCCAGCAACTCGGCCATTCGGACGTCGCGTTCCTTCGAAGTCGGCGATCCCATCATGACGGCGATGAGGCGGCGCCCGTCGCGTTCGGCGGTGGCGGTGAGGCAGAAACCGGCCGCCTTGGTGTAGCCGGTCTTCAGGCCATCCACTCCCCGGACCTTTCGCACAAGGTGGTTGTGGTTGACCATCATCACCGGCTGGGGGCGCTGCTGTTGTCCAAACGCGGCCTGGCCGATGGACGTGTACCGCAGAATGTCGGTCGTGGTCACCAGCTCGCGCGCGAGGAGCGCGAGGTCGCGAGGGGAGGTGAGGTCGCTTTCGGCCAGCTGGCGCGACGTGGGCGGCAGTCCGTGCGGGGTGCGCCAGGTGGTGTGGGTCATGCCGAGCTGGCTGGCGCGCTCGTTCATCGCGGCAACAAAGGCTTCCCGTGAACCGGACGCTGTACGGGCGAGGGCGTGAGCGGCGTCGTTGGCGGACTGGATCATCATCGCCATCAGGAGTTCTTCGACGGTGAAGGTTTCGCCCTCCTTCAACCACACCTGCGTGCCTCCGATGCGGGCATCGGCCGCGGTCACCGTAACCGGCGTCTGAAGCGTGAGCCGCCCGGCTTTGATCTGATCATGCACGACCAGAAACGTCATGATCTTCGTCATACTGGCCGGCGGGCCGACGTAGTCCGAGTTCTCCTCGAAAACGGTCTCACCGGACGCGGCATCAATCAGGATCACGCCGCGATAGACCGCTCCGGCGGCACGCTGTCCGAGCGCCAGGACGCCCAGCACAAGGGAAACGGAAACAAGGAACCGCCGGAATCGGGACATGGCGGAAAAAACCACGCGGCTTTGCCGCGGGCGGCGAGCGCAAAGACGCGTCCGCCGCCCCGGCTAAAACAACCTGCTGATGTATCGCGGCTTCACCTTGGGGAAGGTTTGCCGCGATCCGCGGCTCATTCGACGACCTCGTAGATCTCGATCAGGGCGACGCCACTCTCCGAAGTCGCGCTGGAGAGGTGCGCGGTGTAGCTGCCGGGCGCGAGCGTGACGACGATGGCGGCGTCCTTCGAACCTTTGTCGAAGGCAAACGCGCCGGTCCGTGTGTTGACGCGGGTGATTTCGTCGGCGCTCGCGCTGACCTGCGCTGAGTCGACGGTCACCGGGGTCTCCCAGTCGTTGTTGGTCGCGATGCGTTCGCCGGCGGAGTTGAAGAGCGCCAGCTGTGGATCGCGCAACGGGTTCGCCACCCCGTACGTGGCGAGGGCCGGACCCGCGCCGCGGATCAGCACGCGCTTGGGGGCGTTGCCGGTGACCGAGAAGCCGCCGATGAGCACACCGTCGCCCGAAGTGACCTGACCGCGGGAGGAGATGTTGATCAACCGCTGGTAATCGGCGGCCGGGTTTGTGGACGCATCGTAGATCTCGGCGAGCGCGAGGCCGGCGCTGCCGCCGTTGAGCACGTGGACCGAGTAGACACCGGGCGCGAGATCGAGCAGCAGCGCTGCATCCCGGCTGTCGGCCGGCAGCGCGAACGCACCGACTCGAGCCATCGTTGCTGACAACTCCTCCGCGCCACCCCAGTTGTCGTTCTCGGCGATGATTCGACCGGCAGCGTCGAAGACGCGCAGTCTGGGATCCGCCAAAGTCTGCGACAAACCGAAGCCACTCAGCGTGGGTCCAACCCCGCGCAGGAGCACCGACTTGGACTCGGTGCCGCCAATCACGAAACCCGTGATCAGGGTGCCGAAGCCATCACCGGCAACCACGCGGGCGCGGGTCGATAGGTTGATCAAGCGGTCGGTCCGCGCCGTTGAGTCGCGCACCCCGGAAAAGTTCGCGGTGGTGCCGTCGCCGAGGATCAACGTGCCGGTGACGGACGTGGCCTGGGCGTCAACGCGGCCGATGACGGTGCCGACGTTGGGGGCCTCGAAACGGAAGCCGCCCTGGCGATCGACGGAGCCGCTTTCGCCGCTGAGGAACGATTGGCCGACCAGGAGCAGGTACATGTGTCCCTGCGTGCCGACAACCGCGTAAGTCTCGCCCGCGGCGGAGTTGAGGGAGGAAGCTGGATAATAGCCGGCGAGGTCGGCCGTCGGGCCTTTGGGCGGTTCCAGGGTGGCGAAGAACGCCAGCCCCAGCTCATCAATTGAGCCGCTCAACACACCCCCTTGCGCGTTGCCGCGGAAGGTGAGGTGGGTGGCCTTGGGCGCAGCGGAGCGTGGCGCCACCGAAACCTGTGCGGTCTGTACCGCCAACGGGGTGGGGAACAGCGTCGCCGTGGCGCTCCAAGCGCCGTCGGCTCCCGGGAGGAAGCTGACCAAGTAGCCGTCGCCGTTGGGCAGGGTGCCGAGCAGCGTGCCGGGCCGTCCAGGGCCACCCAGCTCGGCTGCGAACTTGCGCGCCTGCGCGCCGGAGCCCATCTGGCCAAAATAGACCTGCGGGCCCACGGGGTTGACCGTGAACGACTGTGTAGCGTCGGGCGCGGGTTGATACATGTCGTTGCCGGACTGCGACGCCCGCACGACCACACGACCAGGAGCACCGGTCAGGGTGAGTCGTCCGCCTTCCAGTAGGGCCGGACCGGATACGATGGAGAAGCTGACGGGCAGGCCCGAGGTGGCGGTCGCCGAGAGGGTCGCGGGTCCGTCCGTGGCCGGACGGTCGATCAGCGGATCGAAGCGGATGCTCTGCGACAGCTTGCCCACCTGGTTGAAGCTGTAGGTGGCGGAAGCCGGCAGGTAGTTGGTATCACCGGCCTGGCTCGCCTTCACGACGACGACCGGGCTGGTGCCGGTGATCGTGAGCAGGTTGCCCGAGAGCGTGCCGGGGCCGCTGGCGACGGAGAAGGTCACCGGCAAACCGGAGCTCGCCGTCGCCGACAGCTGGACGGGTTGGCCGATCGTCGGAGTCGCCGGCGTACCAAAGCTGACGGTCTGCGTTGCGCGGTGGATGGTCAGCGTGCCGGAGGTCGAACCGGTGTAGTTCGGATCCGAGAGCGTCGCGAGGACCGTGTAGGTGCCGGCGTTGATCGGGGTGGTCGTTGAGCCGTTGTACGTGACCACAGTGTTCAATCCGGCCGGGAGGGTGGTCACGGTGACCGCGCGAGGCGAACCGTTGTACGTCTGGGCAAGCTGGCTCAGCTGCACCGCCCCAACGCCCGGAAGAATCGTGAGGGTGAGGGATTGCGTCTGAGCGTTGCCGGCCACGTCGGTGGCCTTGATTGCTGCGGTGAAGGAGCCTGCGGCGAGCGGAGAACCGGTGATCAGGCCGGTGTTGGCGTCAATCGTGACGCCGGTGGGCAGACCGGTGGCGCTGTACGTGACCGGATTGGCGTCCGTGGCCAGGACCGGATGGGAGAAGATGACGCCCAGTGTACCGGTGGCAGCGCTGGGGCTGGTGAAGGTTGGCTTGACCGCGTCAATGCGCACCGACCCTCCGACGGACGGAAGACTGAGGCTGACCGCCTTGGCTCCGGAGTTGAGAATGCTTCCGCCATTGAGCTGGAGCGAGGTTCCGACACTGATGCCATCGGCGTCGTTCTCGCCGGATGCGATTGTGTATCGAAAAGTGAGTGACGCAGAGCCGGAGCCCGCGACGTAGCTCGCATAACGCGTTTCGCTGCCTACGGTCAAAACGAGGCGCGGCGTTCCGGTGACAGTCACGGTATCATCGAACGTGACGGTGAAGTTCAACTGCTGCCCGGCACCATAGAGCCCTGCAGTCGGCGCGGTGACGCTGGTGATGCTTGTTGGCGGTTGAGTGATGTTGGCAACAGCCGCGCCCAGGATGCTCAAGGGAAACTCAAAACTGTCGCCCGTACCGACGCCCGGTCCTGAGACGATGGTACGATCGCCCGTCGTGGGATCGACCCGGATGACCGCGTTGCTCTGGAAAGACAGGACGAAGATCTCACCACCCGCGGTGATCGACACGCCATAGCTCATCCCAATCGTTGGCCCGGCGCCGCGGTCGGTTCCAGAGACCAGGGTTTGGGCTCCGTTGACGGGATCGACGTCAACGAGATTCGGATTGGTCTCGTTCGTTACCAGAAAGTGTCCGTTGGCGCGGCGCGCGAGCCCGGTGGGGCGCTTCAGGAAGGAGCCCTCACCGGTGATGGTCGTCCAGGCGCCTGTGGTTTTGTTGACTCGCAGGAGCGAGCCCCCGCCACCTTTGCCGATGTTGACGACGACAATGTTGCCGTCCGGCTCGATCCAAAGACCGGTGATGGAAGCGAAGTTGGCGGTGAGAATCACGCGGTCGCCGGTCACCGGATCGACGCGGTACAGGTTGTGTCCCGACCCTTGGTCACCGACGAGAATGTTCCCATCGCTCTCCACGGCGACTGCCCAAGGGTCGTTGAAGGCGGGGCCGGCGCCGACGTTGGGGCCAGAAAGCTCGGTGCGATTCCCCGTAGCAGGATCCACCCGGAGCAGCGATTTACCCCCACGGTTGGCGACGAGCAGTGACCCATCACCCGCCTGGACGATGCCGAGAGGGCTTTGGAACTCTGGCCCGGTGCCGAGCGAAGCGGACGCGAGGATCGTCCGTGCCCCCGTGTTCAGATCGACCATGGAAAGGGACCCGTTGCCATAGTTAACCACCACCGTCTGCTGGGCCCGAGCGGCCGGCAGGAGGGTGGCGGTCAGCAGCAGGCAGACGCCAAGAGAGCGCCAAGGGCGCGAGAACGCGGCGCGTACACGCGCAGGCGTCGAGGGGAGGACAGGTAGTCGCATCGGATCCACGCATGCGACACAACCAAGACTACTTTAAGGAGCAGGTAGGAATTACCCTCGTTCGCCCTCAACGTGACGACGAGACTTGGGAGTGGGGGGGGCCACGTACCCGAAACCCAACTACGCTATCGTCAACGGGTCTGCTCGATCGGCAGCGCGTGCAACTTCAGCTCGGGGTTCTTCTCGGTGAAGTAGCTCATCGTCCAGTCGTTCGGGAAGAGGACGACTGGATGATCAAACTTGTCCGTCCCCAGGGACACGCCTCCGGGCATGATGAGTGTCTCGGGATTGGCCAGCGAGGGGTGCGGCTCGAGCCAGCGCAGGAATTCGAACGGCGCGGCCGTAAGCCGCGACTCGGCGTTGTACTCGGCTTTCAGTCGGTACTGCACCACCTCGAACTGCAGGGGACCCACGGCGGCGAGCAGCGTGGCGCCGGGCGGACCGTGGCGCACCGTAAACGACTGCACCACCCCTTCCTGAAGCAGTTGCTCAAGGCCCGCGCGATAGCGTTTCGCGTCGGATGAACTCGGGTTGCTCAGGTAGGCGAACACCTCCGGCGGGAAGCGCGGGATCTCGTCGTAGCGGATGGCCTTGTCCTCGGTGAGCGTGTCGCCGATGCCAAACGCATCGTGGCCCACCAGTCCGATGACATCACCCGGCCACGCTTCGTCGACGGTTTCACGTTCTTGGCCAAACAGTTTGTGCGACGACGAAAGGCGCACGGTCCGCTCGGTGCGCTGGTGCACCACCGTCATGTCGCGCTCGAACTTGCCCGAACACACGCGCACGAAGGCAATGCGGTCGCGGTGCTTTGGATCCATGTTGGCCTGGATCTTGAAAACGAAGGCCGAGAACTTCGGGTGCGCGATCGGCACGAACGGAAGGTCGGAACCGCTCCCGTTCGATTCCGCCGCCGGAGCGTCGGCCGGGTCGAGCGTCACCGTCGCGGCATTACGGCGCGGCTGCGGTGGAATCGAATCCTTCAGAAACCCTTCGAGGAGCAGTTGTACGCCGAAGTTGTTGACCGCACTGCCGAAGTACACCGGCGTCTGCCGGCCGGCCTGCACCGCCTCGAGGTCGAACGCGTGACCCGCGCCTTCCAGCATTTCGAGCTGCTCCGTCGCCGCGGCGTAGGCGTCGGGATCCATCTTCTCGCGAACGCGGGAATCGGTGACATCGGCCACGTCGACCGGCGCACGAAACGCGCCCCCCGGCACACGTTCGAACAGGTGGACCTGCCGCGCCCGCAGATCGTAAACGCCCCGAAACGTCGGCCCGTTGCCGAGCGGCCAGGTGATCGGCACCGGGGCGAGTCCGAGCACGCTTTCGAGTTCATCCAACAGCGCGATCGGATCCAGCGTCGGCCGGTCGCACTTGTTCATGAAGGTGAAGATCGGGATGCCGCGGCGCCGGCAGACCTCGAAGAGCTTGCGTGTCTGCGGCTCGATGCCCTTCGCGGAGTCAATCACCATCAAGGCCGCGTCGACCGCGGTGAGCACCCGGTAGGTGTCCTCTGAAAAGTCCTTGTGCCCCGGCGTATCCAGCAGGTTGACCGCGAAACCGGCGTAATCGAACTGCAGGACGGTCGAAGACACGGAGATGCCGCGCTGCTTCTCCAATTCCATCCAGTCGGACGTCGTGGAGCGCTGCTGTTTGCGCGCGGTGACCGAGCCGGCGAGATGGATCGCGTTGCCGTAGAGGAGGAACTTTTCCGTCAACGTCGTTTTGCCCGCGTCGGGGTGCGAGATGATCGCGAAGGTGCGACGGCGGGCAATTTCAGCGGCGGGAGACATGACGAAACCGGCAAGAGTCCCGATCGACCTCGGTCAGGTCAAGACGGACCTCGGACCCAGGGCAGGGCACGCAAAAAGGCTTCCGCCCAAAACGGAGCACTGAATGATGGCGCAACGATGACCGCTCCGCTGCCTGCCTTGAAGTTGCGTGCCAATGCCAAGGGCCGCGTGTTGACGGGTCATCCGTGGGTGTTTGCCAACGAGATCGAAAAGCTTCTCCCGGCTGAGCACGACGGCGCCGTGGTGGAGTGCAGGGATCGGACGGGCCGGCTGCTCGGAACCGGCCTGTACAACAGCCGTTCGCAGATCGTGTGGCGGCGGCTGAGCCGAGACCGCGTGGCGCTCGACGCAGACTACGTGCGGGCTGCGCTGCAAGCGGCCATCGCGCGACGTTCACCGACTGAGGCGTATCGAAGATTGGTTTGGTCGGAATCCGATGGCCTGCCGGGCGTGGTGGTGGACCAGTTTGGCCATACGTTGGTGGTGCAGATCCAGACGGCCGGCATGGCGTTGCGGGAGACAATGATTAGTGACCTGTTGGACGAGTTGCTGCATCCGGCGGAGATCATTCACCGCGACGATGCGCCGATCCGCCGACTGGAAGGTTTGCCGCAACAGGTGAAAACCCGCTCCGGGCGGCCGTGGGAACCGCGTTGGGCGCAGATCGACGGATTGGAGTACTGGCTGGACCTGGAGCGGGGGCAGAAAACGGGCTTTTACCTCGACCAACGGGAACAGCACCGCCGCGTCGCGCGCTGGGCGGAGGGCAAACGCGTCCTCGATGCGTTCTGTAACCAAGGGGCGTTCGCCTTGCATGCGGCCCGCGCGGGAGCAGCGCTGGTGCGTGGCATCGACAGCGCGGAGGACGCGATTGCTCAGGCCCGGCGCAACGCCGAGCGCAACCAGCTTTCGGTCGAGTTCAGCGTCGCGAACGTCTTCGATTACTTCAGCGAGCACCGCGACGAGCGCTGGGATCTGATCATTCTCGATCCTCCGCCCTTCGCGAAGTCGAAGAGTGCGTTGGAAGGAGCATTGCGCGGCTACAAGGAGATCAACCTCCGGGCGATGCAGCGCCTGTCGCCGGGCGGCCTCCTGGCGACGTACACCTGCTCGCATCACATGCAGGATGCCGAGCTGCGCGGCGTGCTGGCGGCCGCTGCGAACGACGCGAAGCGCCGTGTCAGCGTGCTCGAGTTTGCCCATCAGCCGACCGACCATCCCGTCCTCATCACCATGCCCGAAAGCGAATACCTCCGCGGATACATTCTCCAGGTGGAGTAAGGAGCAGGTTCCAAGGAACAAGGGACAAACAGGGCGCGGAGGAAGCTTCGGTCGAGTCGAGCTGATCGATTCGGGGTGCCGGTCACTCTCGGTTGGACCGAGGTGGTTTCCGATCCTTGCTACTTGGCGACCTGAACCTTGATACTTCCTGGATGGCTTGGGCGACTTTGCGGTGGAAAAGTGAACTTCTGGGGAAACGCACGCAGGCGGAGGTGTTGTTGCCGCCGGTGGGCCGGCCCCCGTTTGCGACGCTCTACCTGCTCCACGGCTTGGGCGATGACGCCACAATGTGGATGCGGCATTCACGAATTGAATACTACGCGCGGGAGTTGCCGCTGGTGATCGTGATGCCGGATGGGTACCGCGGCTTTTATACGGACAATAACGAAGGGCCGGCGTATGCACGGCACATCGGCGAGGAACTGCCGGCCTTCATCGAGCGCCACTTTCAGGTGAAAACGGGCCGGCGCAGTCGCGCCATCGGCGGGCTGTCGATGGGCGGCTATGGTGCGCTGCGGGTTGGGCTGGCTTATCCTGAGATGTACGCGTCGATCAACAGTCACTCCGGCGCGCTCGGATGGGGCGGCGAAGGGGAGCGCGGCGACATGGTCAAGATGGCGAAGGCACGGAACTGGGATGACGGTTTCAGCGCCGAGATGCGGCGGATCTTTGGCGACTCCGCGCTGGGCTCGCCGCACGACATTCTGGAACTCGCGCGCCGCGCGCGGGCCGCGCAGACGTTGCCGAAGCTGCTGCTCGATTGCGGCACGGAAGATTACCTGCTCGCGGACAACCGCGGCTACCACGCTGCGCTCGAGCAGGAGAACATCCCGCACACGTACCGGGAGTACTCCGGTGCACACACGTGGGATTATTGGGACGAACACGTGCGCGACGCCTTGGCCTTCCACGCCGAGCACCTCGGCCTCGCCCCTGCGATCCCATCGCACTGACGCAACACCCACCTTTCTCTCCCCCCGCGTGTCGCGGCCCGTTTGTCACTTATTACGTGACAAACCGCCGGCCGGAACTTGTCACGTATTAAGTGACAAACGGGTTGGACGAGCGGCAGGAGAAAATAAAAAGGCCCGCCGGGTAGGGCGGGCCTTGTCGTGCTGGGAAAACGACAACCGGTCAGCGGCGGCGCTGCAACCGGCCGGCGTAGATCGCGCTGGCGCCGAGTTCCTCTTCGATGCGGAGGAGCTGGTTGTACTTAGCCACACGATCGGTGCGCGAGGCCGAGCCGGTCTTGATCTGGCCGGCGTTGGTCGCAACGGCGATGTCGGCGATCGTCACGTCCTCGGTCTCGCCCGAGCGGTGCGAGATGACGGCGGTGTAGTGGTTCTTGTGCGCGAGTTCGACGGCGTCGAGCGTCTCGGTCAGCGAGCCGATCTGGTTCACCTTGACGAGAATCGAGTTGGCCGTGCCGGTTTCGATGCCCTTCTTGAGGAACTCGACGTTCGTCACGAAGAGGTCGTCGCCCACGAGCTGAACCTTGTCGCCGAGAGCGTCGGTCAGCTTCTTCCAGGTGGTCCAGTCGCCTTCGGCGCAACCGTCCTCGATCGAGTCGATCGGGTACTTGGCGCAGAGCTCCTTGTAGAAGGCCACGAACTCGTCGCCGGTGAACTGCTGGCCGGAGGACTTCTTGAAGACGTACTTGCCGCTCTTCTTGTCGTAGAACTCGGAGGAGGCGACATCGAGCGCGAGCATGATGTCCTTGCCGAGCTTGTAACCGGCCGCCTTCACGGCGTCGGCGATCGCGTCGAGCGCGTCCGTGGTGGAGGCGAGGTTGGGCGCGAAGCCGCCTTCGTCACCGACGGCGGTGGAGAGCCCCTTCGCCTTCAGCACCTTCTTCAGGTTGTGGAAAACTTCCGCCCCGGCCCGCAGCGCGTCGGCGAACGTGTCGAAGTTCACCGGACGGATCATGAACTCCTGGAAATCGATCGGAGCGTCCGAGTGTGCACCGCCGTTCATGATGTTCATCATGGGCACGGGCAGTACCTTCGCGTTCGGGCCGCCGAGGTACTTGTAAAGAGGCTGGCCGAGCGCGTTCGCCGCGGCATGGGCGGTGGCGAGGGAGACGCCGAGGATGGCGTTGGCGCCGAGCTTTGACTTGGTCGAGGTGCCGTCGAGCTTGAGCATCGTGCGGTCGATGCCCACCTGGTCACAGGCATCGAGGCCGACCAGGGCCGGGGCAATGACGCGCTTCACGTTGGAAACCGCGGCGAGCACGCCTTTGCCGAGGTAGCGCTTCTTGCCGTCCACGCCCTTGGGCAGCTGCTTGGCCGTGAGCGTACCGTCGCGCAGTTCCAGCGCTTCGTGCTCACCCGTGGAGGCACCGGAAGGCACGGCAGCGCGGCCGAGGGCGCCGCTGGCGAGCTTCACGTCGACCTCAACGGTCGGGTTGCCGCGGGAATCGATGATCTCGCGAGCGGTGATGGCAGTGATCGTGGTGTTCATGAGGAAAGGGACGGACGCAAGTCGGACCGAGTGAAGCAAACGCGAGGGTGGTGGGAAGCCGAAACACTGCGCAACGGTTGCCAGAACGTGCTCACCCACGGTGTCCGGGGCGGGTTGGCGGCCAGGTGCTGACAAGCGCCTGGGAGCGGAAAACGGCGTGGGTTGTGCGTTCGGGCGCCGCCCGGGAGGGTCAGCGTGGACCGGAGCTGAACCCCAGGTTGCGCAGCACGCGACCAATCACACCCGGCGGTCTCGGGCGGAGCGAGGCGGGAAGTTGCTCTACAAAACCACGTTGGATGGCGGTGAGCAGCGGGGTGACGCCGGCGTAATTGCGCACCTGCAAGTGCTCCTGGGTCAACAAGTCTGCCGGAAGCTGGTCGAGGTGTCCCTCGAACGCGGCGGCATGAAGCGGCGTATCACCGTGGTCGTTGCGCGTCAGGAGAAGCTCCGCGGTGAGTTGGGCCGCCGGGATGTGGCGCAGTTGGCCGGTTTCAGCGGCGGCATGAATGGCGGTGTAGCCGGCCTTGCTGGCGCGGGTCAGATGTTCGCGCACGAGGAATTCGGCGGGAATCTGGTCGAGGTGACCGGCGATGGCGGCCGCGTGCATCACCGTGTCGTCCGCATGCGTCAGCTTGAGCAGGTTGGCCGTGGTGAAGTGGATGCGCGGCACCTGCCCGAGGTGACCGTTGAGGGCGGCCGTGTGCAGCGGTGTCTCACCACTGGCGTTGGTGGCGGCGAACGCAGCCCCGGTTAACAGATGGGCCGGGAAACGGTCGATCGAACCGTGTTCGGCTGCTTCGTGGAGCAACGTATTGCCCAAGTCGGTACGTTGGGCCGCGATGGCTTCCGTCAACAGCTCCGCGGGCAACTGACTCAGCGACCCGTGGGCGGCAGCCAGATGGAAAGCGGTGTACCCGGAGTTGCTGCGGATCCCCAGGATCTCGGGCACGAGTAGCTCGCTCGGGAGGTGCCGCAGGTAGCCGGCCCCTGCCGCGTGGTGCAGCGGTGTGTAGCCCGAATCGTTTTTCAGGAGCAGGTTCTGCGGAGTCAGCAGGCTCGGCGACACATCCGGCAAGCGGCCGTAACGGGCGGCGAAATGGAGGATCGTCGTGCCCGAACCGTTTCGCGCCAGAAAGGCGGCGGGCGCGGTCGCTCGAAGGATGTCCCGGCCGATAGAGCCGTCGCGCAGACCGACGTAAAGTTCACTGAAGAGCATGCCGGACGGGCGAGCGAACGTTTGTATCCGCGGTGTGGCAACGGGAAAACGGCAGGGAGACACCCTAAGGGTTTCGGTTTGCCTCGATGGGGTGGAGCCGCACGCTCGCGGGCCATGAAGCCGATGCCGTCGCCGGCCGCCGACTCAGCCGGACAGCGGGACCCGATCTTGTTGGTGGATGATGAGGCGCCCCTTTTGGAGGCGTTCAGCGCGGCGTTGTCGGAGCAGTTTGACTGCACCACCGCCACGTCGACTCGCGAGGCGGAGTTCATCCTGCGCAAGAAAGAGTTCAAGGTGGTCATCGCTGATCACCTCATGCCTGGCGGCAATGGCATGAGCTTCCTGGTGCGCGTGCGCGAGGAGTACCCGCTCATGCAGCGCATCCTCGTGACCGGATACATGAAGCCGGAAATGCTGCTGCGCAGCGTCAACGAGGCGGCGCTGTTTCGCTACCTGGTGAAGCCGGTGTCGTTGACGGAGCTGGTGCGGGTGACTGAGGAGGCCGTGCGCCTGCATGACGCTTCCCTCAAGGCGACGGGATCCTGATCCCGTCGCCTCGCCTCGGCGCGGCGCCGGCCCAAGCTGGCGCGTTCGGGTGTCATTAGGACGTTGATACGGCTGCGGTCGGTGAGGACGCGAGCTTGGCCCGCAGGTACGGAGCCGTCGGAGAGCCCTTGGCGTCGAGCAACCCGCGCAAGGGGCCTTGATAAATCAGGTGCCCACCCGCGGGTCCGCCCTCCGGTCCAAGTTCGATGACGTAGTCGGCCTCCGCAATCAGATCGAGGTGGTGCTCAATCACCACCACCGTATGTCCCTGGTCGACCAGCGAGTGCAGCACATGGATGAGCTTCTCGCAGTCGCTCAGATGCAGGCCGATCGTCGGTTCCTCCAGCAGGTAGAGATTTCGTGGAGTTTCCCCGCGCGTCCGCTCGGTGTAAGAGGCGAGGCCGCGGGTCAGCTCGGTCACGAGCTTGAGTCGCTGTGCTTCGCCGCCGGACAGGGTGGGGGAGCTCTGCCCGAGGGTCAGATAACCCAGACCGCAGTCCACCATCAGCTGGCAAACCGCCGAGAGCTGCGAATGGAACGAGAAGAAGGCGGCGGCCTCTTCGAACGTCAGCTGCAGCACGGCGCCGATCGATTTGCCGTTCCACGTGATGTCAGCGAGTTCGGGGCCGTAACGCGAGCCGCCGCAGTCTTCACACGGCAAATACGTGTCGGGCATGAACGCCATCTCCAGCTTTACGCGTCCGGCGCCCTGACAGGTGTCGCAACGTCCTCCGGCCGTGTTGAAGGAGAAACGACCCGGACCAAAACCGCGCATTTTGGCTTCAGGAAGCGAGGCAAAGAACTGCCGGATCAAGTCGAAGATGCCGAGGTAGGTCGCGGGGGTGGAGCGCGGCGTTTTGCCGATCGGGGACTGGTCGACCTCGATCACGGCCTTGAACGGCAGCCGTCCTCGCAATTCATCGAACGGCGGCGTGGCGAGCGCGCCCTCGTCGGCCGCAAAGCCCGTGGCCCGCACGAACGCTCCGCCCGAAACGCGGGACTTGCGCTCCTTGATCGCGTAGTGAACGACCGGATGCAGCACATCGCGGAATAGCGTGGATTTTCCGGCGCCACTTGGACCCGCCACGAGGGTGAGGCGGCCGAGCGGCAGGCGCAGGTCGAAGCCCTTGAGGTTGCGGAACCGGACGTTGGTCAGCTCGAGCCAGTCCACCGCTCCGGCCGGCGCGGCGCGACCGCGTCGGGAAGCGACGGATACCGGCCGGTAGCTGCCGCGCAGGGGGTGCTTGATGCCTTGAGCGAGAAAGAGCCCGGTCAGGGAGTTTTCGCTGCGTTTGATCTCGTCGGGCGTGCCGAGCGCGAGCAGTTGGCCGCCGTGCACTCCGGCGCCGGGTCCGAGGTCGACGATGCGGTCGGCCCGCAACATCAACTCGTCGTCGTGCTCCACCACGAGCAGGGAATTTCCCTTGTCGCGCAGGCCGATCAGCGTGTCGATGAGCCGGTCGTTGTCGCGCGCGTGCAAGCCAATGCTCGGTTCGTCCAAGACGTAGAGCACGCCGGCGAGGTTGGTGCCAAGCTGGGAGGCGAGCCGGATGCGCTGTGCCTCGCCGCCGGAGAGTGTCTCGGTGGCACGATCGAGCGACAGGTATCCAAGCCCGACGTGGTCGAGGAAGCGCAGCCGCTCCTCGATCTGCGGCAGGATGTCCTGCACGATGCGCCGGCCGCGCTCGTCGAGTTCCAGCTGTCGGAGATGGGAGAGCAGTTGTGACGCCGTGCCGCGCAGCAGCTCGGGCAGCGAGAGAGCGTACGGTCCTCGTGGTGCCGAGGGTTCACCGGAGTGGGTGCGGCGAGGCCGACCCGCGCGATTGGGCGCCTCAAAGTGCAGCTTCACGGCCCGCGCGATTCGGTTCAGGCGCGCCCCCTGGCATTCCGGACACGGCGTGGAACTCTGTTCGGCGAGTTCCTCTTTCAGACCAGCGGTAATGTCGGCGATCTCAGGTGGCAGTTCGTTTTCGTCATCGGTCTGCAGCATCCAGTCGAAGATCCGTCCATGGCCGCGGCACGCCGGGCACCAGCCGCGGGGCGAGTTGTGCGAAAACTGCTTGGGGTCGAGTTCCGGGAAGGATTCGCCCGTTTCCAGATCGGTGCGGGTGGTGGAGAACCAAGACAGGATCTCGCCATTCGCGGTCAGCAGGAAACAAGCGCCCTTGCCGAGTCGGAGCGCCAGTTCCAGCGCGGCGGCTGGTGTCAGCGGTGTCGGAGCCGCTGTAGTGCCCTGAGCGCGACGCCGGCTGCGAGTGCCGGAGCGGGGCACCGGCGCTGCGCTGTCGGATTTCAGGTCCGCGACGACGACCTCGATGTCGTGCTCCTTGTAGCGGTCGAGTTTTTGGAAGGCCTCGACGCGCTGCAGCTGGCCATCGACCCGCATGAGATCGAAACCCTGTTGCGCGATCCAGGTGGCAATCGGCTGATGGTGGCCTTTGCGGCCGCGCACGAGGGGCGCGCAAAGGTAGAGGTGACGAGCCTTCGTGGCCTTCGGCGTGGCCAGCACCCGGTTCAACAGCAGCTTGAGTTGGCCCGGTGAGAGCGGCTGCACTGGTTTGTCCGTCACCGGATGGTGCTGGAGGCCGATACGGGCGTAGAGGAGCCGCAAATACTGCGCGACCTCGGTGATCGTCGCGACGGTGGATTTGCGCGAGCCGCGGGTCACCCGTTGTTCAATCGCAACGGTCGGTGGGATGCCGGTTAACCGATCGATCGCCGGCCGCGGCAGTTGTTCGACGAACTGGCGCGCGTACGGCGACATCGACTCCATGAACCGCCGCTGGCCTTCGGCGAACACGATATCGAACGCGAGGGTGGACTTGCCCGAGCCGGACACGCCGGTGACGACGGTCAACTCGCGGTGCGGCAGTTCGAGCGAGAGGTTCTTGAGGTTGTTCTCGCAGGCCCCGCGGATGACGAGATGACCGTCACCCGCCGAGTAGGGGACGGCGGCTTCATTGGCGCGCGCGACCGCGCGGACTGACTGCGGCGATTCAAGCGCCTCGCGCAAATAGGCCGCCGTAGCCGTCGGCGTGTGCGCCAGTTTCTCGGGTGGGCCCTCTGCGACGATTCGACCACCATCCGCTCCGGCCTCGGGACCCACTTCGATGATCCAGTCGGCGGACTTCAGCACGTCGAGATTGTGTTCGATGACGACAAGGCTGTGGCCGCGATCGACGAGCGCCTGCAGCACGGTCAGCAGCCGCTTCACGTCGTGCCGGTGCAAACCTGTGGTGGGCTCGTCGAGCAGCAGGAGTGCGCCCTCCGGGCTGTCCGCGCCAAAGAGTCCGAGATAGCGGACGAGTTTGAGGCGCTGGGCCTCGCCACCGCTGAGCGTGTTGAGTGGCTGGCCGAGCGTCAGGTAACCGAGGCCAACGGAATCGAGTGCGCCGAGTCGCGAGCGAATGGCCGCGTGATCCGCGAAGAGTGGCAGCGCGTCGGAGATGCTGGTGTTGAGGAGGTCCGCGACGGACTTGCCATTCCAGGTGATGGCGAGAACCTCCGGCTTAAAGCGGCGGCCTTCGCAAACGGGACACGGCACAAACACGTCAGAGAGGAATTGCATCTCCACGCGTTCGTAGCCCAGCCCCTGGCAGTGGGCGCAGCGCCCGGCGCCGCTGTTGAACGAGAAGCTCGACGGGCCGAACCCGGCGGCCTGCGCCGCGGGTTCACGGGCGTAGAGCTCACGAATCAGGTCCCAAGCCTCGCAATAGAGCGCAGGGTTGGAACGCGGCGTACGTGAAAGGGGCGATTGGTCCACCAGGACGATCTCGGAGAACTCAGCATCCGTGCTGATCGAATGAATACTGGCCGGATCCTCGGTCAGCAGGTGGTTGCGCGAGAGCAATCCCTGATGGATGACGTGGTCCAGCAGGGTGGATTTACCGGAGCCGGAGACGCCGCTGAGACAGACGAGCCGGCGCAGCGGCAGCCGGACCGTCACATCCTTGAGATTGTGTTTGGTCGCGCCTGTAAACGTGAGCCAGCCGTGATCACCGTTGGAGCGAACGGTGCGCCGCTGGGCCGGGGCATCGATCCGCTCGCGACCCGACAAGTAGCGGCCCGTGATGCTGGCAGGCGAGTCGAGCATCTCCTCGATGGTGCCTTGAAACACGACGTGCCCGCCGCGGGCGCCGGGTTCCGGCCCGATCTCGACGACGTGGTCGGCGGCGCGAATCATCGCCTCGTCGTGCTCCACCACCACGACCGTGTTGCCGGCGTCGGTCAACGTGCGCACGATCCCGATCAGCCGATCAATGTCCCGCGGATGCAGACCGACGCTCGGTTCATCGAGCACGAAAAGTGTATCCACGAGGGACGTACCGAGGCAGGAGGTCAGGTTGACGCGTTCGACCTCACCTCCGGAAAGGGTCTTCGACTGCCGGTCCAGCGTGAGGTAGCCCAGCCCCACCTGCTCCAGGTAACGCAGACGTGTGACCATCGCGTCGTAGGCGAGCTCGGACTGGTGTTCGCTGCGTTGAGGGCGGGCGTCGGAGAGCAGCGCCAGCAGCTCTGTCACCGGCAGCTGGTAAAGCTCCGGCAGCGTGCGCCCACGCCATTTCCAGCAGAGGGCTTCAGGCTGGAGTCGCGCGCCGCCACAAGCGGGGCAGGGGTTGTAGGCACGGTAGCGCGACAGGAAGACGCGCACGTGCATCTTGTACGTGTTCTTCTCGAGCCAGCGGAAGAAGCCCTTGACGCCGTACCACGCCTTCGGCCACTCGAGGCCGCGATTCCCGTATCCCGGTTCACCTTCGATGATGAACGCCTGTTGCTCCGAGGTGAGGGAGGCAAACGGCACGTTCGTTGGGATCTTCCGCTTTTTCGCGAACTGCAGCAGGTCCTTCTTGGATTCGCCGTAGACTTCGCCTTCCCAGCATTTGATCGCGCCTTCGTCGATCGACTTGGTCTGGTCGGGAATTGCCAGTCGGTAGTCAATTTCGATGACCCGGCCGAATCCGCGGCACTGCGGGCAGGCGCCGAGCGGCGAGTTGAAGGAGAACAACGCCGGTGTGGCGGGACGGAACGATCGCCCGGTGGCCGGGGAGTGCAGGCCGCGCGAGTAGTGCCCCGCGGACTGAAACGTATTCGCAGGGTTGTTACGGGCGAGAAAGAGATGCACCTCGCCCTGTCCGAAATGCAGCGCGGCTTCCGTTGCCTCGAGAAAGCGGCTCTTCTGGTCGTCGGTGAGCGTGACCCGGTCCTGTGCCACCCAGATCCGCTCGAGGTCACGCAGCGTAGCCGGTGAAGCGAGGAGATCGTCGACCCGGTACGCGGACAACGCGTCCGGCGAGGTCCCGACGAGGACGCGCACGTAGGCTTGGTTCTTCAGGTTCGTCAGGATCTCGGTCCAGGTGAGTTTGCCCGGCCGGGCCACGGCGAATGAGACGACGACGGTCGCGTCCCGATTGGCCGCCCGCGCCTTCTGCCAGATCGTTTCCGGCGTATCGTCCTCCACCGCTTCGCCGGTGGTGGGATCATAACAGGTGGCCACGTGGCTGAACCAGACTTTGGCAAAATCGGTGATCTCCGTCATCGTCCCGACCGTGGAGCGGGAGGTTTTGACGGTATTCGTCTGCTGGATCGCGATCGACGGCCGGATGTTCTCGATCTGGTCGACCTTGGGTTTGTCGAGCAGATCGAGGAACTGGCGGGTGTAGGCGCTAAAGGTTTCGACGTAGCGTCGTTGTCCCTCCGCGTGCAAGGTGTCGAAGACGAGCGAGCTCTTGCCCGCGCCGCTGAGACCGGTGACCACGATGTAGCGACCCAGCGGCAGATCGAGGTCGAAGCCTTTGAGATTGTTCTGACGGACTCCGCGCAGACGGATGGTGGCTGCAGCGGCGGATGGGACGGGACTTACCACGGGCCCACGAAGCGCAGCCGTTGGCAAAACTCAACTGTCGGCCGCGCGCGACGGTCGTTTGCCACGTGTAAACTGCTGCTGCCGCCCGCTTAGTCGCTGTGAGTACGGAGGATTTCTCCGCCGGGCTGGTTCACTTCTCGGCGGGTCGGCACAACATCATGGTTGCGCCCGCCGAACGCGCCGCGGCGGCCAGGCTGGCCGGTGGCTCCCGGTCCGTGGCGATGGTATGGCGGGCTTGGAACGGCGTCGTGAGGCTGAGCGCTTTTCGGCCGAACTTGCTGTAGTCGAGGGCGAAGATCGTCCGCTCCGCCGCCGCAATCATGCGTCGCTGCGCAGCCACGATGAGCGCGTTGTGGTTCCAGACGCCGGCCTCGGTGATGCCGGCGCCGCCGAGGATCGCGAGGTCGGCATGGATTTGCTCGAGGGATTGCTCGCACAACGGCCCCACGAGCACGCCGAGCCGGTTGTGAATGCTGCCGCCGGTGACGATCGTCTCAACCGAGCCGATTTCGCTGAAGAGTCCGGCGATCGGGAGAGAATTCGTTACGATCTGCAGGCGCTTCGCGACCAACAGCCGGGCGACGGCGTACGCTGACGTGCCGCCGTCGAGGATCACGGTCATGCCAGGTTGCACGCGGTCGGCGATGGCGCGCGCGATGGCGAACTTCTCGTTGGCCTGACGTTCGTCGCGGGCGATGAAGTCGTATTCACGAGCCAGTTCGTCGGTCTCGATCAGCGACGCGCCGCCGTGGTGCCGACGCAAGACGCCGCCCGCCTCGAGCTGGTCGAGCGCGCGGCGGACGGTGGACAGCGAGATGTTGAAGCGTGCCGCGAGCGTGTGCAGATCGGCGTATCGGTGCTCGCGGATATAACGCTCGATGAGGTCGAGGCGTTGCTTGTTGGTCATGGCTGGAAAGATGGACGGAGCTGCGAAAAGAGGTCGAGGTAAGCCTGCAACTGTCGCTCCGGGGCGAAGGCGGTGCGCGCGTGGGTGCTCGCCGCCTGCGCGAGCGACAGCCGCAGGTCGGCGTCGTTGATCAAACGCTGCAGTTGGGAAGCGAAGCCGGTGGCATCATCCATCGGCACGACAAACCCGGTGCGTCCGGGCAACAGCGCCTCAGTGACGCCGCGCGCGTCGTAGGCGACCGCCGGCAAACCGTGGGCCTGCGCTTCGATGAGAAAATTGGAGAGCGACTCGCGGCGGGAGGTGAGCACGGCGACGTCGGCTGCGCGGTAAACACGGGTGGGGTCCGCGGACCAACCGAGGAAACGAACACGCTCCTGTAGCCTGGCGCTGCGGGCGAGCGCTTCGCACTCGGCCCGCGCGGGACCGTCGCCGGCGAACCAGAGTTGCCAGTCCGCCGTCGCTGGCAGCCGTTGCACGATCTCCAGCAGCGCGCGCTGATTTTTCTCCGGGCGGAACATGGCGACGCACGCCAGGACGACCGTCGCGGGTCCGGCGCCGAGTTGCGCACGCAGGGCGGTGTGGCGCTCGGCCGCGGTGGGGCTTGGCGGGAATACGAGAGAGTTGTGAATGACGCTGATTCGCTCCGCCGGCACACCCTCGCGCTGTCGCAGGACCGCCTGCGCGTCGTGGCTGTTGGCGACGACATGGCGGACCTGGTGCAGCGAGCGCCGAAAGAAGCCGGGCAACGGTTTACCGGTGCGCATTGTGGCGACCACCGCCGCGCGCGGTAGCCGCCGCTGCAGGTATCCACCGTAGCAGTTCGCCATCCGCCCCATGCAGAGCACGATGTCGGGCGCTTCGGCGCGCGCTCGGCGGGTGATCCCCGGCGCCCAAAAATCGAGCCGTGTATCGAACGGCTGCAGCACTGACCAACGCAGGTCGATGGGCACGGAGGATGAGAGGGCGCCTCCGGGACGAAACGTGAGCAGCGCGGCTTGATGCGGCGGAGTATTGAAACCGTTCGCCAACAGCACGGTCTGCCGCTCGGTGCCACCACTGCGCAGATGATCTTGCACCACGAGAATTTTCATTGCTCGTGCGCGCGACGGGGAAACAGTAACGGCCGCCGATGAATCATCCGTTGCTGCAACTGCTGCTGCGCTGGTCGATCCTGGCGCTTGGGGTGACCATCGCGGCCAAGCTGGTGCCCGGCATCGTGTGTGAGGACATCAGCACGCTCGTGCTCGTGGTGCTGGTGCTGAGCTTCTTCAACGCGGTCCTGCGTCCGTTGCTCGTCCTGTTCACGCTGCCATTCATCCTCATCACGATGGGTTTGGGCATCGTGCTGATCAACGCCTTCCTGTTCATGTTGGTGGGGGTGCTGGTCGAAGGTTTCGAGGTCGCGAGCTTCTGGTCGGCGCTCGGCGGCGCGTTAATCGTCGGAGTGACCAACCTTTTTCTCAGCAAACTGCTCGGGACGAAGCCGCGTTCCGACCGGCGGGCTCCGCCGCCGCGCCGCGGCGGATCGTCCGGGCGGGGTGGTGGCGATGTGATCGACGTGTAAGCGACCCCGTCCGGTGCTTGCGCCGGCGATAGCGGCGGAGGCGAAGCGGACAGTTGCGGGCAGAGTTGCGGGCGCGTGGCCGGATGGGCGAGGGACGTTTCCATTTGACCGGCCGGGGGCGTGGCGCGACGGTGAGCGCCAAATCCACTGCTCATGGCTGAAACCACGGAATACGATCTGATTGTCATCGGCGGCGGCCCGGCGGGCTACGCGGGCGCGATCCGCGCCGGTCAACTCGGCAAGAAGGTCGCTTGTATCGAACTCGAACGTGCCGGCGGGACCTGCCTCAACTGGGGCTGTATTCCGACGAAGGCGCTCCTGAAGAGCGCGGAACTCTACACGAAGTTCAAGAAGGCGGAGTCGCACGGCTTCTCGGTCAAGGAGGTCAGCTTCGACTTCCCCAAGATCGTGGAACGTTCACGCGGCGTGGCCGGCCAGATGGCCAAGGGCGTCGAGTTTCTGTTCCGCAAGAACAAGGTCGATTACATCGTCGGCCGTGGGCAGGTGACCGCACCGGGTATGGTGTCGGTCACGGAGGGGGAGCACAAAGGGAAGTTTTTCCGGGCGAAAAACATCCTGATCGCCACCGGCTGCAAGATGCGCCGGATTCCCGATCTGCCAGTCGACGGAGTGCGCGTCATGACGTCGCGCGAAGCGCTGGCTTCGACCACGCTGCCGAAGTCGATCATCATCGTCGGGGCAGGCGCGATCGGAGTGGAGTTTGCCTACTTCTACAATGCGTTTGGCTCTGAGGTGACGTTGGTCGAGATGCTGCCGCAGATCCTGCCCGTCGAGGACGAAGAGGTGTCGAAGACGCTGCACCGCTCCTTCGAAAAGCAGGGCATCAAGATCCACACCTCGACGAAGTGTGAGAATTTCCGCGTCGGCGCGAACTCCGTCAAAGTCGACCTCGTGGCGGGCGACGACCGCAAGGAAGTCGAGGCCGAGGTTGTGCTCTCCGCGATCGGCGTGGTGGCCAACCTCGAGGGCGTGCTCGCGTCCAACGTGAAGCTGGACCTCGATCGCAACTTCCTGAAGGTCGACGATCGCTACCAGACCAACGTGAAAGGCATCTACGCTGCGGGCGACATCATCGGGCCGCCTTGGCTCGCGCACGTCGCGACGTTTGAAGCGATCAATGCCGTCAACGGCATGTTTGGTCACGGCGAGCCGAAGCGTGTGCGCAACTTCCCGGGCTGCACCTATTGCCAGCCGCAGGTGGCGAGCACGGGTCTGACCGAGAAGGCGGCGAAGGAGAAGAAGCTCGACTACAAGGTCGGTAAGTTCCCCTTCACGGCGTCCGGCAAAGCGGTTGCCTCCGACGCGAGCGAAGGCTTCGTGAAGGTGATCACCGACGCGAAGACCGGCGAGGTCTACGGCGCGCACATCATCGGTTCGGAGGCCACGGAGCTGATCGCGGAGTACGGCTTGGCGATGCAGCTGGAGGCGACGGTGGAGGAGATCCACCAGACGATCCACGCTCATCCGACGCTCAGCGAAGCCTTGATGGAAGCCGCCGCCGCCTCCGTCGGCGAGGCGATCCACATCTGAGCGGAAACTGAAACAGCACGTTCGAGAGGCTCCCGGGACTCGGGAGCCTTTTTTGGGTCATAGAGCGATCGACCCGCCGCTGCGTCGATCGGCGGCGCGCTGCGGCCAGCGAAGATGATCGGCCAACTGCCGGCGATGTCTAGGCGGCATCCAGCTTTTGGGCAGGCGCGGGGACTCGAGTTGAGCTTAGGACCGCTGCCGACGCCGAAGCGCGAGAGCGCTGACCACACCCGCGGCGACCAACCACAGACTGGACGCCTGATCCGGCACTTCCGCGTAGGGATTTCTTACCGAGATGCCGACGCTGTATCTCCAAGTGGAGGGCAGGTTGAAGTCCCCCGACAAGATTGTGATTCCGTACTCGCCAATGTAGTTGTCGTACTCGCTCCAGTCAGCGATTGCATCGGCGGATGAGTATGGGATGCCGCTCATCCAGCTCCCGTAGCCCCCTGGAGTACTAAAGGTGAAAGCGCGTTTACCGTTGTAGGTTCCACTAACGATGGCACCCTCCTCTCCGTACCCGAATTCTCCGGACATCTCATCCGGGAAGAATGCTGCCCCACCGTAATATACCATCCAGAGCCCAGACGGCGAAATAATCTCACCACGAAAAGTCTCACCAGTATAGTCGCGACCAAGTGGATCGCTGATCGTGTCCTCAAACCACACGGTGAAGCCGAATCGATTATCGGATTCCCAGTGAAAGATCGGGGTGCTGGTGGCCCCGGTGCAGATCACCCCGAACAGCGTTAGGCTCTTGAGCGTGTTGAGAACCCGGCGAGGTGCGCTTCCAATCGAGAGGCAGAGCGCAGGCCAAAACGAGAACCGGTCGGCATTCATGCAGGAGATGGGGTAGTGGACTCGCTTGTGTCTAGGGGGTGTCACCTAGCTCACAAGGCAAAAGCTCGTGCTCTTGAATGGCGGCACCCCAACGGCTGTTTCCGCAGAAACTGGGTGAAGAAATGGTGCTCCCGGCGGGAATCGAACCCACATCACCGGCTTCGGAGACCGGTGCACTATCCATTGTGCTACAGGAGCAGAGCGCCGTTTGACGCGAGCGGAGCAAGTGATTGCCACCCGGTCGCGGGTGTCGAGTGCGAAAATTGCCGAACGTGGGGGCGCTCCGGCCGCAGCCGGACGGAAAAGCCGGCTTCAGGCGGGTCTCGATCGGACACGGAGCGTCCGCCGGCGTATAGCGGAGCGTACTCGCGTCCCCGTGGTTGAGCCGGTCCTGCTGGTGAGAAGGTGAGGAATAACCGGTCAAAGTGGATTCTGTTCCTTCCAGATCCAGGAAGCGGGTTCGCTTCGCCGAGGCGGCCCCATAATCCCATGTGTATTCAGGTCAGCACGACGCGGGGAGCCTGGGGCGATTCCGTTGACATCCGGCCGTGAGAGGCTAAACTTTCCTCATGGTCTGCACGGGAAGCCTTTCCCTTCCACGGTCGCGTCGATCGGAGTGGAAGGTCTGTCCTGTTGAAGTCGGCGCGCCGCCGTGAAGCGCCTGCCGGGCGCATCACGCTCCGCACCGATAACGCGTCCCTCTTCCGGTGAC
>JAEWIY010000232.1 GCA_023386835.1 Verrucomicrobiota bacterium
TCGCTCGGCTACCGCTCGCCTGTGGCCTTTGAAAACCAACAAAACTAATCGATACCGATCACCCTTCGCTCGGTGTCCACTTTATCGAGGCAAGCCCAGGCAGGCATGGTGGCCCCCCCCCGCCCGGATCCGGCTTCGTGCTCTTTGTGCCTTCGTGGTGAATCCTCATCGGTCGTCTTACCGCTTCTTTACGCCTCTGAGGGGAATTCGGGCGTGCCGGTGCGCAACTGGGGTGTTTTTCTCAAGCGCGGAAGAAAAGTTCCGACCTACCACTCACCGCTTGGACCTTTCGTCAGATGACTGCGACCTCGCCCCCTCCTTCCGCCGCCGCCCCGCTGGAGAATCTGAACTTGTCGACGCTTGAGGCCGTGCGCGCGCACTTCGACGACAAAAGACAGAAGATGAGCTGTGCGGCCCAATGCTGTCGCAAAGCTTTGGCTTTATGACACCTCGAGTCGCCGTCGTTGGTTGTGGATACTGGGGCCGCAATCTCGTGCGGAATTTCCATTCGCTTGGGGCGCTCGCAGTGGTATGCGACGCAACGTCGTCTGGGCGGGAAACCGCGGCCCAAATTGCCGCCGGGATTGATGTCATCGACGAGTTGGATCCCGTGCTCGGCGACCCGCGTATCGAGGCGGTCGTTCTCGCGACTCCGGCGGTCACCCACTGCAGCCTGGGCCGGCGAGTGCTCGAGGCGGGCAAAGACCTTTTCGTTGAGAAGCCAATGGCGCTCACCTTGGACGATGCACGCTCGCTCGTGGAGCTTGCGGAACGGCGGGGGCGGATCCTCCAGGTCGGACACGTTCTAGAATATCATCCCGCAGTGACAGCGCTTCGGAATTGGATCAGCTCAGGCCGACTGGGCCGCCTCTGCCTTCTCCACTCACGACGGCTGAACCTAGGACGGGTGCGCACCGAAGAGGACGCACTGTGGAATGTCGCCCCACATGATTTCGCCCTCATGCTGCGCATCGTTGGACGGCTGCCAGGCGAGGTCAGTTGCTTCGCGTCCTACTCGCTTGGCACACCTCGCGCCGACTTCGCAATCGCCATGCTGCGGTTCGCCGGCGGCGTCGATGCTCACGTATTTGCCGGCTGGCTGCACCCGACCAAGGAACAGCGACTCGTCGTCGTTGGTGATCGGGCGGTTGCCGTTTTCGACGACGCCCTACCACTCGAGCGAAAACTGACGCTTTACGAGCAACGGGTTGAGCTGGGCACGGGAGTTCCAGAGATGTTCAAGGGACCGATGCACAACGAGACCCTTCCTCCCGACGAGCCGCTGCGACTGGAGTGCGCTGCCTTTCTGCATAGCATCCAGTCGCGCCAGCCGCCGCTCACGGATGGCAGGAGTGGGTTACGCGTGATGGCTCTGCTCGATGCCTGCCGACGTTCGATGGAGAATGGTGGGCACATACAGACGGTGCCGGCGTTATAGTTGAGTCCCATCATGGATAAGAGCTACCATGCGCACCCAACGGCTGTCATCGACCAGCCATGTGAAATCGGGGGCAATACGCGCCTCTGGCATTTTTGCCACGTTTGCTCAGGCGCAACTATAGGAGCAAACTGCACCTTGGGACAGAACGTGATGATCGCTGACGGAGTGCGAATCGGCAACAACGTCAAGATTCAGAATAATGTCTCCGTCTATAGCGGCACAACGATTGAGGACGACGTGTTTCTAGGTCCCTCGTGCGTTCTCACGAACGTCTCGAACCCTCGTGCGCAGGTGGTTCGCCGATCTCTGTACGAGCACACGCATATACGACGCGGAGCAACTGTTGGCGCCAACGCGACGGTTGTGTGTGGAGTGACGCTCGGGCGTTACTGCTTCATCGCGGCCGGGGCGGTCGTGACAAACGATGTGCCCGACTACGCCATGATCGTCGGAGTGCCCGGACGCAATCGCGGTTGGGTGAGTCGCCATGGGCATCCCCTACGTAAACCGGTGAACGGGCTTTACGTGTGTCCGGAAAGCAAACTGCGCTACCGGGAAATTCAACCGGGAGAACTTCGCTGCCTGGATCTTGACGAGGAAGCGCCGCTTCCCGTGGAACTGTCAGTTGGACTGAAGTCGTACCGGGCATTTTCGCATTCCGAATAAACCTGTCCATGCCTGTTCCGCTTCTTGATCTCAACCGGCAGAACGCCCCGCTTCATGATGAACTGATGGCGGCATGTGAACGCGTCTTGCGGTCCGGCCATTTCATTCTCGGACCAGAAGTTGAAGCATTCGAGAGGGAGTGTTCTGAGTACCTTGGTGGAGTCCATACGATTGCAGTGTCTTCAGGCACTGACGCGATCCTGCTCGCACTGATGGCTCTCGGCATCGGCCCGGGGGACGAAGTCATTTGTCCGGCGTTTACCTTCTTTGCGACCGCGGGCTGCATAACGCGGGTCGGCGCCACTCCGGTCTTTACCGATGTACAGGAGAGTACGTTTAACATTGATCCCCTGGACGTCGCCAGACGTGTTACCCCGCGGACCAAGGCGATCATCCCAGTGCACCTTTTCGGCCAATCAGCCGACTTGGATTCCCTCACGGCTTTGGCTAAGCAGCGCGGATTGGCGATCATTGAAGACGCAGCGCAGGCGTTCGGAGCCTGCTATCACGGTAAGGCGTGCGGCACCTTCGGAGAGTTTGGTGCCTTCAGTTTCTTTCCCTCAAAGAACCTAGGCGGATTTGGAGATGGCGGATTGGTGACGACCACGCGCTCCGAGCTTGCCGACCGCGCGCGCTTACTCCGCACGCATGGAGCGAAACCCAAGTACTACCATACCGAAGTCGGCGGCAACTTCCGCCTCGATGCGCTTCAAGCCGCGCTCCTGCGCGTCAAGCTACCGCACGCCAAGTCATATTCCGAGAAACGCCGGGCCAATGCCGCCGCCTACTCGGTCGCGCTTGCCCCCCTCGCCGCGACCGGACGTCTTCTGCTCCCCACTGACCACGCCGGCGAGCATATATGGAACCAATATACGATTCGCGTTCCTGGCGCCGGCCGCCGGGATGCGGTGAAAGCAGCGCTGGCGTCTGTTGGAGTCGGAACGGAAGTTTACTACCCGCTCCCACTCCACCGTCAGAAATGTTTTGCTCACCTCCCACCGGTATCGCTCCCGATCAGCGAGCAACTCGCCTCCGAAGTGCTGAGCCTCCCCATCTTCCCCGAACTCACGCTGGACGACGGCAGGTCGGTCTTGAACACGATTTGTACGCTATTCGCCTGATATACCGTCGATGTCGCTAATTCACACCCTCGCATCTCCCTCTTTTGAAGAGACCGACATCGCTGCTGTAGTCCGCGTCCTGCGCTCGGGTGCCCTGGTGCAAGGCGCCGAAGTACGGCTCTTCGAATCCCGAGTCGAAGCGTTCATCGGCGCACGGCATGCCATCGCCGTCGCAAATGGCACAATCGCCATTCAGCTTGCCCTCTCCGCCCTAGACATCGGCCCCGGCGACGAAGTGATCGTCCCCGCGTTCTCCTTCATTGCCACCGCGAACGCCGTTGTACTTTGCGGCGCGCGTCCAGTGTTTGTGGATGTGGATGCACGCACCTTCAACATTGACCCAACAAGAGTGTGCCACGCTGTTTCGCCCCGCACCAAAGCCATCCTTCCTGTTCATGAATTCGGGCTCTGCTGCGACATCGACGCACTTGTAGCCATTGCCCGTCGTCACAACCTCGCAGTGGTCGAAGACGCCGCCTGCGCCTTGGGCTCGCGAAGCGTTGGCCGGCATGCGGGCACCATGGGCGACATCGGCACGTTCTCGCTTCATCCCAGAAAGATTATTACTTGTGGTGAAGGCGGATTGATCACAACCGCATCAGATACGTTAGCCGAACGCCTCCGCGCACTACGCAATCACGGCGCTGCACCCGCTGCTCAATCACCCGAATTCCTCCTCTCTGGATACAACGCCCGCCTGACCGATTTCCAAGCCGCGCTTGCCTCCGGCCAAATGACCCGCCTAGAAAACAACCTTTCTCATCGGCGCAATTTGGCAGAGCTCTACGGTAACCTCATTCGTCATCCGAGCTTGGAACTCCCGATCGTGCCGAAGGGAAACCAGCCAAACTGGCAAACCTACCATCTTCTCTTAGCCGAACACCTCGACCAAGTTGAGGTCATCGCGTACCTTCGTGCACAAGGCATTGGTACCAACGTCGGCGCGCAGTGCATTCCCGCCCAGCATTGCTATCTCGCCTCTCACGAGGAAAACTGCGCCGCACGATTTCCAAACGCTTGGCGCGCGTGGAAGAAAGGGCTCGCCATTCCTTTGCACGAAAGAATCTCGACGGCTGATGCGAAGTTCATCGCGGCAACGCTGAACAAACTTCCCACCTCATGATCGCTGGTAAACGTGTTTTCATAACTGGCGGTGCAGGCTTTATTGGCAGCACTATTATCGGGCGCTTAATTGCCGAAAACAACATCGTCGTATTTGACAATTTCCACCGCGACACGTTGTCTTCATCAGGCCTGATGGGGCATCCTCATCTTGAAGTTATCCGCGGCGACGTGCTCGATTACGTTGCTGTTCGCGATGCCATGAGCGGCGCGGACATCGTCATCCATGCCGCCGCCATCGCTGGTATCGACACAGTGATAAAAATGCCCGTGCAGACGATGCGCGTCAATATGATTGGCACAGCCAATATCTTAGAGGCCGCCAGAGAAACCGGAGTAACTGGGCGAGTGCTTGATTTCTCCACTTCCGAGGTATTCGGCTCAGTAGCTTTTCGTGTATCCGAAGAGGCCAACACAATTTCCGGCTCCGCTGGCGAGGCAAGATGGACCTATGCAGTATCCAAGCTAGCCGGCGAACATCTGGCCAAGGCGTACCATACCCAATACAAACTTCCGACTGTTACGGTGCGGCCGTTTAACGTGTACGGCCCTGGCCAAACCGGAGAAGGCGCTATGCAGGTTTTCATAAACAGCGCGTTGCGAGACGAACCACTTTATATTCATGGGGACGGCAACCAGATCCGCGCTTGGTGCTATGTGGACGATTTTGTCGATGGTCTCATGGCATGCATCAACTCGCCCCGTGCGGTTGGGGAAAGTTTCAATCTGGGCAACGCGCGCGCCGTCATCACCGTGCTCGGTCTCGCGCAAACAATATGCCGGGTGCTGAATTCGAAATCGAAAATCGTCTTTCGTCCGCCTTTGTCGGCAGATATTGCGATTCGAATCCCTTCGGTCGAAAAATCGCAAGAAGTGATTGGGTTTAAAGCACGCGTGGATCTTGACGACGGAATATTGCGAACTGCCGATTGGTTCAGTAGGCGGTCGATCCCTGGATTCGATGAAGCTTGCAAAGGCGTAAGCTATGTTCAGCCGTAGACTTTTCCAGAGCCACGGCACAGGGCACTTTTCACCGGAAGAGTTCCGAGCTCGTGGTGAGCACATCATCTTTGAGAATGGCGTGCTCGTTTTTCACCCAGAGAACATTACATTGGGCACAAACGTCTACGTTGGACATCGCACGATTCTGAAAGGGTATCATTCTAGTCCGTTCAAAATAGGAGACGACGTTTGGGTCGGACAAGATTGCTTCCTGCATGCCGCTGGTGGGATAAGTGTTGGGTCTCGAGTCGGTATTGGGCCACGAGTCAACATACTTACTTCCACGCATCGAGAAGAGGGCCTCGTTGTGCCTATCCTTTTCAGCACGCTTGAATTCGCTCCAGTAATTATCGAGGACGAGTGCGATGTAGGTCTGGGTGCGATCATTCTACCTGGTGTGACAATCGGCCGTGGCGCGCAGATTGGTGCCGGGGCAGTAGTAACTTCCGACATTCCCTCCTATGCGGTTGCAGCTGGCATCCCCGCACGAGTACTCCGGTACCGCGCTAACCCGAGCGAATGATGGCGCATCCTCGCCGAGTTTGCTTTGCTCCGACTGACGTAGCGAGCTACTACTCGGGGCTTCGAGAGGGTTTGGAAGCCATCGGGATCAAATCATGGTTTTTTTGCTTCGAGCCGTCTAAATATGCCCGGTTCCGGCCGCGTTCGACTGACATGTGGCTTGAACGTTTAGTCTTCTGGCTCGGGAACCAGGGGGTGCTCCATACAACAGTCGCCGGACGTTCTCTGCGCGAGCTGCTTATGCTTCCGCTCCGTATTATCTGCTTCGTCGTGGCCGCGTTGTGTTGCGATACTTTTGTGTTCGCATTTGGCAAAACCTTCCTACGCCGGGTCGAGCTGCCCCTGCTCCACGCGCTGGGGCGGAGAATCGTTTTCGTTTTCAACGGCAGCGATACCAGGCCGGCGTGGATGTCCGGGTTATTTCTAATTGGACGCGGGCAGCCCAACGCTACCGCTATGGCTCGCGAGATTCGGCGTCAGCAACGCTGCATCCGCCGGATCGAGAGGTATGCCAACGAGATTGTTTGTCACCCGCTTAGCGCGCAGCTCCTAACACGCCCTTTTGTTAATCATCTCAGGATCGGTCATCCATTCTCTGCCTCGGAGCTAACCGCAGGCGGAGAAATGTCCGAAATTAACACTAGTCCGAACGAGCCACTTCGAATTCTACACGCCCCGACCCGCCCTTTGCAAAAAGGATCTTTGCAGTTGCGCTCGATCATTCAGCATTTACATGCCGCCGGCCTGAACATCGACTATGTCGAGCTTACTAATCAGCCAAACGCGACGTCGTTGCGCGCGCTCCGCGAGTGCGACCTCGTAGTCGATCAACTATTCTCAGACATTCCGCTCGCAGGGTTTGCGACAGAAGCTGCGGCCTTCGGGAAACCCTGTATAGTCGGGGGATACGGTCGCGACGAAATCGCACGCCTGACTCGGGAGTCACCCCTGCCCATGGTACATTTTGTCCACCCAGACGACATGAGCAACGAGGTACTCGGGCTGATTCGCGATCCGGAGCGACGCGCGAAAATTGCCGCCGAGCTGAAACGGTTCGTGTGCGACGAATGGTGCTCGCTTAACGTCGCGCAACGTTTTCTAACCCTGCTTGACGGTTCGACGCCTCCTTCATGGCGCGTTGATCCAAGAGGGCTTCGCTACTGGCAAGGATGGGGCGCGCCAGAAGACGCGGTTCGGCGAGGGATCGCTGCATTGATCGCGCACGCTGGCCCGAAAACACTTGGCCTCGAACACAACCCAGAGCTGAAAGCGGAAGTGATTCGCCAGGCTGCAGTGATTGGACAGAATGAGACGCCAACTGCTTAGAGACAGTCTTTCTTACGGCCTTTCGTCGGTCATACCGGCGACCACCGGGCTGCTGCTGCTTCCGTTTTATACGCGGCGCCTCGGACCAGACGAGTACGGCCTACTCGACGCGACCGTCGCCCTTCTCACGGTGATTAGCACGATCTTCGTGTTCGAAATCGCTCAAGGCGTCGCGCGAATGCTGCCCGAAAGCGATTCAACTGAGGGACGGCGGCGAATCGGCTCAACTGCGTTTTGGTTCACCGCATTGATGTTGGGAGTGGCTGCGCTCGCGCTGGCGATCTTCGGCCCGTCGATCGCGGCCATCGGTCTCGGAGACGCGACGCATGGTGGCATCGTCCGAGTCTCGGCGACAACGCTCTTTCTCGGCGGGTTGCATGGCATCGCTATCCGGCATCTGCGTTGGTCGTTGCGATCACACCGCTATCTCTCGGCTGTCGCGCTCACCAACGTCGCCACCGCCGCGTTGGGTGTTGTTCTCGTTATAGAATGGCGGCCAGTCGCCGAGGCGTTACTCTGGGGCCAAGCAGGAGGCTACGCGGCGGGACTTACCCTATCTTGGCATCTAGCCCGCGGTGAACTCGACTTTACTTGGGATTCTGACGCCCTGCACAAAATGCTGCGGTTCTCGGCGCCGTTGGTCGCTTCCACCCTTGGCGTGATCGCGACAGGACAACTTGGTCGCGTCCTCTTGGCGCGCTTCGCCAGTCTTGACGAAGCAGGCTTGTTCGGCGTCGCCGCTCGCCTCGCAGCCATCCTTGCGCTGCTCACGAGCGGGCTGCAGCTCGCCATCGGCCCGCTCATCTACTCGGCGCATGCCAAGCCCGGCACCGCGGTGGAACTAGCCTGCACTTTCCGTATCTTTACGGCAGTGGCGCTTGTGGGATGGCTGTTGCTAGGAGCGTTCGGTCCTCAACTCGTCAGCCTACTGACTGCTCCCATGTTTGCCGCATCGGCAAGCCTGATCGCCCCGCTCGCCGCGGCGGTGTTACTTAACACGGCGCTGACCTTCGCGCCCGGCTTGGAGATACGCCGCTGCACCGGCACGCTTGCTAAAGTATTTCTGATGAGCGGAGCCCTCAACGTCGCCCTATGCTTGGTTCTGATCGGGCCGCTCGGCGCTTTCGGCGCCGCCATGGCCTGCCTGCTCGCAACTGTGGTGCAGACAGCGCTGGTATTTCGGTTGAGCAACCGATGCTATCCAGTCCCCTACCCGTGGGGCGCGATCTCCGCCGCCGTCCTAATCACCCTTCTCTGCCACGCCGTAATCGCCCTGTTGTCGTGGCCCTCGCTGATAGGGATTCTATGCGTCGTCACCTGCTGCTTCCTAATCGGCTGGTTACTTCTTCGCCCCTTGATCAAGCACCAAAGCCCCGACGCGCCGTCATGATCACACGATGACCTTCGCCAGAACCTAATCCCCGCAGCCAAGCTGCGTGGCCCAACCGGCCGATATTTTTATGCCCCTCCCGTTCAATTTACCGCCCCTTCCTGAAAGAACTTTCCGGCATACTTTGGCCCGGCGGAACCCTCTGCGTAGCCGTCGCCAAAGGTCGACGTGTCAGGCACGTCGCAACCTAGGAGTCGGAATTCGTCCGACCGAGTCTCGGCCGTCTAATGCCCGCGTGCCCATGCTGTATTTGAAATGCATGCGCGGCAATCTTCAGCACCTCGGTGAATTCGGCGGCTTCTGCCATTTGCCGCCGTCCTACTCGCAACTACTCCTACTCTGCGGATTCCCTTCCAGTTTGCGCGGCCTGCTGAAAGCCATCGCTCTACCATCGTGTACTCGGAGCGGACTCATCACGCGCGTTTACCTCGAACATCGCGAATTCGCATGAAAGTCTTCTCGGTGGTTGGCGCCCGTCCCCAATTCATAAAAGCCCGCCCACTATCGACCGCACTCGAAGCCTCAGGAGTAAGCGAATTTCTGCTCCACACCGGGCAACACTACGACGCCGGAATGTCTGAGCGCTTCTTCACCGAGCTGGGCCTGCGCTTACCCAACGTAAATCTCGGCATTGGCTCCGGCCCCCATGGCGCCCAAACCGGCCGGATGCTGGCCGGCATTGAGGAGCACCTTGTCCAATGGAAACCCGACGTTCTCCTGATCTACGGAGACACCAACTCCACCGTCGCTGCCGCTCTCGCCGCCGCCAAACTCCACATCCCCATCGCCCACGTCGAGGCCGGACTCCGCAGCCGCAATCGGCGCATGCCCGAAGAAATTAACCGCGTCATCGCTGACCACCTCTCGGCCCGCCTTTATTGCCCCTCCGCCGAAGCTGCCGCGAACCTCATTGCGGAAGGCATACACGACGGCGTCGAGATCGTCGGCGATGTCATGCACGACGCGCTCCGCTATTTCCTCCCCATCGCGATGCAACGATCAGACGTCCTCGACCGGCTCGCCCTCTCGGAGCGGAACTATCATGTGGCCACGTTGCATCGGGCCGACTTGACCGACGACGCCACCCTTTTGAAGGGTATGCTTTGCGCGCTCGGCGAACTGGATCGTCCCGTCATCCTCCCGCTTCATCCTAGAACACGCGCCCGGCTCGAAGCGCTCGCCTGGAGTCCGCCAGCCGGCTCCAAACTCCTATTGATCAGTCCTCTGGGCTACCTCGACATGCTCCGGATCGTCGCCTCTGCCGACCGTGTGATCACCGACTCGGGCGGGCTGCAAAAGGAGGCGTATTGGCTAAGACGTCCGTGCGTTACCCTGCGCGAAGAGACCGAATGGACGGAAACAGTGGCAGCAGGATGGAATCGGCTTGCAGGCACTTCCGCCTCAGCGCTTAGACAAGCGATCGGCATCGCCCCTGCGGCCGACCATCCGCCGCTCTACGGCGACGGGCACGCCGCTGGCCGCATTGTCGAAAGCCTCCACTCACTCGTCTAGGTTCCCCGCGTGACGCCGGCCCACCTCGTCAAACGCCTACTGCAAGGCCGCCGTTCGTGGCTAGTCGGCGCGTTGCGCGACCGAATCCGTCCGGCCCACCCCTCATTCTCCACCTCCGCCGCTCGCACATTGCTCGGCGGCACCGCTCTGGAAATCGGCGGCCCCAGCCGCTTGTTTCGCCCCGGAGGGGGGCTTCCCGCCTACGCCTGGCTTAAGCGAATTGACAACGTCAACTTCGCCGGAAGCACCGCCTGGGAGAGCGGCCTCCGCGAAGGCGGCGAATTCCGCTTTAACCGAGAGCTACCGGCCGGCAGGCAGTTCATCCGCGAGGCCGTATCGCTCGCCGGAATCGAGGACGCCGCCTATGACGCGATTCTCTCCTGCCACTGCCTTGAGCACGTTGCCAATCCGCTGGCCGCCCTGTGCGAGTGGCGCCGCGTTACCCGGAAGGGCGGTTCGCTCGTCCTCGTCCTCCCTGATCCCGCGCGCACCTTCGACCGCCGGCGGCCCGTAACCACACATAGCCACCTCGTATCTGACTATCAGCTACAAACCGGAGAGGGCGATCTCACCCACCTTGAGGAAGTGCTGACCTTGCACGATCGTTCCCTCGACCCCGCAGCCGGCAACAGCGAAGATTTCGCCGCGCGCTCGCGCGCCAACGCCAAACATCGCTGCCTGCATCACCATGTGTTCAATCTCGACCTCATCCGTGAGGCACTTGCCGAGACCGGATGGCTGGCGTTCAGCGCGGAAAAACTACCCCCGATTCACTTGGTCGCCTGGGCCGTCAATCCGCCCGATCCATGAGAATCGCCTACATCGGCCAAATGGCGGACGTCTCGTTCGCGTCCAGCATCGCGAAAAAGATCCGCTCGCAAGCCCTCGCGTGGATGGGGGCAGGCCACACAGCTCGTTACTTTTCCCTCGTTCCGACCATCGCGCCATGGCCCGGACTGGCTCCCCTGCGGGCCGAGCTAATCCCCCGAGGACTACCGGGCCAAAGATTTTTCCGCTCCCACGCTCTTTGCCGCGCCGTCCAAGCATGGCGGCCAGACCTCATCTACTTCCGCTACGCATATCACAGCCCGGGACTGCCTGCTCTGTTTCGCCGGATCCCCGGGGTGGCCGAGATCAACTCGGACGACAACTCCGAGTACGCGTTAAGCCTCTCCGCGCCGAAACGGATCTACCACCATCTAACGCGCACTCGCATCTTAACCCCGCTCGCCGGACTCGTCCCCGTCACTCACGAGTTGGGAAGACGTTTCGCCTCCTTTGGTCATCCTTACAACGTCATTGGCAATAGCGTCACTCTGACGGACTTTCCGCAGCTGCCTCCATCCGGCTCGTCCAATCGTCTGGTTTTTAATGGTTCCCCCGGCTCCCCTTGGCATGGCGTCGAGCGAATCGCCGAACTCGCTGCTTTATTCCCCGCCATGGGCTTCGACATCGTCGGCATTGACGGTCCTGCTTGGCGGACGCAGACCGGACGGTCGAGTCTCCCGAGCAACGTAAAGCTTCATGGCTACCTTTCGCCCGCCGCTTACGCACCGCTCATGGTCGGCGCAGTCGCCGCCATCGGCACCCTCGCCTTGTACAAAAACGGCATGCACGAAGGTTGTCCTCTCAAGGTCCGGGAATATCTTGCGTCCGGCCTGCCGGTCATAGGCGCGTGCGAAGACACTGACATACCCGACGGAGCAGACTATTACCTGCGCCTGCCTAACGATCCGTCGCCGCTCGCGCCGCACCGCGATGCCATTGCCGCTTTCGTCGATCGATGGCGCGGCCGTCGAGTCCCTCGCGAATTGATCACTCATTTGGACACAAGCGTGAAAGAAACACGGCGCCTCGCGTTCATGGCGCGAGTGGCTTCCGATTGGCACGCCGCTAACGGAATGGCGAAGCGCTCGACGTGACTCCCGCCGCTGTCGTCACCTTCCACCCGGACGGCGGATGGCCCGACCGACTGGATGCGCTTTCGCGCGAACACTCGCGCATTGTCGTCGTGGACAATTCCACATCATCGATTGCCCGAGGGTTCGTCACGGCAACAGCCGCAAGCCACCCTGGCATCGACGTTTATACCTTACCGACCAATCTTGGTATCGGCGCCGCCCTCAACCTCGCCTTTACCAAGCTCGCTGCCGAGGGCCACTCGCGCGCGGTCGCGTACGATCAAGACAGCACTCCTGGGCCGCAATTTGTCGAGTCGTTGATTGCCACTGCCGTCGCGCGACCTTGCGTAGCGGTCGTCGGCGCCGTCTGGACAGATCCACAACGGCCCAACCAGCCCGCCCGCTTTCTTCGGGCGGCCGGGCCAGGTGGAATCGCATTCCGTCGCATCCCTGCCGAGCAAGACCTCTATGGTCTGATAAGCGTGATAATGTCGGGCAGCCTCTTTGACTTGAGCATTTGGCGCACGTTGAACGGATTCGATCCCGGTCTTTTCCTCGACTACGTGGACACGGACTACTGCCTGCGCGCCCGCCGTGCCGGCTACGAGATCGCCGCAGCTGCGGCTGCGACTCTGCTCCATCATCGCGGCGACAAACAGCCCGTGCGTCTGTTGGGCCAAACGTTTTTTCCCGCGCACACTCCGCCCTTCCGTCTTCGGTCCCTGACGCGCAATCGCCTTCTTCTTTTCCGCCGCCACGGACTCCGCCCCTTCGCCTGGACGATGTACGAGTGCGCCTACGGCGCTAAGCTTCTCGCTGACGCCTTACTGTTTGAGGATCGCAAGGCGTCCCGCGTAGCTGCCATGTTACGTGGTCTCGGCGATGGTCTTCTTCACCGCGACGGTCCCGTGCGGTCAACGTGATCCTGAACGTTATGGATTGTTGGAGCAAGCAACCAACCTGCGGCAGCTATTCAATTCCCAGATCGCATCGAAGCAGCAGCCACATGAACATCCAATTCAGCAATCCTAGATGCTCTCCGGACGGCAACTAGTAGAAGTCCGGCGTAAATTGCAGCAGCTAGAAGGAACATGGCCTTTAAGCCGGTGATCATGGATAGCAGCTCTAGTAATCCACCAACCACCGCACCAAGTATGTTCCACCCAAATGCGACACCTACATCCTTCCGAGCTGCAAATCTACTTGCAAAAGCGAACCCGGCTGCGGCGACGGGAATCCCGCAAATAAACGTAGCAAATGCGGTTTTAAGCCCCAGACCCGCAGGCGCTATGTGGTGGAGCGGGATACGCGATATACACGTCAGCGACACGACAACAACCCCAAGTGCCAATCTGGGGTCAACTGGTTTTCGATGGCTGATTAGCGTTGCGACCAGAATCGCGAGAAGGATCGCCGCAAACACAAAGCCACTCGTCCGCCATGTTGCTCCGAACAACAGATTCAACTCTGTAACGAATGCCGTCTCCAAAAGGAGGAATGCCGTTCCAAACGCAACCATCTCGACGTCCACACTTCCATCGCGCAGCACGGATTGACGCAGGGGCTTTGACAGCATCAAAATAAGGACTGCGGCGAAAAAAATGATAAACGCAGATACCGCCCAGTAAAATGTTGGAATAGATGGACCTCTCAGATACAGGAACGGCCAATCGTCTGTGGGCGTCGGCACACCCTCGAGAGCTTCGAGCTGGCGGTCACGAAAATCTTCGTTATCTCGCAAATGCTCCACCCCTGGTCCGGCCAAAAAAAGCTTATTGAAAAGGCCGTAGTGCCGCGAGTGGAGCAACGGAGGTGCTTCGAATGCAGTCGCGACAATACTAAACAGCCGCGCATCCATATCTCTATCAGCTGCCATAAACATTAAGGCGACCGCGCCTTCCTGGCTAAGTCGTGCCCTTGCCGCCTTTAGGCAGTCCACCGTATACACGAAGTTATCGAGCCGCACGTTAGAAAGTGCGGACAATCGGGTCATGGAGTCGAGCGTTCCGAATACAATGAGGTCAAAACGCAAATCCGTCCGCTCCAAAAACGCACGAGCATCGGTGTTATGGATCACCACACGGGGGTCGCGATAAGGCACAGCGGGATGCTCCTCGATACCCACCCTTAGGATCACCGGATCGATCTCAACTGCGTGTACCTCCGGCACACCGGCATCAAGCAGTACAGCCACGTCATTGCCTGTTCCGGCCCCGAGCACTAACGCCCGGCGGGGCAAAGACCGTAGACTGCTTACGGCGATACGGTATCCAGCAGCAGTTTCTCGGACATTGTCAGGAACCGCACCGTGAGGCACGTGCCGAAGATCCAGAGCTACCTGATGCAGAGACCCGTTGGTGAGAATGTGTCGAGAGCCATTCTCTCCACGAACGACTCTTATGCCGTAATAGGGGCTATATAGATCGGAGTTCTCAAATCGGTTCACCGCCCATATTGAGAGTAACGCGGTTGCGACATAGGCCCCGACGGTGAATACCGTTGGCCTGACAACGAAGAATCCAGCGGCCAAGGCTACGGAAAACCATACAACTGGGCCCGTACCCGTCTCCGCGAGCACCAAAAAGACGATTACGCCACTTAGGGACCCGCCGAGGTCAATTGCGTAGCCAATGAGTGCGCGCTTTGCTTCCTTAAACACATTCAATCGCGCCGCAAGCTCGTAGCCAATTGGCAGGAAAGTGACAGTTACAATTGCGAAAATAGTGACGATCGGAAGAACCACGCTATTGATCACCACCGCGTCTTTTGGCATGTCATAGTAAAGAAGCCACAGGTGCTCAGATCTGTCCGAGGCGGTGAACACCACCTGGCCAAGGGTGAGACCCGCACCCACTACGAGCAGGAGTGCCCCGATCAGTTGAACACTGCCCGACCTCCGAATCAATGCACCCGCACCTAAACCTAGAAATGAGGCAATCAGGATCAAGTTTGGGAAATATGCTACCACGCGAACATGCGAAGGCAGCCAGCGAATCAGCGTAAGTTCGAGGCATAGAGCCGCGAACGAAACAAAAAATAGTTCAATACCTGTCCGACGAAGAGCAGTCATGATTCGGGCGTTCTATGGCAACATTTGTATCCACAACCGTTCAAATTCGTTTCGTTCACCCCGTCGATCGTGAAGGGTCTTCTCGTCCACCGGCTCTGGGGTCCATGCAGGATCCAAGTTCGACACCTCAGCGACTCGGCTGATCCTCACTTGCTCGGCTGGACTGACCCAGAACCTCTTCACCTCCGACAACTCGAGGTTCGGTCCGGCCTCGTCTTTGACGCTGACAACCCAATTACTTGAAGCGGGATCATAAAAATACCACTGCACGAAGAGCACTTCGTTAAACGTACCTGCCTGCCAATGAAATACGAACTGGGCCCAACGGGCTCGAAGCATGGCCGGTGAGATGCACGCATTATTCGACAGCAACCACACTCGCGCAGAATAGCCATCCACCACGAGCCTGTGTGTTGATCGATTATGTTCGCTCCAACGACGCAATCGTTCATGCAAAAATGCCGCACGATTATGCAGAAGCAGATCGTTGGCACGGAGTGCTGGCGCCGCGAAACTAAAAGCATAAATTAGCAGGGCAACCACCCCGCAGCACCAAATCTTTGTAGGTGTCCGCAAAATTGCGAGGACCCCTACTATAGGTATAGCAAGCCAAAGCATCTCAGGAATTGCCAGCCGTTGGGTCGCGAGATCGTCAAAATGCCCCCAAAAGTAGACCATCATCAGCCCCAGATGAAGCGTGAGCATCATCCACATTATATATGTGACACACATAACTTCGCCACCGAACCCGTTCCTACGTTCCTTGTACGCCGCAAGTAGCCAAAACGGTATTGCTACAAAACCTGCAACAAAGAGAGGCGCGAAGTTTCCATCGGAAGGGCGGTCTGAGAGGAAAAAATTTAGAGCCCTGCCCAGGTTTTCGTAAAAGTAGCTCACACTGAAGGCCACACCCGCCGCTTCGGGTTTAGACTCAAGCTGCCAAGTTCCAGCAGCCTCAAAAACATGTTGCAGCCATAGTCGCGGCAACATGAGTGGCGCACAAGCAATCATTGTCCATGTAATGCAAGGACGGCGATTCAGCTTCCACGTATAGAGCGTGATCGCTGCGGCCGGCATTAGGATCAAAACGCTTTCGTATCGCACATTTGCTGCCATCACAGCCAACGCGGCAAGTAGTGAAAGTCCGGTCGAGGACCGGGTCTTTACGGCAACAATCCCTGCACACCACACGGAAGCGATCGCCGTAAGATTGAAAACCTCAAAACCCGGCCCATTTGCGTGATGGACAATTAAGGGAACCACCGAAACTAGAAGCGAAAGCAAGACGCCTCCCCATTCTCGGTGCAGCTCACGCCCGGCAATGAATAATATCGCTGCTAATGCGACATAGCTAAGCCGACTGACTAGGACTGCATTTTCGAAACTGTACCCCTTAACGGTGTGAACAAGCGCCACCAACCAAGCGAAGTAGGCCGGCCGTTTGTCCACCTGTAAGTCGAGATCAACGAACTGGGGGCCGATCCAATGTGCCCGATTTAGTATTCCTGCCTCACGGTCGACGTAGAGCTGCCGGGACGTTTGAACCTGCAAAGTGTCGTCGTTGATGATACGCAGGCCCCCGTCTTGGACTCCAAACGCCATCCATACAGCAAACAGGATTACCAAGCCTGCAGAGACAACCTCAGAGCGCCTCCACCCGCCGAAGTTGCTTTGTCGGATGAGTCTCCAAATATTCCCAAGTATCAGGGCTGTCACACCCCAGTAAGCCCAGTAGGCAGTCTGCCGGTAGAGTTGAACCGCATAGGACCCTGTTACGGTCACAAGCCCAACTGCGGCAACAAAGGCCACAGCCAGCGCCAACAATAGTTGTCGCTGTCTGGTTTGCTTACATCGTCCGCATAGCCATTGGAGGCGCATCATCTGATCATCATAGATAAAAAAAAAGCCGCATGCTGGATGCATGCGGCGAATGCTAAACCCGGGCCGAGTTACGGGTTAAATGTAAACGTGCTAAGCTGGCCTTCCGGATTGTACTCGCCGGTGCCTACAACTGGGTGCACAATGGTAAATGTGGAGTCCACCTGAAGTGTAGTCGGGAAAGAGCTGTATTTCTTGCTCACCTGCTTCACGTACTCAGCGAGGTCACCGGTGACGGTGCCATCAGTGGTGTTGTATACGAGCGCGACAGTCGTGGTGCCGTGCTCAAGATAGTACTGCTGGGCGCCGGCGGCAATTTGACGAGCGTCGTTGTCCATCGTGCTCTTGATCGAGTTACGGCGGACCTTTTGGAACGCGGGGATCGCCATGGCAGCCAGGAGGCCGATAATGACGACGACGATCATGATTTCAACGAGGGTAAAGCCCTTGTTGGAACGCTTGAGACCTTTCATAGGATATATGCTAGTTACTGGATGACGGGATAATACACGCTCAAATGCGAGCAGTGTATGCAGTCAGGGCTAATCGGTCGCTTCTCGCAAGACTTGAGTGTGTGAACGAACCGTCAAAACTACGTACGGGAGCACCTGAGGGAGACCACCCAAGATAGGTCGGGATCAAGGGATTAAATGGCTGGGTACAGTCGGGCCCGCACCCGCAAAAGGACGTCAAAAAAGGCATCAAAAAGCCGTCCCGTTCGTCGCTCTAGACCACCCGAATTTTCAAGCCGGCGACGTTTCCTGAACCGTCGGCGCCTCCGGCAAGTGGGCCTGTGCCGGCGCCGCAAGCCGCCGGGGAGCCGGGCGGAGGTTGTATTTCAGGATCGCGTAGATCGCCCGGAAACCGTCCCGCCAGCCGATCTTTTTGCCCTCGGCGTACGTGCGGCCGTAGTAGGAGATGCCGACCTCGTAGATCGGCACGCCAAGCCGGGCCACCTTCGCCGTCAGCTCGGGCTCGATCCCAAACCGGTCCTCCTCCAACTCGATCTGCTGCAGCACCTCCCGACGGAACATTTTGTAGCACGTTTCCATGTCGGTGAGGTTCACGTTGGTCATCATGTTCGAGAGCAGCGTCAGGAACTTGTTGCCCAGCATGTGCCAGAAATAGACCACCCGGTGGGCCTGCCCGCCCATGAACCGCGAGCCGAACACCACGTCGGCCTTTCCGTCCAGGATCGGCCGCAAAAGGTTCGGGTATTCGCGCGGGTCGTACTCGAGGTCGGCATCCTGCACCACCACGATGTCGCCCGTCGCCACGGCAAAACCGGTCCGCAGCGCCGCTCCCTTGCCGCGGTTCACCGGGTGATGAATCACCTGGTCGATCAGGCTCGAGAGCTCGCCTTCAAGGACCTCCCGGGTGCCATCTCGCGAGCAGTCGTTGACCACGATGATCTCCATCTCGAGGTCGGCCGGCCGCGCCGCCCGCACGGTCTCCACGAGGCGACGAATCGTTCCGGCTTCGTTGTAGCAGGGGATGACGACGGAGAGTTTCATCGGAAAGGGGGCAATCGCTGAACGCAGCGTCCTCTTTCGACCCAAGTCCCCAGTTCCTTTAGCGAGTCACTCAATCCAGCGCCTTCGGCATGCGCCTCCGGCGAGTGACACCGGGCGGCCGATCCTAAAACCGTTCACCGCAGAGATCGCCAAGGACGCAGAGATCGAACGGAGGGGGGGAGAAACGCCTGCGCGTCATCGCGGCTTTGCGTTTAGTTCCGGGTGTCTGACCTACTCGCTACCCGCTACCCGCTACTCGCTACTGAATTCACCCTTTTTTTCCGGGCACTCAGGGTTTTTTGGCTTCGCATTTTCCGCTCCACGTTTTCGGTTCCACCGATGATCCGCCGTTTCCGCCCCTTTTGCCGCCTTGCCGTTGGGCTGGCGCTGCTGGCGGGGCTTGCGGGAACCGCCTTCGCGCGCGACGAGCTGCGTTTCGCGAACGGTGACCGGATCAGCGGCAAGGTGATTTCCCAGGAGGGCGGCAAGGTCCGTTTCGTCTCCGAAATGTTGGGCGAACTCGAGGTGCCCGCCGCCAACGTCGAAGTCGTTCGCAACGTGCCGGACACCTCGCCGGAAGTCCTCGCCGGTCTGCCGCCGCAACAGCCGAAGGAGCCGGTCGCCGTCACCCAGGCTCCGGCCAAGCCGGCCGCAACCACCACGACGAAACCCGCCACCCCACCCACTCCAGCGCCGCCCGCCCAAGTCCGGCCGCCGCCACCACCGTCCGTCAAACCGGCCGCGCTGGCGAAGGACGCCGAACGTTGGAAAGGCAAGGTTGAGGCCGGCTTCGTCCAGCAGAGCGGCCGCAACGACCGCGTCGACGTTTCCCTGCGCGGCGAGGCCGAACGGCGCTTTGGCCAGAAGACCCGCCTGCGCTTCGAGGGTCGCGCCCTCTACGCCGAAACCGGCAATGTCACCTCCAACGATCGTCTCGACGGCTCGTTCCGCTGGCGGCGCGACATCACGGACCGGATGTTCGGCCAGTCCGTCACGTCGGGCTACCGCGACCAGGTCAAGCTGATCGACATCAACGCCGAGCAGAACGTCGGTCTCGGTTACAAGGTCTTCGATCGTCCCCGGCACGTGTTCAACGTCGGCACCGGTGTCACCGCCCAGTATCGCGAAAGCCCGCTGACGGAGGATGGCTGGGCCTACCTGATCGAGGCGTTCGAGGACTACACCTGGAAGATCAACGGCCGGATCACACTGACGCAAAACGCCAACGCCGTGTACTCGCTTGGCACCCGCACGCACTCCGGCGCCGCCCTCGGCACGACGCCCGGCAACTACCGCCTGCGCTTCAACACGACCTTGCAGGGCAAGGTGACGGAGAAGATCTCGGCCAACCTGCGTTTCGAATTCGAGTACGACGCCACCGTGGCCAATCCAGCCCTACGCGACGACCAGCGCATCACGAGCTCCGTCGGGTATGCGTTCTGAGTTTCACCAGAACGTATTCACCACAAAGACACAAAGAGCACAAAGGTGTGACTTTTCACCACGGAGGCACAGAGGCATGGAGTCCAATCCGGCCTTCGTGACCGATCTCAATTCATGACGTCAGGATCCGACTTTATGTCTCGGTGACTGTGTGATGAGTCCAGAGCTTCGCCAGAGATCTTTGCGGCTTCGCGCTTAGCTCTGGGTGTCTGATCTACTCGCTACCCGCTACTCGCTACTCCATGTCCTTTGTGCCTTGGCGGACTGTCGCTTCGCTCGAGTGTGGTGAACCCGGTTTCGGACTTACTCCCTAAACTTTAACTCCGAACTTCAACTCGCCGAAGGCGAGCAGGCGGTTCGGAAGCCCATCTTCCTTCGCGGCGAACTTAGCGACTTGGCGTCTTCGCGCTTAGGCTTGGATCCGTCCTACTCGCTACCCGCTACTCGCTACTCGCTACTTTTCTTCCGGCTCGTCTTCTTCGCGGCGGGCTTCTTTTTCGCGGCGGGGGCCTTCTTGGCGGGAGTCTTCTTCTTCGGCGCGGCTGACTTCGTCGCGCGCTTCTTCTTGGCCGCGGGCTTCGGCGCCTCGGCCGGAGCGAGCATTTTCGCGACGTCGAGTTCCTGGGCGTCCTGCCAGAGCTGCTCCAGGCGATACGTCTCGCGCTGGGCCGGCAGGAAAAGGTGGATCATGATCTGGTACGCGTCGACGACGAGCCAGCCGCTGCCGTCGCCCGTCTCCATGCCCGCGATCTTCGCGCCGGCACCGTCGAGCACCTTCTCGAGCTCGATGCGCAACGCCCGCAGGTGCGTGTCCGCGTTACCGGTCGCCAGCACCAGGTAGTCGGTGATGCTCGACTGCTCGGTGACACGCAGGACCCGCAGGTCGTTCGCCTTCTTGTCATCGAGGGCCCGCACGACGTCGCGCAGCAGGTTTTCGGTACGTTCGTCGCCCGGCGCTTGAGCGGACGGACGGGAGGAGGCGGTGGGCGCGGCGGCGGTGGAGGCAGAGCGGGCGGACATGCAGGATTTTTCCGGGCTCACCGGTACAACTGCTTTTCCCGAATGTAAACAATGGCCTTGTGCGGGACGAAGTAGTCCAGCGAGAGCCCGCGGCGCACCCGGTCGCGCAACTCGGTCGAGCTGATCTCGATCAGATGGCCGTCACACCGATGCAACCGCAGCCCCGGAATCGTCGTGGGCGCGGGCTTCGGCGGGTGCCCGGGCCGCTCGAGGAAGATGAACTCGACGAGTTGCGCCAGCTCCTCGATCGACCGCCACAGGTGCAGTTTCGGCAGTTGGTCACCCCCGATGATCCAGAAAAGGTCGTCGTTCGGAAACTGCGCGCGGAAGTGCCGGACCGAATCGATCGTGTAGCTCACCCCACCCCGGCGGATCTCCAGGTCCGACACCTCGAACCGGTGGTCCCAATCCGTGGCGGCGCGCAGCATGGCCAGCCGGTCGGGCCCGCTCGAGCTGACTTCCTGCGGTTTGAGCGGAGCCTGGGCGGCGGGCACGAGGATCAAGCGGTCCAGCTGGTGTTGCTCGACGGCATCCTGTGCCGCGATGAGGTGCCCAAAGTGCACCGGATCAAAGCTCCCGCCCATCAAACCGATCTTCATGTGTCGCCATTCGCACGCGACGGCGACGATTGTTCAATCCGGAGTTTCACCACCAAGGCACAAAGGACACGAAGGGAGTAGCGCGTAGCGAGTAGCGGGTAGCGAGCATCTCAGGCAGCAATCCCTAAGCGCGAAGACGCGATGGCGACGATTGTTCAATCCGGAGTTTCACCACCAAGGCACAAAGGCCACGAAGATCGACCGAGTTAGGACCCCCAAGGACTGCGCCCAAATCTCTTCCATTCCGGATGGGCGGTCGTTTGCAAAGTCGAAGGAGCGCTAAAACAGCAGTGCGTGCTTCGTGTTCTTTGTGCCTTTGTGGTGAATTCGATCAATTCGCCGCAGGCGAACGCGCGTACCCTCGGCCGGGCTCGAACCGGCACGCCCTTCCGGGCAAGAGATTTTAAGTCTCCAGCGTCTACCATTCCGCCACGAGGGCGCGCCTCAGCACAGGGCCGAGGTCGCCGTTTAAGCGGAAATCCTTCCACAATGACAAGCCTCCCAAAACCAGCAATTTCACCACGAAGTCACGAAGAACACAAAGTTGGGAAGCCATGTTCCTCTGATCCCAGTGGTCAACAACTCGAACGGTCTGGCCTTCGTGGCCTTTGTGCCTTCGTGGTGAAACTTCCGATTAGCTTGGCAGGAATTGCGCGATGTCGGGGATCTCCTTGGCGCGGCGTCCGCCGGCGCGCCGTTCCAGGTACGGGTCGACCTCGGGAGCGGCGGTGATCTCCTCGTCGCCTTCTGCCACTTCCTCGTCCGCGCCGCCTTCGATCACCCAGTCGACCTCCTCGTCGAAGTAATGCGAAATCCGGCGAGCCTGCGGCTCGAGCAGCAGCGGCGGGTTTTTCACCCGGCCGTCCTTCACCAGCTCAAACAGGCACGGGAAAAACTGGTCCTCATAGCGCGCCCGAAAGTCCGACATCCACTTGTTGGAGACGCCTTCGCGCTGGTGCAGCAGGACGACATCCGCAAAATGGATACAAGCATCGTACCACGTCAGCAGCGGCGGGTTGCCCTCGGCCAGGCGGCAGTTGACGACGCAAATGACGCGGGCGACCTCCAGCCCCGCCGCGGCCGCCCAGGGTTTCAGCTGCTCGATCTGGTCGATCGGGTTGACACGCCCGTCGGTGACGAAGAACACATGCGTCGCGGCCTCCGGCAGGTCAATGTGCAGCGCGGTCTCGTTCGCCTCCCAACGGGTCAATCGTGGCAACCGCGCCTGGGCGACGGAATCCGGCTCACCCGCGGCCACCAGCACCAGGGGTTGCGCGGCGGCATCACCCGCCAGCCCACCCTCGATCAGGTCGGCCAGGACTTCGCGCCGGCCCGAGCCGGTGGCGCCGAGGATGACGTAGAGCAGTGGTTTCTCGTTGGGCATAAGTGCGACGCTCTACACGACTTTCGCCCCGAGCGCAAAACACGACCGTATCGAGCCCATTCACCACGAAGGCACGAAGAGCACGAAGGTTTCGACCGAAATCCCGAGCGAACCTCAAGCGCGTCGTCAGCAGTCACATCTCCGATCAAAAGATGAGGATGAGGACACTGGCACCGCCGGTCCGTTCTTTGTGAGCTTCGTGCCTTTGTGGTGAAAACTTTCACTTGATCCTTCTCCGCCGGGGCTTGAACGTCGCCGGTCACGCATGGGCAACACGTTTGGGAAGCTCTTCAGCATCAGCACGTGGGGAGAGAGCCATGGACCCGCCATCGGCGTGGTCGTGGATGGTTGCCCGTCGCGGTTGCCCCTGAGCGTCGAGGAAATCCAGGCGGAACTCGATCGTCGCCGGCCCGGCCAGAGTGACATCGTCACACCCCGCAAGGAAGAAGACCGGGTCGAGATCCTGTCGGGCCTCTTCGAAGGCATGACGACCGGGACGCCGATCTCCATGCTCGTGCGCAACGCCGACCAGCGGCCGGGCGCGTACGACGAGATGCGCGACAAGTTCCGCCCCTCCCACGCCGATTTCACCTACCAAACCAAGTACGGCATCCGCGACCATCGTGGCGGCGGACGCAGCTCCGCCCGCGAAACGATCGGTCGCGTTGCCGCCGGCGCCATTGCTAAAAAAGTCCTGACGCTCGGCGCAGGCATCGAGATCCGCGCCTTCATCACGCAAATCCACGACCTGGTGGTGCCGGCCGAAGCGCTGACCGAGTTCCCCACTCTCGCCCAAGTCGAAGCCACGCCGGTCCGCTGTCCTCACCCGGAGACCGCCGCCGCCATGATCGAGCGGATCAAGGCCGTGCGCAGCGAGGGTGACTCCGTCGGCGGTGTGATCGAGTGCCGCATTCGCAACGTGCCGGCCGGGCTCGGTGAACCGGTTTTTGATCGCCTCGAGGCCGACCTCGCCAAGGCCATGCTGTCCCTGCCGGCGACGAAGGGCTTCGAAATCGGCAGCGGGTTCGCCGGTGCGCGCCAACGGGGTTCCGAGCACAACGATTTGTTTGAAAACCGCGACGGCCAGATCCGCACCGTCACGAATCGCTCGGGCGGCGTGCAGGGCGGGATCAGCAACGGCGAGGAGATCGTCTTCCGCGTCGCCTTTAAACCCACCGCCACGATCCTGCGCCCGCAGGCGACCGTCGACACGACCGGTGTCGCGACCGAATTGATGGGCCGCGGGCGTCACGACGCCTGCGTCGTCCCCCGCGCCGTCCCGATCGTTGAAGCCATGGCCGCCTTGGTCCTCGTCGACCATTGGATGACGGCCGGCTCCACCGGCCGTCAGTTTAAGTCGGAAGCTAAAGTTTAAGGTGTAAGGCCCCGAACCAAGCTTCACCACCACAAAGGCACGAAGGACACGAAAGGGGAGAGCCTCTGACGAGGCTGGAGATGGGAGAAGGAACCGACCGTCGGAACAGCTGGTTCGGAGACTACTCCTCGCTCCGACCTTAACGGCTTTGCGGCTTCGCGCTTAAGTTCTGAGTCCGAACTACTCGCTACTTCCTTCGTGTCCTTTGTGCCTTAGTGGTGAACACATTCCGGGATAACTTCGCTCCGGCCTTAACGGCTTAGCGTCTTTGCGCTTCGCTCCGGGCTTACTCCTCAAACTTCAACTTCCGGCTGAAACTCGCCGGAGGCGACCGGCGAGCTGGGTAAAAGAATCCGGCACATTTTGCCCGGGGGCCCTGTCTGCCCGAGCCCGGCGGTGCTCATATCGCCGTTTACAACCCGTGTGCTTTAACTTCTGATCCGCTGCTCCGGCCCACTCCGTTCCCTCGTTCTTCCTGCCGCATGCGCCTGTGCCTTCTTCGCTCGAGCCTGTCCGCCCTGGCTCTGGCCGCCGCTACGCCGATCCTCCCGGCCCAGATCGAAACTTCCGCCCCGAGCTCGTTGTCGGGACTGACGCCGGTCACCACTGACCCAATACCGATCGTTCTGCCTGAGGCTCCGCTCGACGCGGTGCTGCAGCTGATCGAGATGCTCACGGGCCGGATCGTCCTGCGCCCGCAAAGCCTGCCCGGCACCACGGTGCACCTCGAGGCCGCGAACCCGATGCCGCCCGAACAGGCGCTGCTCGCGCTCGAGACGGTGCTCGCGATGAACGGCATCGGCATCGCTCCGCTGGGCGACCGTTTCCTGAAGGTCATGCAGCTGCCCAACATGCGCGTGGAATCGCCCGAGCTCATCGAGGGCTCGACGCTCACGTTGCCGCCGTCGGGTCGCATCGCCTCGAAAGTGTTCACGCTCGAGTTTCTGCGCGCGGTCGAATTCTTCCCGACCGTCAGCAACTTGCTCAACCCGCAGCTCGGTGGCGCGGTCCTGTTCGACAAGGCCAACGCCGCGCTGATCACCGATTCCATCAGCACGTTGCAACGGATCGAGTTGCTCGTGAACCAGCTCGACCGGCCCGTCACCGCCGGCATGGAGCCGAAGTTCTACTCGCTCCAGTTCGCCAAGGCCTCGGACTTGGTGAACAAGATGCGCACGATCATGCAGGGCACGCTGCAGCAGCAGATGGGCAGCAGCACGTCGTTCAACGCCGACGACCGCACCAACCAGGTCGTCGTCATCGCCGACCCGCGGTTGCACGACTTTTTCGACAACCTGATCGCGAAGCTCGACGTCAAAGCCGACCCGAACACGCGCAACGAGGTCATCCCGCTTAAGCACGCCGCCGCGCCCGACGTCGCCAACCTGATCAGCCAGCTCGTTTCCGGCCAGAACGCCGCCTCGCAACGCGCCACCGGCTCCGTGCGCCCGGGCCAGGTGGCCAACCAGCCGTCACCCGAACCGCAGGCGCAACCCGTCGCCACGGTCAATGCCGGTGATCTCGGCGTCGCGAGCAGCGAATTCAGCACCTACGTCACCGTGCTCGCCGACGAGCGCAGCAACGCCGTGGTCGTCAGCGGCACGGTCGATGACATTCGTTTGATCCGCGAACTCGTCGAGAAGGTCGACGTGCTGCTCGCCCAGGTGCGCATCGAGGTCGTGATCGTCGAAGTGACGTTGAGCAATAATAGCTCGACCGGCATCGACACGCTCGGCCTGCAGGTCGAGAACGGCCGCCTGATCGGCTTTGCCGCGTCGGGTCCCGGCTTCCGCACCGGCGGCTTCGACGCCGAGGGCAACGCCACCGGCTTCACGCAGATCATCCGGGATGGTCGCGGCTACGACCTGACCGGCATCATTTCGCTCGGCTCCTCGGCCACCAAGAGCAACGCCAACATCCTCTCCGTTCCGGCGATCGTCACGACGCACAACAAGGAGGCGCGGATCTTCGTCGGTCAGGAGACGCCGGTCATCAGCAGCTACCTGCCGGACGTGGCCGGCGGCGGCACCGGCGGCACGGCGGGTTACGGTTATCGCTCCACCGTCACCGGCCGCGAAGTCGGTATCGAACTTAAGGTGACACCACTCATCGGCGACGATGGCTCGGTGCAGCTCGAGATCACGCAGGTCGTTTCCGACGTGCTTCGCAACACGACGATCGACGGCAATCCGCAGCCGATCATCGGCAAGCGCGAAACCGAGTCGTTTGTCTCCGTGCGCAACGGCGAGATCATCGTGCTCGGCGGCCTGCAGCGCGACACGACCAACCGCGACCGGAGCCGGCTCGGCCCGATCCCGATCATCGGTGACCTGCTCGGCGGCCGCACCCGCACCAACGAAAAGACCGACCTGATCTTCTTCCTGCGTCCGGTGGTGCTGACCAACTCCGCCGCGGACAACGCCGAGGCGCTTCGCCGGATCCAGGGCGGACCGCAGGAACGCGCCGTGCACCGCGCGCTCAATCCCGACGCGCCCCGCGACGAAAACGAGGACAACTCCCGCCGCGCCCCCGTGCGCCGCGGCCCGAGATGACCGGCGGCATGACCGGCGGCTCCACCGCCGGTCAGTTTAAGGTGTAAGTTTAAGTTTAAGGATTAAGGTTCGAACCCTTATTTAGCACAAAGGCACGATGGACACGAGAACGGGCCCTGTCCGTCATCAGCCAAAAAGAATGCACTGATTCGGTCCTAGAAAAGGATCCATCTTCCACTTTGTGCCCTTTGTGCCTTTGTGGTGAAATTGCTCCCTACCCGCGAACCGCTACTCGCTACTTCCGCCCATGTCTTCGCTTCTCGCTGAATCGCTTCCGCCTGCCATCGCCAGCCAGTTGAGTGATGAGAAACGGCAGGCGGTGCTGGAGGCGCCGCGGCGCCAGCGGGTCGCCGCCCTTGCGGCCGCCTTGGGCCAGCCCGAGCCGACCGTGCTGGCCGCACTTGCGGTCTCTGCCGGCCTCGATGTCGCGTCGGATCTGCGCGCCGACGAAGCGTCGCTGCGCCTGCTGCCGGCCCGGCTGGTGCACGAGTACCAGGTGCTGCCGATCGAAAGCGGTGGAGAAAGGAGAAAGGAGAAGGGAGAAGGAACGGAGGGGGCGGAGGATGAGCGAACGCCCCTGCACCTGGCGTGCGCCTGGCTTCCGGATGACGTCATGGCGGACTGGATACGGACGTTCACCGCCCGCCCGGTTGTCTGGCACCTCGCGGTGGCGGAACGTGTCCATCAGTTGATCATCGAGCACTTCGGTGTCGGCGCCGGCTCGCTCGAGGACGGCGACGAGGACTTCCTCGCGCCCGAGCCCACGGCCGCCGCGGCGGAGGTGGTCGACGAGGACGCTGCGGTGGTGCGTTTCGTCACCGACGTCATCACGCAGGCGATCTCCGACGAAGCGACCGACATTCACTTCGAGCCGCAGGAAGGGCAGCTGCGCATCCGTTACCGCGTGGATGGCCTGCTCGTGCCCGTGCCGGTGCCGGAGAACCTGCTGCGCTTCCAGGACGCGATCATCTCGCGCCTCAAGATCATGGCGCGCCTCAACATCTCCGAGCGCCGCCTGCCGCAGGATGGCCGCATCAACTTCCGCGCCAACGGGACCGTGTTGGACATCCGCGTCTCCACGTTTCCGACGATCTACGCCGAGTCGATCTCGCTGCGTCTGCTCAACCAGAAGAAGCAGGCGTTCACGATGGAGAAGCTCGGCATGAGCCAGCACGAGCAGGACATCATCACGAAGATCCTCGATTACCCGCACGGCATCATCCTCGTCACGGGCCCGACGGGCTCCGGAAAATCGACGTCGCTGAATGCGTTCATGCGGAAGATTAACTCGACCGACCTGCGCATCGTGACGATCGAGGATCCGATCGAGTACGAGATCGAGGGCGTGAACCAGCTGCAGGTCCGTAACGAGATTGGCCTGACGTTTGCCAGCGCGCTGCGCCACGTGCTGCGCCAGGACCCGGACGTGATCATGGTCGGTGAAATTCGTGACCGCGAAACAGCCGACATCGCGATCCGCGCCTCGCTGACGGGTCACTTGGTCTTTTCAACGCTGCACACGAACGACGCGCCTGGAGCGATCACGCGCCTCGTCGACATGGGCATCGAGCCCTTCCTCGTCGCGTCGGCGATCGAGCTCGTGATTGCGCAACGCCTGGTCCGCCGCCTGTGCCCGGAGTGCAGCCGGGAAAGTCCGGTGCACCACCTCAAGCTGCGCGATTCGCTCGCGATCCTCGGCCTCGATCCGGCGGAGGCGGATCTGGTCACCGCGCTCAAGTCACCGGTGGGCTGCGACCGCTGCCGCGGCACGGGCTACCGCGGCCGGATCGGCATCTTCGAAATCTTCCGGTTGAACGACGAACTGCACGAACTCGTGCTCCAGCGCGAGAGCACGCGCACGTTGACGCAGGTCGCCCGCAAGCACGGCATGCGCACCTTGCAGCAGTCCGGCTGGGAAAAGGTCAAAGCCGGCCACACCACCCTCGACGAAGTCCTCCGCGTCATCACGGTGACGGAGAAGTAGGACAGGCTCGGCTAGCCTCGCCTGCTTGGAGAAGGGAGAAAGGAGCAAGGAGCAGGAAGCGCCTGCGGCTGGCGCCTTCGGCGAGTTTAAGTCGGAAGTTGATGCTGGAGTAGCGAGTAGCGAGCATCCCGGCAGCCAATCCTTAAGCGCGAAGCCGCGAAGCCGCGAAGGTCTCGCGAAGAACGAATTCACCACAAAGATCGCCGAGGACGCAAAATCAGAGCGGAATGGTTGGAGAAGCAGGACTCCTGAACGGAAACCACAGGTTAGGCTCCGGATCTCCATCTCCCCTTTGCGCCATCTTCGCATCCTCGCGTCTTCGCGCTTAGCTTCTGAGTCCGATCTACTCGCTACACGCTACTCGCTACTTCGGTCCGTTCCTGCT
>JAEWIY010000022.1 GCA_023386835.1 Verrucomicrobiota bacterium
CTTCGCATCCTCGCGTCTTCGCGCTTAGGTTCTGAGTCCGATCTACTCGCTACTCGCTACCCGCTACTCGCTACTTTCGGTCCGTTCATTCTCCCTTCTCCCTTCTCCTTTCTCCAGCAACGGAGGCTCCGCCGAACGTTGCCTCTCACATACTAAAGCTGGAGCTGAGCTGGAAGACGGCGGTGATGATGGCGTAAGCGATGAAGCCGACGAAAACGAAGACGCCGAGCAGCACGGCGCTGGCAATCACACGGGTGAAAACGTTGAGCTGGCGCGCGAGCTCCTTGCGGTAGGTGGCCGCGACTTTCTTCAGCGCCGGCACAACATTGCCGGTGTTCTCACCCACCGCGAGTTGGTCCAGCACCAGGTCGGGAAAACAGCCCGTGCGGGTCAGCGCGGCCGAGAGCGCCTCACCCTCGAGCACGCGATCCGTGGCCGCATCAAACGCCGCACGATGAACGCGATTCTGGATTTGCTTCTCGGTCATCCGCAGCGCTTCCGCGGTCGTGATGCCGTTCTCCAGCAACACGGAAAGCGTCTGGCTGAAGGAGAGCACGGTTTGCGCGACGTGGTACTGCGCCAGAACGGGCAGCCGCAGCGCCCAGCCGTCGGTGGTGAGCCGCCCCACTTCGGTCGCCCGCCAGCGCCAGAACGAGAGCGCACCAAAGACGACGCCGATGACCACAAACAAGCCGTAGTGCAGCGCGAAATCCGACATGCCGACAAGCAGCCGGGTCGCGGGAGGAAGTTCGCCGCCCAGCGCGGACAGCAGCGTCTGCAAGCGCGGCAGGAGGAAGAACAGAAAGAACAGAATGACGCCGCCCGAGACGACCATCATGAAGGCCGGGTACGCGAGCGATGACGCGACCTGGCGCCGCAGCTCCTTCTGCTCGGTCAGGTGCTCGATCAGGCGCGTCAGGGTGTCATTCAGGCTGCCCGTCGCCTCACCGGCCTGCAGCAGGTTGAGCGTGGCCTCGTCAAAAACCTGCGGGTAGTCACCCATCGCCCGCGAGAGTGCGGCGCCCTCGCTGATCCGGTCCCAGAGTCCGTTGCTCAATCCGCGCAGCGCCGGATCCTTCAGACGTTGGGACAACAACCGAACCGCCTCACCCGCGGAGAGCCCGCTTGTGGTGAGATCGTGCAACGCCTGTAGGAACGGCAGCCGGTGCGCGCGCCCGAGTTTGCTCCCGCCCGCGCGGCGCAGCTGCCGGGCCGCCGGCGCCTGAATCGCCGGCCGGCGCGTGGACGGAGGCGTGGCGGTGGCCGCAGGTTTGCTCTTCGCCTTGGCGGGCGCGGCCGTCGTCTGCTCGGTCAATCGGAGCGGCTGCAACCCCCGCGCACTCAGCAGCCGCAGGGCATCCTTCCGCGTCGGCGCCTCGACCATATCGGCCACGGACTGTCCCTTGTGATCGCGGGCGGTGTACGAGAATCGCGGCATCAGGAAACCGTTAGCATGAAATGGAAGCCGCCCAAGCCGGATTCACCACGAAGACACGAAGGACACAAAACTCGATTCAACAATTCTTATACAGAGTCTGATCGACCGGGCGGCGGGGGATGAACCGAGCTTCTCTACTCCTCCTTCGTGCTCTTTGTGCCTTTGTGGTGAACAAATCCGTTCCGTGCTCCAACCGCCCCGCCCAAGCGAGCCGGCCTACGGAACCTCGTAAACTTCGACCAGCGCCTCGCCGGTCGATTCGGCGAAGCCGCGGACGAGGGCGGAGTAGACGCCTGGCGCGAGCGTCACGAGCAACGCGGAGTCGGCGCTGCCGGCATCCAGCGGGAAACCGATCGCCGGGCCGTTCACCACTTCGTCGTCGGTGCCCCAGTCGTCATTGGTCGCGATGAGTTCGTTCTGGCCGTTGACCGTGCGATAGAGCTCCAGCACCGGGTTCGCTAGGACGTTGGGCACGTCATACTTCGTTCCGAGCGTCGGGCCGACCGCGCGGATCAGCACGCGCCGCGGAACGTTGCCATCAATCACAAAGCCGGCGATGAGCACGTTGGCTTCGCGGCCGACATGGGCGCGGGCGGAAACATTGACCAGGCGGCCGGCGCCTTCGCGCAAGGTGTACACTTCGGCCAGCACAATGCCCGCACCGCCGCTCGCCGGCGTGATCAGGGCGGTATTCACGCCGGAGACGGAGGCGATCAGCGCCGCGTCCTTGCTGTCATCAGCGGAGAACGGGAAGGCGCCAACTTTCGAGAAAGCCGCCTGCAGCGCTTCGCGCGAATCGGACCCCCAATCGTTGTTGGAGCTGCCGCCGAGTGAGACCTGCGGGTCGGCCATCGCGCCCGACAGCCCGTAGCTGGCGCTGAGCGTCGGACCCACCGCGCGCAACAGGACGTTTTGGCTGCCACCTTCGGTGACGAATCCGACGATGAACTGCTGACCGTGGCCGCGGACGGAAAGATTGGCCAGGCCACCGGCCGACGGCTGCGCGACGATCAGGGTGGCCGCGCGGCTGACTGTGGTGCCGAGACTGTTGGTGACCGCCACGGTGTAGTTGCCCGCATCACCCGCGCTCAGGTTCGCGAGTGTCAGCGTCGCCTGCGTCGCACCGGGAATGTCGACCCCGTTTTTGCGCCACTGATACGCCAGCGTGCCGGCGCCGGTCGCGGCGACGGAGAACGTGGCAGTCCCGCCCGGGGGCACGGTTTGGCTGACGGGCGGCGTTGTGATGACCGGGCCGCCGGCGGTCACTGCGACGGTGAAGCTGGAGTTTACCGAGTTGTTCCGGGCATCACGCGCGGAGACGGTGATCGTCGCCGTGCCGGGAGCGCGGGGCGTCAGCTGCAGCGTGCGACCGACCAGCTTGGGCTCAACGATTCCACTCGACGAGGTGGTCACGGAATAGATGAGGACACCTGGAGTGCTGCCATCGGCGGCCGGCTGGATCGGCAGCACGCGCACCCGCTCCAGCAGGGCCAGGTGCTCATCCTTCACCGGTCCGCTGGTGTAGTTGCGCAGCGGAAACTCGCCGAAGGACTCGCTGTAGTGGAAACGGGGCAACGCGCCGAGGGCGTCGAGCACCTCGAGGCCGGAACCCAGGACCTTGCCGAAAACCGTGTATCCACCCTGCCCATTCGTCTGGCCCAGCGCGGTGGAGTTGTCGGCCAGGTTGAAGAACCAGCCGCTGTTCGCGCTGTTGACGGCGCTGCCGCGGGCGGCGGCGAGGGTTCCGCGGGCGTTTGGCTCCTTGTACTCGAGCTCGACCGAGTCCTTCGCGCGAATCTGCTTCCGGATGCCGTCGTCATCGATCTTGAAGCTGCCGCCCTGAAGCACCTTGGCGGGTTTGGAGATGTCGGGGGCACCGGCGTCGGTCAGCTCGAGCGAGGACGAGCGGTGGATAAAGGAATTGTCGTAGTTGCGGACGTGCCGGACCGTCGACTGGGTGCCATCCTCGTTGGTGACCGTTTCGGTCGTCGACGGGCCGTCGTTGGCGTAGGCCTTGAAGTTCTCGACGTGCTTCGGGGCGATGGAATCGAGCAGTTCCACGTCGAAGTCGCCGAGGACCGTCTCAAACCGGGCGATCGAGCCCGTGACGCCGGTGTACGTAAAATGTTGTCCCAGGTCGATCTCCGCCGGCGCACTCGTCGTCGAAATCGACTGATTCGGGATCGCGTTGGTGGCGGACGGGGTTTGAGCGAGCGCGGCGGCGGTGGGGACCACCAGAAGCGCAAAAAGGGGACGGAGACGAAGCATGGCCGAAAGACGACCAGCTTTGCCCGTCAATTGTGCCATGGGCCAGCGGAAACTTTGACAGCGTCGGCAGAGCCTCCGCTGCTGGAGCAAGGAGAAGGGAGCAGGAATCGCCTGCGGCAGGCGCCTGCGGCGAGTTTAAGTTGGAAGTTGATGCTGAAGTAGCGGGTAGCGGGTAGCGAGCATCCCGGCACTCAATCCTTAAGCGCGAAGGCGCGAAGCCGCTAAGACCAGATGAAAGGTTCACCGCAGAGATCGCCGAGGACGCAGAGGTCGAACGGGGAGTTGGAGATCCATACCTCAGCTTAAGCACTCGGGGGAGCTTCGTTACTTCTCCGCGTCGATCTTCGCACTTGAGGATTGAAATGCTCGCTACTCGCTACCCGCTACTCGCTACTTCGGTCCGTTCCTGCTCCCTGCGCCTTGCCCCCTGCTCCTCCTTCGCGCTTAGGGCGCGAGATGCTCGCTACCCGCTACTCGCTACTCGCTACTTCAGCTCTTTCTCCCTTCTCCCTTCTCCGCAGGCGAGTTCTGCGAGCCTGCCCTCACGGCAGCTCGTACACCTCCACGAGCGCCTCGCCGGTGGTTTCGCCGACGCCGGAGACAACGGCGGAATAGGCGCCGGGAGGCAGCGTGATGATGACCGTGGCGTCGCGACTGCCGGGCGTCAGCGGCAAACCGGCGGCCCCGGCCCGCGCCGCGATGTGAACAAAGGCGGAGTTCCAGTCGTCGTTCTCCGAGATCCGGATGGGATCGCCGCCAGGCACGGCACGGAAAATCTCGAGCTTCGGATTGGCGAGCACACCGGTCACGCCGAAGTCGGTCAACTTGGGCCCAACCGCGCGGACGAGCAGACTGCGGGCAACGGCACCGTCGATCACGAACCCGGCGATCAGCACGTCCGCCCCCACCCCGACCCGGTTGCGGGCGGAAACGTTGATCAACCGGCCGGGGCCGCCGGAATCATACACCTCCACCAGGACGATTCCCGTCTGCACGCCCCGCACATGGGCGGTGTGCAGGCCGGAGACCGTGCGCGCCAAGGCGGCGTCGAGGCTGCCCTGCGGCAGCGCAAAGGCGCCATTGGTCGCAAACACCGGCGCCAACTCCGCCGGCCAGTCGTCGTTCCCATCGATCCGGTCCTGCCCCTGGTAGAAATCCAGCTCCGGGTCCGCGTTGGCGTTGGTCACCCCGAAGTTGGCCAACGTCGGCCCCACGGCGCGGACCAGCATCGTCTTCTCACCAACGGTCGCGAAACCGGCAATGAGCGTGCGTCCCGCCTCCAGGCTGGTGCGCACCGAGAGGTTGCGAATGCGGCTGGCCGGCTGGCTGTTGACCGACAGCACCGCGGCTTCGCTGGTGACGGACGCGTCGCCTGCGGTGCAGACGACGGTGTACGAGCCCGCGTCCGCCGCGGACACGTTGTCCAACACCAGGACCTCCGCCGTGGCGCCAGGGAGATTGCTGCCGTCCTTGCGCCACTGATACGACGGGCTGCCTGTGGCGGTGACGGTGAATGCCACCGTGCTGCCGGCGCGCGCGGTCAGGTCCAACGGTTGCAGGGTGATCGTCGGCGCCGAGCCGCCGCCACCGCCCGAATTGACCGTCAGCGTTGCGGGTGAACTGGTCGCCGTGCCCGCGGAGTTCGTCGCCACAACGGTGTAGGTGCCGGCATGGGCCGCCTGGACGTTGTCGATCGCATAGGTGGCACTGGTCGCGCCCATGATGGCTGTGCCATCCTTGCGCCACTGCAGCGTCGGCGCGGGTGACCCGGTGACGGTCACCGTGAAGCTGACATTGGCGCCCACGTTGACCGTGCGCGATTGCGGCTGGGCGGTGAACGCCGGCGCGGTATCGCCGCCTCCACTACCGCCGGCCACCTGGACCGTGTAATCAAAAATCGGCGAGCCTCCCAGGCCGCCTTTGTTCGCTTCGGCCCACGCCCGGATGTTCAGGGTGTAGGTGCCAGCCGTGGTCGGCGTGCCCGTGAGGGTGAGCGCGGAGCTATTGACGAGATCACCAAAGAGCCCCGCGATCGTCAGGCCCGGCGGGATCTCGCCACGGACTTCATACGATCCAGGAACAAGCGGCGCACCCGTGATCGAAATCGCCGCCTGGAAGGGCTGGCCGACGGTGGCGCTGGCCGGAGGCGATGGATTGGAGGTCAGTTGCGTGGCGCCGACGAGCGTATCCACCGCGCCGACCGCCAGCACGCCGGCAAATGCGGATTTCAGCACGGAGCCTGCCCCGGCGACAAACAATGTGTCCGCCGAGACCAAAACGCGCAGGACGGGAGTCCGCTGCAGCAGCGCGACGAGGACGACGACCGGCAAGTGCAACCAGCGAAACCGCTGAATCGCCAGCGAAGGAGTGGAGAGAAGCGCGTTCATTGGAGGAAGAGGAAAGGTCAATTGCACCCGCAGCCGCTGCCTCCGACGCCCCGGCCGCCTGAGGAAGCCTCACGGGAAAAGTAGATGTGCTCGTTCATCGCCGTGTGCAGGGGATCACGATCCGGGCGCATCGTGTACTCGGCGAAAGTGCCACGCTCCCACGGCTGGACCGTCTGGCATCCGCTCAGCCCGAAGAGGAGCGCACCAGTCGCGACGGCGACGCAAAGCCGCGCCCGTCGAGACCAGCCGCTTTGTCGTGAACGCTTGGCGACATTCATGAGGACTCCTCCAGGAGTTCGCGAATCTTCACCCGCCAGGCCTCGATCGTGCGGTCGCCATGAAAACCCGTGTGCACTCCCCGCACCCGTCCCTGCCGGTCAATCAGGTACGTGGTCGGCATCACCGGGGGCGCAAAGGTTTCGGCAAACTGCTGGTTCGAGTCGCGCAGCACTGCAAAGCCGGGCCGCATCCGTTGCACAAACGCCCGGAAGTCGCGCTCGCGGCGGTCAACACTCACGCCGATGACCACGAGCCCCTCGCTCCCGAATTCCCGCTGCAGCGCGCTCAGCGCCGGGAACGACGCCTTGCACGGGGCGCACCAGGACGCCCAGACGTCGAGCAACACCACCCGGCCCGGCAAGGGTGGTAATTCACCCTCCAACGCGAGCGTGGTGAGGTCCGGCACAAACGCGCCGGCGTCGACCTTCGCCCAAGCGTCGCTCGCTCCGGCCCAGAGCGCGACCACACAGACGACGATCGCACCCAGCCTCCGAACTCGCGGGGCAACGCGTCTTCGACGTCGGGCGCATGAGGCCTTCCGCTCTCGGCACAGGATTGGATCAAGATACCACATGGTGAAAGAATCCACGCGTCTGATACACGGCCTCGCTCGTCACGAACCGGGCTTCCGCCCCCATCGTCTCCTGGATGAGCCGCAGGCCCTCGGCCGGGCCCAGGATGAACGCCGTCGTTGAGAGCACTCCGGCCTGCAGGCAACTCGGCGCAATCACGGTGACCTGCCGGCACCCATTGTTGACCGGCGCGCCGGTCCGCAGGTCCAGAATGTGGCCATAGCGCCGCCCCTCGAGCGTAAAGCCACGCAAGTAGTCGCCCGAACTCGCGATCGCACCGTCGCGCAAACCCACGCTGCCGGAGAGCGCGCCTGGGCGCGCCGGATCCTCCAAGCCCACATGCCAGGCGGCACGTCCGGGAGGCTGCCCGTACGCCGCCACATCATGACCAAAGTCCACCAGTGCCGCCAAAAGTCCGTGCTCACGCGCCAAGGCCAGCACGGCGTCGACCGCGTACTCCTTGCCCCACCCGCCGAAATCCAAAGCCATGCCGGGCTCGGGCAACCGGATCGCTCCGGCGCGGCGCTCGACCTTGGGCCAGCCCACTTTCGCCCGCGCGGCCGCGATCTCGACCGGCGCGGGCACCCGCGGCGGGGACTGACGATAATCCCACAAACGCTCCAGCGGCCCCGCGGTCACATCCAAGAGACCGTGCGTCCACTGGTGGAGCGCGTCACAAACGTCGAAATACCGCTCCATCTCCTCGTCGACGGAATGCCACTCACCGGAACCGGCGGTGGCATTGATTCGGCCGATCACACTGTCGTCCCGGAACCGTGTGCACCGCGCCTCAAACCGCGTCACCCAATCCCACGCAGCGTTGCCGAAGGCCGCCGCCAGCGCGTCGTTGTCACACGAATACAGGATCACACAGTCTGTGCCCAGGGCGCGGAATTGCAGGCGGCGCAATCCACCGTCCGACGCGTGCTTCGCCTCGGCGTTTGCTGGAGCCAGACTCCGTGCACCGGGTCGCTCTGCCGTTATCGCCATAAACGGACTCCCACGGTGAAGATGTTGGCATCGGCAAACGCGGCGCGCGGGGTCTCATCGCGCCCGCGCATGAGGTACCGCTCAAAGGTGGCATCCACCGAAAGCCACGGCTTCACTTCCCAAACGACTTTTACGCCCAGCGTCCACGTGCGCATGGCCGAGAGCCGGTAGTCGGCGGAGTAGAACGGCGCCGCGCCCGTTGGCCGGTTCGGCGGCAGGATCGGCGTCCCGTCGAGCGTCACAACGTAGAAGTCCGCGGCGGATTGCTGGTAGTAGCGCACGAGGGGTCGGAGCACGATGCTCGCACCCAGGCGCTGGAACCACTCCGCGGTCAGCGTGTGGCTGTCGGAGCCAAACCCGTCGTCCAAATAACGCCACGAGAATTCGGCGGCGGCGTCCCACCTTTCGATGCGACGATTGATCGACGTGTACAGGATCCACTTCTCGCGCTCCTCCGGCCGATTCTCGGGAAACGTCAGCGCCAGCGGCAGCCCGGGCAGCAGCTCAACCGTTTTCCCGACGATCTTGTAGGGATCTGACAAATACCCACGGGAGCGGGAGAAGGTCAGGTTGGCGGTGACCGACGTTTGCGCGTCCACCAATTGCGTGACTCCGATGATGATGTCGTCCGTTGTTTTGTCCCTCGGCTCAGGCAGGAAACGCGCCGTCACGTCGTCCTCCGCGCGCGCCACGCCGATCAACAGCCGGGTCTGCTTCTGGTTAAGATCGGTCAGTGTGTTCAACGCGACGGCGTCGGACCGGTAATCACTCTCGCGGCTGTTGGCGTAGCTGACGGTCGTCTGAACGCGCGGAAATTGGTGCGCGTACTCCACCTGCCAGGCCTCGCGCCGCTCCTCGAGTTGCGCCAGCGGCACCTCGTCGCTGCCCGGCTCCGGCGGCGCACCGGTCGGCGTCGCGCCGGCGATGGTGTCGATCACGCCGGTCAAGCGCAGGTGGTCCGCCGGGGTGAGGTCCTTCTCGATCAGCCCGTAGTGGGCGTCGACCCGGATCCGCCCCGCCTCCTCCTGCCAGGACTGGAACTTGTAGGAGATCCCGTCCTCCGCGCGACCCGAGCGCGGCGTCAGCAGCAGGAGCGCGGCGACCAGGGTGCCCGTCGGCAGCCACGGTGCCGGAGGCCGGGCGAATAAACCGGTAGTGAGCATGGGCAGACGAACCGGTTCCACCCTGCTCCATGTCCCGCTCCGCGAAAGGTGTTTATCGTAACCTCGCTGTTACGTGCGCGGGTTCGCAGAACTCACCCGCGCAGGAGGAGGGAGCAGGAAACGTCTGCGGAAGGTTCACCACTCTCGAGCGAAGCGACAGTCCGCCAGACACGAAGGACACCGACACCAAACCCGGGAGTGTGTTATGACAAAGGCATCCAGGATGTTGTGCTTGGTGCCCTTTGTGCCTTTGTGGTGAATACAACTCAGAATCGGATCGTTAACTGGCTTGCGATGGAGTGGGTGTAGCGGGGATTCGCCGGGGATTCGTGGCGCAGGCTGAACTGCAGCTTGAGCTGTACGTGGGGCGTGAAGCGGTAGGCGGGAGCAAGGTCGATCCGCCAGGTCTCACGACCCCACCGGACGAAGCGACCGGCACCGTCGTCGATCGTGTCAAACGTCTGCTGGTTCCAGCGCAGGGCGAGCGCCAGCTGGGGAGTGAGCTTCACCCGGCCCTCGACGAAGTACGCGAGGGTATCCGCGTCACCGATGCCGGGCAGTTCAAAACGCGCCGCCCACACCTCGGCCCAGAGTTGCAGGTGGTGCCAGGCGAAGGAGACGTCATGTGCCAGCGCAAGCTGGCGGTAATCCTCCCGGCCCGTTCCGGGCCGCAGGCTCGGCGCCGCCGAAGGCCGCAGGTAGCTTCCGCCGCTGGCGGACACGCCGAGATTCCACATCACGTTGGGGCGCCACCCCAGCCGGCCCGTGAGCGTCGGGTGGTCCCAGACATCACCATCGTCGTTCCAAATTTCCGGGCGCGAGGAGAGCGACGCATTCTTGAGTTCCACGGCGTATTCAACTTCTCGCCACGTCCCAGCCACCGCCACTCCCGTGGCATAGCTGGGTCCCCAGACCATCGGCAAGCGTTGGTCCTTGTCCTCGTACACCGCTGCACCGTCCGAGACCGGTCGCACATGCCCCCATTCCAACAACACTGCGGCCGAAGCCGGCGCGGCCCGATCCCAGGCCGCGGTCAGATTTTCGTAGGGCAGCGGCGCGTTGAGGAACGGATTCTCCCACGCCGTGTGTCGTCGCGCCCAAAATCCCGCCACGGTGGCGAACTGCCCGATCTGCACGTTGAACCGCCCATCTGTCCACGGGCTGTAACGCAGGGCGAACTCGTCCAGCCGGATCGTAAACGCCCCCTCATCGGTCGGATCAAACCGGCGGTCAAACCGGGCTTGACCGAACAGGTAAAGGCTGCGCCCCGCTTGCGCATCGAGATTGAGCACCACCCTCGGGTTGAAGAACACGTGCCGATCGGAGAAGAGCAGGTCCGAAACCGGATCGGACTGGTAGTGACCCTCCAGTTCGACGGATCCGCCCAGGCGCGCCCGGGCAAACGCCTGCTCGCTGCTGAAGGTCAACGACTCCGCCAAACGATCGAGCGCTTCCTGCGCCCGCGAAGGCGCAACCGCGATCGACAATCCCAGGAGCAGGAACGTGGGCTGGAACGAGCGCATCAGGATTTCGAATACGATGAGTTTCCGCCTTCCCTGGGGGCGCGCCTGTCGAGCGGGGCTGGCAGGAAACGGACCTCCAGTTCCGTCCATTCCGAATCGCTGCGCACGAGCCGGAGTTCGCCCCCGTGGATCCGCGCGAGTTCCCGGGCCAGGTTGAGCCCAAGGCCGTACCCGGGGATGTCCTCGCCCATTGCAGCGCGGTGAAAGCGCTCAAAGATATGCGCCCGGGCTTCCAGCGGGATGGGGCGCAGGACCGTGTTGGCAATCGACAACCTCACCGCCCCCGGCGCGGTGCGGGCGACGATCCGAATCCGCCCGCCTGGCCGGTTGTACTTGCGCGCGTTCTCCAGCAGGTTCTGCAGGATCAGCGTCGTGTACCGCTTCTCCCCGGCGATCAGCAGATCCGGAGGGAACTCGGTTTCAATCTGCAACCCGAGTTCGTCCGGCAGCGCGTCCAAGTCGTCGAGCGACGCCGCGATGAGCTGGGAAAGGTCGACCGGGGCGATCTGCAGTTGCAGCCGTCCGGCATCGAGCCGCGAGAGCAACAGGAGATCCTCGATGATGCTGGAGAGCCGGTACGTCTGGTGAATCAAACCCGCGACCTCATCACACTCCTGCGGTGTCAGCCGGGCTTTCGCGAGCAGGTCCTCGAGTCCCGCCCGTAGGACCGTCACCGGGGTCTTCAATTGGTGTGATGCATCCGCTGAAAACCGGGCTGCCCGCTGCAACTCGGCACTGGTGGTCTCCAGGGCTGCCTCGGCGCGGAGGCGCTGCAGCCGTTGCTCCTCTGTTTCGTGCTCCAGCGCCTCCACGGGCCGCGCGAATCGCCGCGAGATGCCCTGGCTCGCCCCAAACCCGACGAGCACGACGCCCGCGCCAGCGGCGAAGATCTGCCAGCCACGACGGCGCTGGCGCGCCGCCATGTCCTCGAGTGAGAACACCGAGACTTCATGGACGGGTGGATACATGGAACCGGCGTTCAGCTGCTTGAAGTGCACGGAGTACCCAGCGCGGTCCATGGTCAGGTCAAACGCGCCTTCCGCCCGCGGCTCGTTTGGTTCGCCCAGGGTGAGCCGAAGCCGCTCCTCCACCAGACTCCGGATCTCCGGCGGTAGTCCCGGCAGGTGCAGCGCACCCTCCAGCCACACGCCACTCGCAACGGCGCCGGCCAAGCTCGCGCGATCATATTGCGCCGGCGGGAAGCCCAGCACCAAGGCCGCAATCGGCTGCGCCGTTTCGACCGAGATGATCGGCATCGCGACGAGTTCGACCACCGGCACATCGAGGTGCGGAGTCGACAGGTACCCGAGCTGCGGCCGATCGCTCAGCTCCGGCAACGCCAGCCGGGCCTGCTCGCCTTCCGTCAGCACCCCCACCTGATCCTCGGCGGCGTCTGGGATGACCTGACCCGTCACATCGAGAAAGCGGTAGAAGCGGGCATGCAGCGACGGCAAATCAGGCCCGGCGGAAGTGGGGCGAGAACAGGATGTCCCGCAGCTCGTCGCGGGCGCTCAAATACAACAAGTCCAGTCCGCCATCCTCCAACGCGGCATGGATGCGCGGTTTGCGTGCGAGCGCGCGACAACGTTCCAGCAGCATCGAATGCCGCACCTGTTGCACGCTTCGCAGCGCGGTCAGCGCCGACTGGAACTCCCGCGCGCGGTTCGCCTCTTCCTCGAGGGCGATGGCGCGCCGGGCCAGCAGGATCATCACGCCGGTGATCACCGACACCAACACCATCAACACGACCAGCAACCTGCGCCGGAAGCGCAGGGCCTCGGGCTCGTGCGCTGGTGCCGCGGCGTTCAAGGAAGGTCCACCTGCTCCGTCCGTCCGTCGACGAGCTCCACCGTCGTCTCCGTCGTGTCGCGGCTGTTGATCCACGCCTTCAGGCGAAACCGGCCCGGCGGCAGGCCGCTCAGCCGGAAGCGGCCGTCCTCGTCCGTGACCACAAAGTGCGGCGTATCCAGAACGAGGATAACGGCACGCATGTGTTCATGGATGTCGCAACGCAGCACCACCAAGCCGGGTGTATCAAAAACCTGCGACGGGATCGGACGCTCGTCCGCGCGATAGCGGCCGAGGTCAAAACGCTTCGGCGGCGAGAACGAAAAGATGTTGTGATACGTGTCGTCGAGGTTGGGAAACTCGACGCGGGTCCCCACCCGCACCGGCAGCAGGTGCGGCGCAAACATCAGGTCCTTCTGCAGGATCTGCGCGACCGGAGTCTCTGTCGCGGCCGGGAAGTCACCTTCCAGGTACACGACGGCGAGCGGCGGATTGGTGGCGAGCACCCCGCCCCGCGAAACGACTTCGTAGCGCTGGTTGGCGACCGGCGCCGTGCGCTGGGCCGGCAAGGCAACACGGCCCTCAATGACGGCTTCCGCGTGCGCCCACGCCGGCGCCAGCAAACCGACGATCAGCATCGCGCCTCGGCGAAGCACCCGACTCCATCCAGTGCCCGCGCCGCGAACTGGGCGCACGAGATCGGATTGAGCCTCTCGCAGGGGGTCGGTCGTCACAGGGGTAGGTGCGCCGGCGATCGTTCAGGGCTGTTTCACCATGTAGCCGACTGAGCGCACCGTGTGCAAAAGCGGGGCGGAGAACCCGGTATCGATTTTCTTCCGCAACCGCGTGATGAAGATCTCCACCGTGCGTGTATCATATTCGTGATCACGCTGCCACACGCGCTCACACAGCTCCGTCCGGGAGAAGGCCCGCCCCGGTTCCTGCATCAGCACCTGCAGCAGTTCAAACTCGCGAGGCGACAGGGCAACGGCCTTGCCGGCTCGCGTCACTCGGCGGCGATGCACGTCCATGTGCAGGTCGCCGACTGTCAACAGATCCGGCGCGGTCGGCGTAGCCGCGCGACGGCCGAGCGCTTCAACGCGGGCGACGAGTTCGTCCATGGCAAACGGCTTGGTCAGGTAATCATCGGCGCCCGCCTTGAGTCCGTTGACGCGTTGTTCGACTTCGCTGCGCGCGGTCAGGATCAGCACCCGTGCCGGCGAATGGGAGGCCCTTAGTTGAGAGAGAATTTCGAGGCCGTCGACGGCGGGAAGGTTCAGATCGAGGACGACGAGGTCCGGCGCATCTCGCAGCGCGGTGGCCAAACCGCCGCCGCCATCGTGTTCGGCCGATGCGACGTGCCCGTGCCGGGACAACGTCCCCACCACGTGCCGGGCGAGTTGGCGTTCATCCTCGATCACCAGGATTCGCATGGCGACACCCGTGTACCCGCGATTGCCCCATAAGGCAAGCGGCCGAAAGCGCATCGCTTTCGGCGAGTTTAAGGCGAAGCTTGAGGTTGAACGTGTAAGCCTCGGAACCAAGCGCGAAGACGCGACGGCGCCAAGGACGACGCAAAGCACCACGGAACGGGTCGATTTTCACCGCAGAGAACGCTGAGACCGAGTCGATCCAATCTTTCACCGCAGAGATCGCAGAGAGGCAAAGTTCGAACGGGAGAAGTTGGAAAAGGAGAACTCCGAATGGAAACCGCGGTTTGGTTCCGAATCCCCAACTCCCCTTTGCGTTACCTTCGGATCCTTTGCGCCTTTGCGCTTAGTTCCGAGAGTCCGAACTACTCGCTACCCGCTACTCGCTACGCGCTACTCCCGGCGCAGCCCCTTACTCCTTAAACTTTAACTTCTGACTTAAACTCGCCGGAGGCGACGAAAGGCGAGCCTTACTGCGCAATCTCGACAGAGGAGACGACCAGGGCGGCGTTGAGCTGCGTGCCGGTGCGGTCGGCGTTGAGCGCGAATTCCTGGATGTGGATATACGGCGCGCGCTTCGATAGCTCGTCATAGAATCGCAGGAACTGGTTCCAATCGATCCGGCGCAGCGAGAAACGGAGCGTGTGCATCGCCATCTGCGAAGTCCGTTCCGTCCGGCCCGGTTCGCTGGAGGCGTTTGCACCGAGTCCGGTCGCATTCGCGATCGCGCTCAACTCGGCCGAGAGCCGGACGGCGTTGTAGGTGCGTGAGGAATCGAGGTGCGCGACCGCCGCCGCCGCCTCGGCTTCGATCTCACCCTGACGCTCGAGCCACATGCGCTGCACGCGCAGATCGGAACTCGTCTGCCGGAAGGCCCGCCATTCCCCCGCCGCACGTCGCGACAGGTTCGACGCCCAGAGCGTGGCACCCAACAACACGAACGCGGCGAGCAGCATCTTCTCGCGCAGCTGACGACTCAGGAAAAACGACCTCATTCCGCACCTCCTGCCGTCGCAAAAGCCGATGGTCTAAACGTCACCGTCATCCGGAACGTCGTGATGTTGTTCTGGGTTCCCCGAACCTGGAAGTCGGGTCGACCCTCGATCTCGGGCGCGTTCTGCAGCGCGGCGTGATAGAGGTCGATGTCGGTTTGCACCCGCGTCTGCGCCTCGACGTTGAGCGTGTAAAGGCCGGTGCTCGGCACGCTGCTCGTCGCGGTGAGGAAGTAGATCGACGGCGGTTTGTGTGTATTCAACACGTCGATCATCTCGCGCGGCATCAGGCGTTTGGTCGAAAGGTCCTCGATGCGCGTGGCCAGCGCCTGCGCGGTCATGATCTGGCTCACCGTTGGCGTTTGTGCGGCCACCGTCGCCAGGCGCGAACGTTGCCAAGCCCCGACGCCCATCAGAATGAGTTCCACCGCGGCACAGAGCGCGATCACGACCAGACCAGCGACGACCGCGCGCCACATCCAGCGATCGCGCAACCGCGCACGACGCCGGGCCGCCAGTTCGACCTTGTCGCGCACGTCGAGCGCCTCCGCCTGCGTCACGCTCAACTGCGACTGCACCGTTCCGCCGCGCACGACGTAGTTTCCCTCGCCGGGCTCGCCCGGGTCGACGGCCAGTTCGGTGATGTCGACGACGTTCACCGTTCCTCCAAGTGCACGCAGGAGCCGGTCACGCGCCGCGCCGCGAGCGGCGTCGTCGGCATCGTCCGGCAGGGCCTCGGTGATGACGGACGTCGGCACCCCACTCCGGTCCGCGAAGTAAAGG
>JAEWIY010000052.1 GCA_023386835.1 Verrucomicrobiota bacterium
ATTCAAATCAGCGACGTTGATCGAACCGAGGTGTTTCTCGTGCAGCACCTGGCGACGCGAGGCGTCGAAGCGGGTCGGTCCGGGGCCGGCGATGGAGCCTTCAAATCCTCCCCAATAGATATTGATGCCGGTAAGCGGCGCGCGCGCGGCCGCATCTTCGGAGATGTCGCCGCCGTTGATGACGATCAGGTCGACATGACCGTCGCTGTTTAGGTCCGAGGCGCTCGATTTGTAACCGCTCAGATTCGGGATATCGACCATTGCATTGGTCGAGAATCCGTCTTTGGCGCCCCAATACAGCCGGAGCGGCACGGCATCATCGAGCGTGCGGTGCTGACTGTTGGCGAAGATGGCGACGGGTTTGGCGTCGGGATTGACGCGCGCGACCGCGACGCCCCGGGCGCCCTCGGTCGCCACGGGCGTTCCTTCGGCAGCGAGACGACGGCTTCCGTCGCCAAAGAAAACGAGCGAGGAGGCCTTCTGCGACTCGTCACCCTGAAAGACCGCGGCAAGGAGGTCAGCACGGCCATCTGCATTGAGGTCACCGATCGTCGTCGCGATGCCGTTCGCGATCGAAAGTTTCAGCGGCGAACCCGTGTCCAGGGCCTCCTGGGAGGTTCCCCAGAGCACGGTCACGCTTGTTTGCGGTTTGGGGTTTTTTCCTGCCGTCGGAAAGATCGGATTGAAATCCGTCAGGACAACGTCGACCCAGTCATCGTTGTCCAATCGTCCGACAGCGAGGTGCGTGGCGGGCGACGCTTTCACGGTTGTCACCTTGGGCCGGGACGAGCCGGTCGCCACGCGGACGAGCGCCGTCGTGTTCGTTCCGATCCACAGCACGTCTCCATCTCTCTCCGGAGCGGCCTCCGCGACCAGACACTGCACCTTGGTGCTTTTTTCGGAACCGAGCGGGAGCTTCGCCTGGCCGGTGATGCGCAGAATGGGGGATGAACCGTCGCTGGCGCCGATGAAGTGGAGAATGCCCGTGGACGTGACGACCGCTGCGGTGGCGTCCCGACCAAAGCGTCCGGTTGCGATATCCACCGCATTCGCGACACCGAGATCATGATGAGCAGTGGGGAAGTAACCGTCACGGCTTCCCCAATACACGCGGATGATGTTGCCGTCCGGTTGTCCGTGGAGCCAGCCGGGGCCGTTGAGCGTGAGCAGGTCCGGCCAGCTGTCCCCGTTGAGATCGCCGACGGCCAGGCGCGTGACGCTCTCGACCGGAAGCTGGCGCGTAAGCCGGGAGGTGTTCCAGCCGTCTGCGGCGCCCCAGGCGATGATGATCGAACTACGCTGCTGTTGGACGTTCTGCCGGTTGGGCATGAACACCAGGTCCATGAACCCGTCGAGATTCAGATCGTGCGGAATGATGGCGCTGCTTCCGTCCACCGCCAGTTCTCCACGATGGATCGTCCGGCCTGCCGCCGTGGCCATCGTGGCGGGCAATGCATTGAAGATGTCGTGCGTGCTGTTGAACAGCAGGTCGAGATAGCCGTTGGCGTCGAGGTCATAGCGGCGGATCACCTCGAGCGCGCCGTGACGGTTGACGTACAGGTTTTGCCCGGAGTCGCCGAGTTCACCCGCTGCGAATTCGGCGCCGGAGTCGGTCCATGATTCGGAAGCGGAGTTCGCTGCAAGAGGAAGGGCGAACAGGCACAAGCCAACGGCAAGGCTGCGGGCGGAGTGCAGGTGGGAAAGGTGCATGAGGGTCAGGGGTACGAGGGACAAGGGAGCGATGCATCGGCACCGCCGGGGGCACAGTCGGAGTGAAGCTGCCCGCCGCGGCGGGTAGCGCGAGCGCGTGACACTGGTCAATTCACCTACCCAATCACCGTGGACGGCCTGGTCAGATGCCGGCGAAGCCATCGGCCAGGGTCTGGGCAAAACGCGGAAGCATGGTTGCCACGGCGCCGAAGTCGCTGCCGTGCGCGATCAACCGGCCGCCAAGGCGCACGACGCGCGCAATGTCCGCCGCGTCGCGCGCGGGGCGTCCCCACGCGACGCCATGCCGGGCGGCCGCGGCGGCGAGCCGGCTTTCGGCCTCCACCATCCGCGGGTGGTTCCAGTCGAGCGGGCAGTCCAGGCGGACCGCAAGATCGCCCGGGCCGATGAACAGGCCGTCGACTCCCTCGATGGCGGCTATCGCATCGATCTCCGCCAAACCTTCGGGTGATTCGATTTGCAGGATGAGCAGGGTCTCCTCGTTCGCGGCCTGAAGATAGCCCTGGGTGCCGGCGAGGTAATGGTTGTTGTCCAAGCCCGCGCCGTCGAGACCCCGTTGACCGAGCGGGGGAAACTTCACGGCGCGGACAAGGCCCGCGGCATCGCGTGCATCATGCACCAGCGGAATCATCAGTGCGGTCGCGCCGTCCTCGAGGAGGTGATAGAGCTCAGACGCGTTGCGACTGCCGGTGCGAACCAGGCAGTCGATGTTGGCAAGGTGGTGCAGGGCGATCAGGCGCTGGAGTTCCCGCCGATCCCAGGTGTTGTGCTCGGCATCGAGCCAGAGTGCGTCGAAACCCGCGGCGGCGGCGTGCGCTGGCATCATTGCAGTGGGATAATAGAGGCAGGCAATGCGGGCCGGCAGATTGCGACGCAGACGGGACCGAAGCAGGGAGGGGCGCATGAAAGGCTGAGGGGCTGCGCGGAGATTACGGGAGCGGGTGCAGGCCGGTTCAACCTGGGAAGGGGCCCGTACGGTGGGCAAATCTTGTGACCAGCCCGTGGGCGTTGCGTTGCCGGCAGGGTCATTGTCCGGTGCTCGTGTTTGGTTCTCCCCGCACGCCTCCGCCCCTGCGTACTGCGATGAAATTGCCTCTTTACCCCATTGTCCTCCTCCTCGTGCCGCTGGCGGCGAGCGGTTATAAGAAGGATCCGGATCACGGACTGCTGTTCAACGAGACCAAGGTTGAACTCGCGGTGCGGAACGACGCGCCGTATCACGATCTGGAGTCGGCCCTGCTTGTTTCTCCGAACGACCTGCCGGAACGCGGGCACTACTCGAACTCGAGCATGGCCCGGGTTGAACTTCATGTTATCCAGCCCGACGGTGGTGCGAGGCGTCACCGCGCCGAGGGTTTTCGTGAACAGGTCTTCATCATTCTCGAAGGAGAAATGGAATTCACGGTGGACGGTGACGTGCTTGCCGCGCGCAAACACGACGTCGTCTTCGTGCCGGCGTCTGCCGAGCGTGCGTTCGTGGCGAAATCACCGGCAAAGGTGCTGCAGGCGGATTGGTGGCAGGCCGGCGAACCGCCGGTGGACGCGGGTCGCGCCTTCGTCGTTTCGGAGAAGGGCCGGGTGATGCGACCCACGCATGGTGAAGGCTACATCACGGTCACGCCAAACCCGCGTCAACAGGGGCAGGCGCTGTCCATCACCGGGTACGGCGGACACGTCAACGCGACCAACGCGCTGCTGCTTTACCCTCTCGACCTCCAGGGCGCCCGGCCCTTCACCGCGAACACGCGGCTCTCGCGCATGGGACTGTCGGCATACCGCGCCGACGGCGGCACACCGTGGCACTTTCATCCGGACCGGGAGCAGTGCTTCGTCATCCTCGCGGGAAAGGCGCTGCTCGAGGTCGGGGCAAACACGGTCGAGGTGAAGCCGGGTGACATCGTGTTCGCTCCCCGCCATGTCGGGCATGGTTACAAGTCGATCGGCAGCGACGCCTACACCTTCATGGAACTCGAGTGGGGCCGCAACTGAGCCGCGGTCGCCCGGCTGGAGCGGCGGCCGCGGTGGAAGGAATTCCCGGGCGCCGGTGTTATGTATTCAACTAATGGATCCACCCTTTCCGGTGACGGCACCGGACAAGCAATGTGACCAGTACAACGTCTTTGTCGGGCGCCCGTGCTGTGCAAACGTCTCTTGCGAGCAGCGTCCCTTCAACCGCCGCAGGGCATAGTCTTAGACCCCCGAAACTATGAAACACCACACGCTCCCCGGAGTGAGCTTTGCCGTACTCCTGCTCGGATCCACCCTTTCCGCCCAGACCGTCCCCGCGGCGGATCAGGAATCGGTGACGCTCCCAACCTTTGACGTGACGGAGTCGAAACCCGTCGGCTATGGCACGACCAACGCGCTTGGCGCGACGAGGATGAATCTCGCGATCAAGGATACTCCGAATTCCATCGTGATCCTCAACCGTGAGTTGATGGACGACCTCGGCGCTCTCGACGGCCTCGACATCCTCAAGTACGCGAGCGGTGTCGCACCATCGTCGACGCGCACGATCAACGTGGTGACGGTGCGCGGCGAGGAGGTGCGTCCGAACAACGGCGCCAACTTTCTCGACGGCCTGCCGGGAGGTCCGTTTGCCGAGATCGAGACGGAGTTCGTCGAACGCATCGAGTTCGTGAAGGGCCCGGCCGGCTCGCTCTACGGCTCCCACTCGCTGGGCGGCCTGATCAACCGCGTCTCCAAGCGTCCACTGCCGATTCATCAAACGACGCTGAAGGCGGCGTACGATTCGATCGGGAACACGATGCAGGGCTCCTTCGACACGACCGGGCCGCTGGGTGACACCGGCCTCGCCTTTCGTGCGATCGGAGTGATCCGGGACGGTGAAACGCACACCGGATCGGTCGACAACAAGGAAGCGCTGTATTTATACGGCTCCTACACTGCGAAGGACAGCCCGGGCCGGTTCTGGGGACGCTACAGTTTCCAGCACATCGAGACCGGCCATGAGGCGCCGAACTGGTTCTACGATGGCGCCGGCCAGCCGTCGTCCTTCCTCGGTGTCGATTTTCTCTCGGTGCCGGCGCAGCCTGAGGCGGAGCGCAAAAACCATTCGTTCGAGGCGGGCTTCGAAACCCAGCTCGCGGGTGGCGCATCGACGTGGAACATCCGGCTGGTGGCTCGGTACGACCAGCAGTGGAGCGAGGAATTTGCGATGATCCCGCTGGGTTACGCGTTCTATGATGCCGCGGGCAACCTCATCGGCAAAACCGGCACCGGCGTCAGCGCGAGCCAGCCGAAGTTCAGCGATTCGAACTGGGTCGACATTCGTCTCGACAGCTACACCCGGCGCAATGCCGGTCCCACCACGTCCAAGCAGTACGGCGGTTACGTCGATGCGGTCGGCGATTTCGAGACCGGCCCGATCAAGCACAAGCTGCTCATCTATTCCCAGATCAGCGGCGCAAGCGGTGACAGCGAATCGACCAACTACTCCCTGCCGCCCGGCTTCGAGTTCAGCGTGATCAACCCGGTTTACTACGACATCCGCGACTTGTTCCAGGATCCGGTGCTGGCCACCAAGTCCTCCGGCTCGAGTGAAGCCTTCAACTTCGGCGTCCAGGACAATCTGTTCCTCTTCAATGACCGCCTGATCGTCGTCGGCGGCGCGCGTTACGATCATGCGCGGGACAACGGCAGCACCAATCACATCACCGGCGTGCGTTCGCCCGAGCGCGTCACCAACAATTGGGTTTTCAAGGGCGGCCTCGTGGTCAAGCCGTTCAAAGCCCAGGATGGCGTGTCATTGTTTTACAACTACTCCGAGACCTTCACCGCACAGGCAGGCACGACGCTGTCAGGGGTCCCGTTCAAGGACATCGAAGGCACGGCCAATGAAGTCGGCGTGAAATTGGAGCTCCTGCCGCAGGGCATCGTGATGACGGCCTCCGTCTTCCGGAACGAGAACACAAACTTCCCGATCCGTGTTCTCGATCCGAACACCGGGCTGGATGATTTCCTGCAGATCGGCACGGGCGTATCGAAGGGCTGGGAGGCGGACATCGCCTGGCAGCCGAAGCCGAACCTCGCATTTATGTTCGCGGTCTCGGACGTCGACTCGAAGAACCCGAACGGACTTCGGAAGCGCAACGTGCAGAATGGTATCAACTATCGTTTCGTCGGAAAGTACACGTTTGAAGGCGGGCTGCTCGACCGATTGTCGGTCGGCGCCGGGTTCGTCACGATCGCGGACCGCGCTGGGGAGAACAACAATACTTTCGTGACCGAAGGGTATGACACCCTCGATTTGTTCGCGGCCTACAGCTTCGAGCAGTGGCGCTTTCAGGTGAATGTAAACAACGTGCTCGACGAGAACGGCGTCGAATCGTCGATCGTGGCTTCGCTGGCGCAGACGCAGCGCCCGTTGTCCGCGCGGCTGACGGTGCAATACAGCTTCTGATTGCCCGGCTGCGCTTGATTTTCCTCCGGCATGCCCCGGCCGTGCGGCCCGTGTGCTCCGCTTCCATCCTTCGGATGGCGGCGGGGATGCTCGGGCTTGCGCTGGCGGGATACACGGCCTGTGGCGCGCACGACATGACGAGCCTGGTGCAGCTGGAACCGGTGACACTCGGCGTGGCCGCTGCAGGCGCGGAGAGCTGGTGTACCCTCACTCATGTCGCCGGCAGATGGTCGGTCGTCTGGTCCGGACCCGATCACGTTCCTCTCCGGACGAGCGTGGCGATCGGGCTGCGTGAGCAATCGACGCCAGTGCCGGCGCCGGAGCTCCCGGCATCCGCGAGGGGCGCCGCGGATCCGAACGCGTTGGCAAAACTGACGGAGGGTGATGTCACGTTGCTCGTGCGGAGCGGCCACCGGATTCCGGGGGCGCCGCCCCGTTTCCCGAGCGCGGGGCTGATTATCAGCCGCGAGCAAGGAGGCGCCCGGGTCGATCTAGCGTTCGTGGACGGGTTGCCGGATCGGGTTGTCGGAGCGGCGGCGCTTGCACTCGCACGCGGACGCGTCGCCGCCGTCTATCTGACTGTTGACGAGGACGAACGGGCGGTGTGTCGGTTGGTCGAGATGCCGCTCCCGGCAGCCGCGGTGGCCGTGTCGTCATGGCGGAAGTTGCCGGCGTATCCGGAGTCGATCGGCGTCGCCGGCGTTCTCGCCGGTGTGCATCAGCAGGTGCTGATTGCCGCCGGTGGCGCGAATTTTCCCGACAAGGCTCCATGGGAGGGAGGTGCGAAAGTCACCCATGACACGATCCATGTGCTCCGGCCGGGCGCGGACGTCTGGGAGTCCGTGGGGCGTCTGCCGGAGCCGCGCAGTTACGGCGCCGCGGTTTCCGTTCCGCAGGGTGTACTGGTCATCGGTGGCGAGAACGGCACGACGATTTACCAGGATGCGTTTTTCCTCGTGTGGGACAGCGGGCGGGTGCGGGTGGAGCCCGCGCCGGGATTGGCGGCGCCGGTGACGAGTCCGGTTGCGGCAGTGCTGGGAACCCAGGTGTATCTTGCAGGCGGGTACGCTCCCGGCGCATTCCGAACGAGTCGTTCGGATTTCTGGCGTTTGGACCTCGAACGGCTCGGGGACGGCTGGCAGCGCGAGCCGTCCTGGCCCGGACCGTCGCGCGCGCAGGCGGTCATGGCGGCGGTTGATGGGGCGGTGTACCTCTTGAGCGGCCTCGAACTGGTGGCAGGCGCAGACGGAAAGGCCCGTGCAGCCTACCTGGCTGACGCGTATCGTTTTCGCCCTGGCGAGGGTTGGTCCCGCTTGCCCGACCTGCCATGGTCCGCGCTCGCCGCGCCCTCTCCCGCACCGGTCAACGAGGCGCCGGCCCGGTTATTCGTTCTGGGTGGCGTGGATGGGCGGCAGGCCGGCAAACTGCCGCGCGATGCCCGCCTGCCGGAGGATATCCTTGTTTTCGATGTCGCCGCGAACTGCTGGAAGCTCTGGCCTGAACCGTGGCCCCAGCCGGTGGTGACAAGTTCCGCCGTGCTGTTCGATGGTGCCTGGACCATCGTCTCCGGTGAGACCATGGCCGGGGTGCGCACGCCCGAGGTATGGTCCTGGATGCTTCCGCCGACCCCTTCCGCTGCGACCGTGGCGGAGCAAACCCACACCTCTCCATGACTCTTCTCGACGGACTCATCATCAGCGTCTACCTGGTCGGCATCGTCGTCGTCGGGATCCGGTATCGAGGCCGCCAGGACGACATCCGCGACTACTTCACGGCCCAGCAGGGATTCAGTGGGATCGTCGGCATGACGCTGGTCGGGCTGAGCCTCGGCGCGACGCTCTTCAGTGCGCTCAGCTTCGTGGCGTTCCCCGCGGTGGTGTACACGTATGGCGTCACGGCATTGACCGCGCTGGCCGGATACCCCGCTGCGTATCTGATCCTCCGATACTGGTTTCTGCCGCGCTACCTCGACCGGCCGCAGAACAGTCCGTATGACATACTGGAGCGACGCTTCGGTAAACCCACGCGGCTGGTCGCGTCGGCGGTGTTCGTGCTCCTGCGCCTGTGCTGGATGGCGGCTCTGATCTATGCGTCGGTGATCGTGGTTCTCGCATGCTGTGGCCTCGGGCCGGGCTGGTTCTGGCCGGTGCTGCTGACCGTCGGACTTTCGAGCACGGTGTACACCGTCGTGGGCGGCATTCGCGGCGTGATCATCACCGACGCAATCCAGTTCCTGCTGATCATGGCCGTGCTGCTGGTCACGATTATCTACGTCGGAGTGAACATTCCGCTTTCGCTGGAGGACGTGACCGTCTACGTCGACACGCACACCAGCCTGCTGGAGTTGAACTGGTCGCTGGATCCGACGCTGACGATGACGGTGTGGGCGATGGCCATCGGCGGCACGGTGCAGAACATGAGTTCGTTCACAGCCGACCAGATGTCGCTGCAACGCTACCTCGCGTCCGGTGGCGTCAAACCGGCGTCAGCGGCGTTCGGCACCAGCATGGTCACCACCACCATCGTCTTGCTGATGCTGTCGGCCGTCGGCCTCACACTCGGTGCGTGGTACAGCGTGCATACGGATCCGAACCTGCCGGTGGAGGCGGACAAGGTGTTCCCGTACTTTGTGGCGACGCAACTGCCGGTAGGATTCATGGGCATGATCCTCGCCGCGATTCTCGCGGCCTCGATGAGCAGCATCACCAGCGGCATCAACGCGCTCTCGGGTTCGCTGATGTCGGATTTCGGTTCGCTGGCCGAGCGCGTGGAGAGCCGTCGGCTGCTGAGGTATGCCCGGTGGACCAGCGCGGGCGTCGGTGTGCTGGCCACGATCGTCGGGGGATTCCTCGACGGCATGGGAACGCTGTTCGACATCATGAATGCGTTCTACGGGGTGTTCCTCGGGCCGCTGCTCGGCTGCATGATCTGCGCGGTGACCAGCCTGCCGGTGCGTGGAACAGGCATCATCGCCGGCATGATGCTCGGCTGCCTTACCGGTATCGCCGTTGCTCTTTCGTCGATTGCCAACCTCTGGGTCTCGCTGGCTTCGTGCGCCGCGACGGTGCTGACCGCCCTGCTGGTGTCACCGCTGGTGAAGCCGCATTCGGCATCGCTGACCGAGGCGGAATTGGCGAAGAGTCAGTGAGCGGTGTAGCCGCCGTCGATCGGGAGATTCGCCCCCGTCACGTAGGCCGCGGCATCGCTTAACAGGAACACGATTGGCCCGCCGAGATCGGTTGTGTTCGCCATGCGGCGGAGAAAGGTTGCGCGTTCGTAGCGGGCGACGAACTCCGGTGCCTGGCCGCTCAACAGGCCGCCAGGGGAGACGCAATTGACGCGGACGCCGCGGGGGCCGAGCTTCGCGGCGAAGTAACGCGTGAGATTCACCATGCCTGCCTTGTGGAAGAAGTAGTCCGGCAGGGCATCCATCGGCAGACCCTCGTACAACGTGAAGTCCGGCCCGACCATGCCCTGGATCGAGCCCACGTTGACGATGCTGCCCCCGCCGGCAGCGGCCATCACCTCGCCGAAGGCCCGGGTGATCGAGAACAGGCCGGTCGCATTGGTCTTCATGGACGCCTCCCAATCCGCGATCGGCGCGTCCGGGCGTCGCATCGGCCGCGCGACGGCGTTGTTGATCAGGCCGTTGACGCGTTGATGAGCGGCTAACACCCCATCCCGGAGTGCGAGCACCGACGCTTCGTCCGCCTGGTCGAGGTGCCGTGCCTCCACGGGAAAGCCCTCTGCACGCAGATCCGCCGCGACGGCTTCGACCGCGGCAAGCCGCCGGGAGGCGAGGACGAGCGTCGCGCCGGCCCGCGCGACTTCGGCGGCCAGCCCGCGACCGTAGAGTCCCGCGGCACCTGTCAACACGATGACACGTCCGTGCAGGGAGAAGGCTGACGGTGTGAACTCTTTCGCGACAGTATTCATGGGATCGTGGGGCAGCCTGTGCGCCAGGAGGCGTGTGCGGCGCGGTTGAAGCGCAGGGTCTGAATCGCCTCCTCCAGCGTGCACAGCGGGTGTGGCTGGCCGGCGCAGCCGTCGAGGAAGGCATGCGCCTGGGCGATGTAGAGGTGGTCGCGACCGGGAACCGACGCGTCATGCCACGTCCAGTCGACGGCCCCGCGCGCCAGGGTTCCCCACCGGCCGGACGAGAGTTCGATCCGAACCGATCCACCCTTCGCATGGAAATCCCAGCGCTGTTCGTTGGGCGCCTGGAACTGATTCAGCGCATAACTCACCAACACATCGCCGTGCCGGGCCGTCACATTCACGGTGTCCTCGACCACCACGTCCGGGAGGACCTGGTGCGCGGCGTCGCAGAACACGCGGGTGGCGGGGCCGAGGATCCATTCCACCGCGTTGGCCGAATGGGTGAGCGCATCGTAGATCGCGCCACCGCCCTGCGCATGATCGCTGTAGTAGATCCTTCGATACGCTGGTCGGAAGCTCGGAAAATGCTGCCCGCTGACGATCACGGCATGGCGCACCGGCCCGAAGGTTCCCGCCTGTAGGAAGCGGCGCGCCTCCACGAGCGCCGGCGCGCAATGCAGCACGTAGGCTACCGCGGCGAATCGTCCCGCTTGATCGCGCGCGCGGAGTAGGTCGTCCGTGCCTGCGAGTTTGAGGGCGAGCGGCTTTTCGATCAGCACGTGCCGGCCGCTCGCCAGCGCCCGCAGGGCGATCGCCACGTGGAGCGGCGCAGGCGTGGCGATGAGCACGGCCGTGATCGCCGGATCACTCAGGCCCAATTCCCAGTCCTCCACCACGGGCACACCATAGGCCGAGGCGATCCGCCCGCGGGTGGAGGCGTGGGTGTCGCACGCCACAATGCGGGTTCGCCCCGTGGCCAGAAAGCTGCGGACGTGGCGCTCGCCGATGGAGCCGCAGCCAATCACGAGCAGACACTCCGGGGGCGGGGACATGACGTCGGGTGCGGGACTGGATCCGGAGATGGTCGGGTTCAAGAGAAGGGGGCCGTCCGCCGGACGGGAGCACGTCTCACACGTCGTTCAATCCAACGCCTCCTCGAAGACCGGGTTCGTGAGCGTTCCGATCTGCTCGATGTCGATTGAGACCACGTCGCCCGCCTTCAGCCAGCGGGGCGGCTTCGCGGCCATGCCGACACCATGTGGCGTGCCGGTGAGGATGACGGTGCCTGGCGGAAGCGTGGTGCTTGCGCTCAGGAACTCGATAATCGCCGGCACGTCGAAGATCATGTCCGATGTGGTCCAGTCCTGCACCGTCTCGTTGTTGAGTAGCGTACGGATGCGCAGACCGGAGGGATCACGAATCTCGTCCGCGGTGACGAGGCAGGGACCGAGCGGACAGAAGGTGTCGAACGTTTTTCCCCGCGACCACTGGCTGCCGCCGAACTCGATCTGCCAGTCCCGCGCGGAGACGTCATTGGCGCAGGTATAACCGAGCACGTACTCCAGGGCTTGGTCCCGCGAAACGCTCTTGCAGGCCCGACCGATCACGACTGCGAGCTCGCATTCGTAGTCCACCTTCTCGCTGCGCAGCTTCCGGGGCAGAACGATTCCACCTCCGGGATGCTGGACGGCGTTCGGTCCCTTGAAGAACAGGACCGGATGCGCCGGCTCGCGTGCACCGGTCTCCGCCGCGTGCCGTCGGTAATTGAGCCCGATGCCCAGGATCTGCACGGGTTCGATCGGCGCGACGAGCCTCGAAATGTCAGCGGGTTCGTCGGTGACGCTTCGCTGGCCGAAGGGAGTCCCGTGCATCACACAATGCCGGCCGGGAGAGACTTCGACGGCGTAGGCCGGCTGATCCGAGGCGTTCAGGTAACGGAAGATTTTCATCGTGAGGGAGGGAATGACGTCGGGACTCACTCCACCGCCGCGACCGCCACGCACTCGATCTCGAAGCGCAATGTCGGCGGCAGGCAGTGGGTGATCGTCGTCCGCGCGGGATAAGGAGCGGAAAAGTACTCCCGATAAAGTTCATTGAACTGCGCCAGGTCGTCCGGATCGCGCACGTAGTTGCGGGTCTGCACGACGTGCCGCAGGTCACTGCCCGCGCCCGCGAGGATGCGCCGGAGATTGTCCATCGAACGACGAACCTCCCCTTCGAACGTGTCGGGCACGATCTGGCCGGAGGAATCGACAGAGGCCTGGCCCGAAACGAACAGGAGCGAGCCCACCTTGACGATCGGACTGAAAGGGAGATGGGACACCGGCATGTCCGGAGCCCTGGGGTATTCAATGATTGGATCCATCGGGTGAGAAGTTGTCGACGAACGGAAAGAGGTCCCGGTCCAGGTGCCGGAACGGCAGCCGCTGCAAATCGTTCGAGCAGGGGCCCGGGGTGTCGATGGAGTGGGAGGCGGCCGCGATGGGATCGTAGGCACGCCGGTGCGCCACCGCGGCTTTCACGCCGATGATCTTGAACCCCAGCGGGTCCAGTCCCTGGCTGCGCCACTGGCCGAGATCGAAGGGCGGCGTCTTGCGGCTGGTCAGAAGCAGCGTGATGCCGCGATGCCGGACAACGGCGCAACGTCCCATGTCGACGTGCTGGCCGGACATCGAAGCGAGGTGACTGTGTGGATCCTCGAGATCGAAGCGACCATTGCTGGTCGAAATCAATTCTACCTCGAGTGGCACCGGACCCGGATCGAGCGACCAGCCGCGTCCGCCCAGGGAAAGCAGACGTCGTGTGCCGGGCTTGAGCGGATCGAGCGCGGCCACGGCGAGAGGATCGTTCAGGGCGAGGGCGGCATCCGGTGCGTCGAAGTGCAGCAGCGCTCGCAGCAGGCCCGTGCCGTCGCCGGGAGCGCCGCCCCCGATGTTGTCCGCGGGTTCGGCAAGAATGACCGGACCTCGTTCTACCGGCAGGATGCGCTGGAGCACCTCCCCGGCCTGCGGCAGAAGGACATGGCCCGCGGCGCGATGCTGCCACGCGATTCGGCAGAGGCCGGCAAGGTGCGCCTGCGCGTCGTCTTCCGGAAGTATGCCGACGAGCGAGAACGACACGCCGGTGAAGGGTGTGTCCGCAAAGGAAAAGCCGGCCATGACGTTGACCGCGGCGACGCGCGGATCCTCACGCTCAATCCGCCGGGCTTCTGCTTCGAGCTGGCGCATCGGCGCCTCAGCGGTGCCGGTTGCGGGCGGCGGCCAGACAATGCGCGGTCGGCGCCAGTACGTGCGGGTGCGTCGGCCTTCCCCGAAGGACTGGCGCAGCAGCCCCGCCGCGCGGAAACCCGTCTCGCCGGCGTCCGTGTGGGGATTTTCTCGATACGCGACCAGTGCATCGGCATGGGCGGCCATCGTCGGCGAAACGTTGCCATGCAGATCGAGCACGGCGAAGATTCGCGTTTCCGCCAGCGCCGGCAGCATGCGCAGCCGGCGGAGGAGTTCGCCTTCCACGTCCAGCTCGCGACCGGTCACCATCGCGCCGTGCAGGACCAGGAATACCGCGTCGATGCCTCGCTCGGCCTCACGGTCGAGACAAGCCGAGAGTTCGGACCAAAACAGGTCCCAGACCTCGTCATCGACCACTCCCGACGGCTGCGCGCGAAGATCGATGGCCGGGATCACGTCCCAGCCCGCTCGAGCGGCGTGTTCCAGAAAACCGGCGATCGGCGAGCCGTCCCCGGCCATGGCAAGCAGCTCGCTGCCGCGGCTGAGCGTGAAGTCGGCGAGAGTTGTCCTGGTGCCGAGAAACGTGTGCGTCTCGTGATAGAGCCCGGCGAGGAGGACGCGTCGACCCATGGCACGCAGGCTCAGGATGCCTTCCAGGTGTCCGCGTGGCGCGCAAAAGCGCGGTCCGACCGGACGAGTGCGTCATCGATGTCCGAATCCCGATGGGCGAGGCTGATCGACCACAGCCCGCGTTCGATCGCGCGCACCCCTTCCTCGAGCAGGCAGCGGCGCAGGTGCGCCCATCGCGCGGCATCATGGCGCTGGATGTAATCGCGATAGTCCATGACCGGCCCCTCTGGACTCCCGTTCTTGAGCATCACGGTGTGGAAAACCAGTCCGGGTCCCTGCGGTCGCAACGGGACGCCGTGACGCCGTCCCAGGTGGGAGAGACCCGACATGAGCCGTTGTCCAAGGGCGTTCAGGCTACCCGGATGTGAGCTGCCAAGGGTGGCGATCTGGTCGAGGCACCACTTGCTCGCGGCCAGGCAGAGCGGATTGCCATTCAACGTGCCGGCGTGCACGACCTCGCCGGAAAGGATCTTGGCGAATGCCGCTTGGCGGCCCGCGAGCACGGCAAACGGGGTACCTCCGCCAATTGCTTTTCCGAGAACCGTCAAGTCCGGCGTGTATCCGTAATAGCCTTGCGCGCACGACGCGCCGAAACGGAGTCCCGTGATGGTTTCGTCAGAAATCATCAGCATGCCCTCGGAGTCGCAAAGCTCGCGGATGGCCGACATCAATCCCGGCACGGGCTCGATGCAGCAGGTGTTGCAGAGGGCGGGTTCAAAAACGATCGCGGCGATCTGACCGCGATGGGCAGCTACGCGACGGCGCAGGTGTTCAGGGTCGTTCCATCGCGCCACGACGAAGTGCCCGGGCGTTGCCGGAATGATTCCCTGGCTGGGGTGCGAGCCGATCGGTGATTCCGGATCGCCCCAGCGATCCGCCGGATTGGCAAAGCCGACCAGGCCTTCGTCGCTCCAGCCGTGATAGTGGCCTTCAAAGCGGAGAATCAGCGGTCGGCCGGTGTGGGCACGGGCAAGACGAAACGCGGCCAGCAGCACTTCGGTCGCGGAATTGTTGAAGCGAACCCGTTCCGCGCACGGGATCATGCGCTGTATCCGCTCGGCCACTTCGATTTCCAGTTCGGACTGCGCGGCCCAATGCGTGCCGAGTCGCGCCTGCTCGGCCACCGCCTCCGCCATTCCGCGCGGAGCATGACCGTATAGCAGGGCGCCTTGGCCGAGCTGGAAGTCGATGTACTCGTTGTCATCGGCATCCCACACCCGTGGTCCGTTGCCGTGCGTGAAGTAGAGGGGCACCGGCTGTTCCAGCTTGCGGATGCCACTGTTGATCCCGCCGGCAATGGACTTCTGCGCGCGTTCAAACAGCGCGAGGGAGCGGCGAAACGTGTAAGCCATGACGCCAAGGACATCACGGACCGCCACGTCCCAAAGCCAAAGCCGCTGGGCAATCCGATTGCCCAGTCTTGAATGGCAGCCGCAGTGCACCAAGGAGCCGGAGTGATTTTGGTCGTCGAGAGCCGCCGCCGAGGGCCGCCCCTCTCGTTTTCGGATTCCGCTCCCCACTTCAGCGCTGCCGAGCGCGGGGCGTGGAGGCGTCAGTTGACTGGGCTGTCGCCAAGGCGGGGACTGAGTGAAGCGTCTTGGGGCGTTAGGCCCCTGGGCACGGGAGCGAGGTGCGAGCTTGCCGGGGGGCGGGAGGGCTCTTCTTCTTCGCTGACGACTACCGGACCACCGGCGTCGGGCAACGGGCGAAGGCGCATCGCGACAGCGGCCTTCCGCCATCGGATTGGCCGGTCGCCCTTCTTCCATGAGCGAAAAGAGCCCTCATATTGTCATCATTGGCGGCGGCGCCAGCGGCACGCTCGTGGCGGCAAACCTGTTGCGTCTCGCGCCGGGTCCGCTGGCGATCACGCTGGTCGAGCGGCAGGCACAGGTCGCCCGCGGCGTCGCGTATTCAGCTTGGAGCGACGACTACCTGCTCAACGTGCCGGTGGAGAAGATGGGCGCGTTCCCGGACGAACCGGAGGGGTTTTTCAAGTGGGTCGAACAGCGTCGGGGGTTAGAGGGAGTCCCGACGGACGTCGTGAAAGGCGCGTTTCTGCCCCGGCGGTTGTACGGTGCCTACCTCGCCGATGTGCTCGAGGCGGCGCGATCGACCGGCGCGACCAAGGGCGTCACGGTTCAGGTGACGCAGGACGAAGCGATTGACATTCAGGAGATGCCTTCAAGTGGTGCGAAGATCGAGTTGCGCACGGGACGCCAGCTGGACGCCGACCTGGTGGTGCTGGCGTTGGGAAATCTTCCAGGTGAGTATCCGCTGCGGAAATCGACTCCGTTCTATCACGGGCCGCGTTACCTCCATCAGCCCTGGTCAGCCTCGGCGCTCGACGGGATCCGTTTCGATCAGGATGTACTCGTCGTCGGCATGGGTCTGACCGCGATCGATGTGATCCTCACGCTGGAGCGGCGCGGTTTTCGGGGAACGGTGCATAGTTTGTCCCGCCGCGGACTGCGCCCGCAAGTGCACGCGCCGAACGCGCCCGTGCCGCCGTTTTTGGATCCGGCGATCGCCCCGCGAAGCATTCGGCTGCTCGTGAAACGGGTGCGGAAAAAAGTGCGGGAGGTTCAGGCTTCGGGTGGAAACTGGCGCGCGGTGATCGACGCGTTGCGGCCGGTGACGCCGCAACTCTGGGCGCAGTTGGACTGGACTGAGCGAGCGCGCTTCATGCGCCATGTGCGCCCGTTCTGGGACATCCATCGGCACCGGCTCGCGCCTTCCGTCCATGACCGGGTCGAGGCGATGGTGAGCAGCGGACGCCTGCTCTTTCACGCGGGACGGATCGAGGAGCTGCGGGAGATCCCGGGTGCGGCGCAGGTCGTCTTTCGGCGGCGCGGCACGCAGGAGCGCATCACTCTTACGGTCGACAAGGTGATCAACTGCACGGGACCACGCAGCGATTACTCGAAGTATCAGCACCCTTTGTTCGTCAACCTGCTCGCGCGCGGCCTGATCGATCATGATCCGCTGGCGCTTGGCATTGCGGCGAGCGAACGCGGGGAGGTGTACCGCTACCGGGGCCCCGAGACCGGCTGGATGTTCACGCTCGGCACACCGCTAAAGGGCACACTGTGGGAATGTACGGCGATGCCGGAGATCCGGGCACAGGCCCCCCGCTTGGCGGCCTTGCTGATCGAGCGCCTCGGCGCGACCACGCCAGCCGCAGGCGGGGTGTGAATGGAAAAGCGGATACGTCGCGGTCGCCGGCGTACGTGGACCACTCCGTCCAGGTCGAGCGGCGTCGGCCCGAGTGCGGTCTTTTGTTTTGCGGACCTTAAAAGCTCAGCACCACCCGCGTGTAGTAGAACGCGCCGCTGTAGGGGAAAGGGTTGAATTCGCTGTAGCGGAACACGCCTCCGGTGTCGGCGCCGAGACGTTGGGGCGTGCTGCGGATCACCTCGTCGGGGTATACGTCAAACAGGTTGTTGGCTCCGACGGAGAGGGTGAATGTATCCGTTAATCGATACGCGAGATCCAGGTCGGTCAGGATCTTGGGCCGAAACTGCCCGATCACATCCACGTTTCCCGCCGGCGCGCCGACGTTCTCCGTCGGCTGCGTGCGGAAGCGGGAGCCTTCCGGGAAGAGCTGCACCTGCGCGGGAGATAGATTGGTGATGGCGACCGCCTCATAACGCCCGTACCTCGCGCCGCGCACGAGGAGAGAGAAGCGGCCAAGATCCCAATTGATCGCGAACTGTGCGTTCCCGGTGGGTTGAGCGCGGGTCACCCGGATGCGTTCGGTCACGTCAAACAGCGGCTGAGTGATGCCGAGCGCGAGCACACTCGCGGGAGTGGGAGCAACGCGCCGCAGCTTCGTCTCGTTGTGATTGTAACCGGCTGTGAACGTGAGGTCGCCCAGCGACTGGGTGCGAAACCGGTAGCGGGCGGTCACATCCAAGCCGCGCGTTCTCGTGTCCGCTGCGTTGGTGAAGAAACGAGCGCCTTCAATTCCGGGCAGTCCAATCGAGGTCAGATAGTTTTGGACGGACGCGCCAATGAACTGGCTGGAGAGGAAGATACGGTCGTCGATATCGATCTGATACGCGTCCACGGTGGCGGTGAACGCACCCTGTTCAAACGTAAGGCCGGCGGTGATGTTCACGGCTTCCTCCGCGTCGAGGGACGTGGCGCCGAGCGCCCGGGCCGCCGGATCGCCGACGGGAAACAGTCGTGCGAGAATAATGTTGTTCGTGTTCGGGTCGGTGCGGCTGCTGGTGGAACCGAAGTATTGCTGTTGCAGTGCGGGAGCGTGAAAGCCGGTGCTGACCGAGCCTCGCGCTGCGAGGCCACCCACCAACGCGACGCGAGCCGCCAGCTTGCCGTTCAACGTGCTGCCGAAGTCGGAAAACTCCTCGAAGCGTGCGGCCGCCGTGAGCCGCAACCGTGCGGTGACGTCGCTTTCCACCTCGGCGTACACCGCATAACTGTCGCGATTCACGCGCGTTTCGTCGCGCGGCTGAATGCCGCCAAAACCCTGCGCGCCGACCGTTGGCGCCGCGCCGGTTGCCGGGCCGTCCAGGATGCGGCTGCCGCCGTCGCGGTAAGCGTCCGGTTCGCCAGCCGTGATGCGGTATTGATCGTGGCGATACTCAGCGCCGGTGGCGATCTTGAGCGGGTTGGGCAGAAACGCGACGTCGAGGGACGTCTTCAGATCCAGGTTCGTCACGGCTTGGCTGAACCGGAGCCGGCCATTGTAGAAGTGGGTCGGCGACGCGGCGCCCAAGGTGGCGTTCACCGTATTCTCCGTGGAATACTCGAGGGAATTGTCGCCGTAAACCTGGCTGAGGTCCCAGTCCCACGAACCGACCTGGCCGCGCCCGCCGATACCAAGGGAGGCATTGATGCTGCCGGTGGCAATGAACGGCAGGAAACCGTCGGGGTAGAGGGCGCGCACGTTGTTGTTGTCCCCCGGCCGGCGGAAAGACGCGTTGGAGTAGCCCTCGCTCCGGCCGTATCCACCGAAGGAGTACAGCGTCAGGAGGTCGTCCGGCCGAAGCGGGTATTCCGCGTTGAGCCAGAGCGATTGTTCGACGACGTCGGCATCGCCGTAGCGCCAGACGTTGCGATCCACCGTCGCTTCGCGAGGATCGAGGATGATGTTGGCGGGCGGCTGAGTCGTGCCGGAGCCGAATGCACCGGAGAGCGCGGTTGGCGCTCCCGTGGTGGCATTCTGGCCGAAGTAGAATTGGCGCGTGTCGGGAAGGGCGCGGTTGGTCGCGTTTCGATCGCGGTAGTAGAGGGTCGTGTGCAGGAATCCCTCCGCCCCCAAACGCGCCCCGCCGGCCAATGAAGCTTCCCAGACGTCACCGTCGCCCTCGTGGGTGGCCCCATAGGTGCCCGTGAACTGATAGCCCACGTCCTGACGCAGGACCAGGTTGATGGCACCGGCAATCGCGTCGGAACCGTACTGCGCGGAAGCGCCGTCGCGCAGCACTTCGATCGAGCCGAGCGCGGTGGTCGGAATGGCGTTGAGGTCGGTCGAAACGGAGCCGCGTCCAATGGCCCCGCCGGTGTTGACCCACGCGGAGGTGTGACGCCGCTTGCCGTTGACGAGCACCAGCGTCTGGTCCGGCGACAAACCGCGGAGCGTGGCGGAACGAATGTGCGTGTTGCCGTCGGGAGTGGTCGGATGCGGATTGTTGAAGGAGGGAATCTGCGTTTGCAGGACTTTTGCGGTTTCGGTGTAGCCGCCCTGGCGGATCTCGCGTTGCGCGAGCACGTCGATCGGCACCGAGGATTCGACGACGGTGCGCTGTTCAAAGCGCGTGCCGAGGGTGACGAATGCGTCGAGCGCGACAACGTCGGCTTCGGGCGTGCCAGGGGTGTCCATGCGGTTGGACGCTGGGGAGGTTTGGGCGGAGAGCGTGTTAACCGTGGCCAGGGCGACCGTGAGCGCGGCGAGGCGAGCCGTGGGCGATGAGTGGTGGTGGCGGGGTGGTTCGGTGTCGTTCCAACGGAGGAGGTGATACATCGGTCGAAGGCCAAGCGAAGCAGGGGCGGTGCCGACGGCCTTCGTTCGAACCCTCGAAAAGTTCATGGTTCGCAGGGCCTTGGCGGCGGCCTTCACCCGCCATGCCATCGCAGGCAAGTGAGAACACCCTCGTGATCACCACCACGGACCATGGGCTCGAGCTGCCCGGCGGCATGATGACGCTCCGGGACGGTGGCCTCGGGGTGATGTTGATGCTCCGCGGCCCGGATGGATTCCGCGGCGGACGGGTGATGGGGACTCGTCAGCCACCTCGATCTGTATCCGACGATCTGCGACGTCATAGGCCGGTCCCCGCCCGCCTGGTTGGAGGGCCGCAGCCTCGTCCCGCTGATGGGCGGCCGGGTGCAGGACGGGGAGCTGCATTCCGAGCTCTTCGGTGAGCAGACGTATCACGAGCAATTGGAACCGCTACGGGCGGTGCGGACCGATCGCTACAAACTCGAGTATCGCCATTTTCCCGACGGGCCGCGACTGGTCGGCAACAGTCGGAGTGCCCACCTGCTGGAGAAGCACGGCTGGCAGCGACGACCCCTCGGGCACGTGGAACTGTTCGACCTCTATCTCGACCCCACGGAAGCCTGCAACCGGGCGGGCGATTCCGCCGACGCGGCGGTGCAGTCTGATCTCGAAGCGCGTTTGGAGCGCTGGATGACGAGCACCGGGGATTGCTTTCCAACTGGCGAATTTCCGGCGCCAGCGGGCGCGGCAGAGCGGGGGCGTTGACACCGTGGACGCCCGTTCATCCCCTCGTGCTGGATGAACCGCCGGGTGACGCAACAGGACATCGCCGACCGGCTTCGGCTCGACAAATCGACGGTCTCCCTCGCGCTCCGGAACAGCCCGAGCATCGCGCGGGATACCCGGGTGAAGGTGCAGGCGATGGCGGAAAAGCTCGGCTACCGGCCGGATCCCGCGCTCGCCACGCTCGCCCGCCAGCGCTGGGCCGGACACGAGACCGGCAGCGGCGCCACGCTGGCCTACCTCGTCGACAGTCGGATGCCCAACTTCGCCACGCACGGCCGGTTCTTGCCGGCGGCACGAGCGCGGGCCGATCAACGTGGGTACCGGTTGTACGAGTTCGACCTGGCCGACTATGCGACAATTGAGGCGGCCAGTCGCGTCCTCCACCACCGGGGGATTCGAGGGCTGCTCGTGCCGCAGTTCGCCCACACGGATGGTCCGAGCATCCTGGAGCTTCCGGCGGACCACTTCACCGTCATCTGCCTTGACCTTGGCTGGCTACCGGTGCCCTTCCATATCGTTGCGCCGGATACATTCCAAGCCGTGCGCCAGGTGTGGCGGGAGGTGATTGACCGCGGTTACGAGCGAATCGGCGGCGCGATGCTGTCGCACTCGCCTCCGGCGGTCGACGACGCCACCCGCCTCGGTGCCTCCGAGGCGGCGCAGCAGGAGTGGTTGCCGAAGCGGCGCCGGCTGCCCCTGTTGCGGACCGGGAACATGGACCGGACCAGCTTCTGCCGCTGGCTGGACCGGCATCAGCCGGAGGTGGTGATCGGTTTCATCTCGCGGGTGTACGATTGGATCCTCTCCACCGGACGGCGCGTGCCGGAAGACGTAGCGTTTGCCGCTCTCGGCGTGGTGCTCACCGAGTCGCCCCATCTGACGGGAGTGGTCAGGCAGGAGCAGAACATCGGCGCCGTCGGCATCGACGCGCTGATCGCGGCCATGAATGAAAACGAGTGGGGGCGGCCGACGCTCCAGCGCAAGCTGCTGCTCGAACCGCAGTGGCACGAGGGCGCCACGCTGCCGCACCGGCGTCGCTGAAGTTGCCGCGCGCGCGGCTGGCACCTCGGCCCATGCGCGGTTACGGCGGGGCGCGGGCGAGTGCGCGATCTCAACAGGATGAAGGAGCGGGCCGTTGGCACGCGGCTTGGCCGAACCTACGGGAAGGAACCCCGAGGCCTCAGGCCTCGTTTCCGGACCACCCAACCCCGCCTGCCGCTCGATATGATTTCGCTCTCCCATTCTCCGCGCCGGCACTGCTGGCGCCCTGTTGCCGCATTCCTGGCGCTCGCCTCCACCCTGGCCGCGCAATCCACGCCCGGCGCGACCGGCGACATCGACCCGGACGTGACCGTGCTGTCCGCCTTTGTGGTCAACGAATCCGAGGATGTCGGTTACGCGGCCGCCAGCACGCTCGCCGGCAGTCGTCTCAACACCAACCTCAAGGATCTGGCGGCGCCCATCTCCGTCTTCACGAAGGAGCTGCTCGACGATCTCGGCGCGACCACCGTCAACCAGGCGCTCGAGTTCGCCGTCAACACCGTCACGGATTACGATCCGACGGGAAACGGCATCGTGGAGAACAACTTTCAGACGCGAATTCGCGGGATCGCCGGCGCCGGCCGCGCGCGCAACTACTTCGCCACCGGCCTGAACGCCGACTTCTACAATACGGAGCGGCTCGATTTTTCGCGCGGGCCCAACTCGGTTCTGTTCGGCATCGGTTCACCGGCTGGTATCATCAATTCCACGACAAAGATGGCGCGCTTCGACCGCACGGCCGGCTCGGTCCAGCTGCAGGTCGGCAGTTTTGACGAACGCCGTGCGACCCTCGATTACAACCAGAGCCTCACCCGAAACTTCGCCCTGCGCGTCAACGCGCTGTGGCAGGAAAAGGAGGGTTACCGGGACTTTGAGTTTCAGGACAAGGACGGGGCCGCAATCGCCGGCGCGTGGCGGCCGTGGGAGAAAACGGTTATCCGTTTTGAGGCGGAAACGATCAAGGTGACCGAAAATCGGGCCCGTCCCTGGACGCCGTTTGACGGCTATCTCGGCTGGGAGGCGGCCGGCTCCCCGGGTGCCCATACCGCGACGACGTGGGGCGTTCCGGCGGCGGGCACGGTTCCGGCGGCGGGCGGCTCTCTGGTCTTCATGGCTGATGGAGTCTGGCAGGATCAGTTTGTGCGGAATGTCGGCACCCAGCAGTTCTACTGGTCGGATGGGCGGACGCCCACCGTGCCGGGCCTCAATACCCCGCCCAACGTGTTGGATTTCTCGGTCATCCCGCGCCATGCCAACCCACTGGGTGAGGCGGCCCGCTCCAACTCCGATGCGAAGGTGGGCAGCCTCTTCCTGGAACAGCAGGTGGGGCGAAACCTCTTCCTCGAGTTTGCCGCGTCCGCCGAGTACGAGAAAAGGAACATCGTTTCCCCCATGAACTTCGGCACGTACCGGGTGCGTCGTGACGCCAACGCGTTCCTGCCGACGTTCAACGCCAGCGGAGCTCAAACCGGCATGGTCGCCAATCCGGATTTCGGGCGGACCGTCCTCATCTCGAACGGCGGATTCGGACAGGACAGCCATATCTGGAACAAATTTTTCCGCGAAGAGCTGCGAGCGACTGCCGCGTACAACCTCGATTTCCGTGAGTTCATGGAGGAATCGACCTGGTCGCGCCTGCTCGGGCGTCATCGGCTGGCCGTTTTGTATTCCGAGAAGGGCAACGAGAGCGACCGTCGCCGCGCGCGCTGGGTGAACATCCATCCGACCCGGTCGCAGCCGGCTTACGGCCACAACGACAATCGCATCTTCTGGGGCAATCACTACGATCCGTTTGCCCGCGAGGAAGCGGCGCGCGGTGTGCGTGATCCCTTCACCCGGCTGGCCAACGTCGGCGTTCAGCCGGTGGCGAATGCGGCGGGCATGAGTGTGCAGCCCTCGCTCGAAGACCGGCTGTGGTTGTGGGATCGCAACGAGACGACCACCCGGATGTTCGCCATGCAGAACTACCTCTGGGACGACCGCATCATCGGACTGTTCGGCTGGCGCCGGGACGATGAGGACCTCTACAACTCCACCACCACGGTCGAGCCGGTGACCGGCGATGTGACCGGCTTCACGCGCAATCCGCTCCTGCGGACGGTCAGTGGCGATACCTACACCCGCGGTGTAGTCGTGCATGTAATACCCGAGCGGCTTTCCTTGTACTACAATCGCGCGAACAACTTCCAGGACAACGGCGTCGCCGAAGTGATCGGCCCGGTGGGCAACCTGACCTCGATCGGCAACCGATCCGGGGAAGGCAAGGACGCCGGCGTCAAGTTCTGGCTGTTTGATGGCAAGATCGGAGCCTCGTTGGGCTGGTATGAAACTGCGGACTCGAATCAAAGCGTGGCGATGGACGGCAACTTCTTCGTCTGGGGCGAAGCCATCTGGGCCGCGATGGGGCAGACGGTCGACTTGGGTGGCCGCGATACCCGCAGCCTGGAGAGTGAGGGTTATGAGTTTGAGCTGACGGCCAATCCGACGCGGCAGATCACGCTGACCTTCAACCTCAAGCACGCCGAGACGGTGAGCAGCCAGCTTTTCCCGTGGGGGAAAGCGTACCTGGCGGCCAACCGCGCGACCTGGCTGGCCGCCGATCAAAACACGCCGATCAATACACCGGGAGTGCCGCCTGGATCCACCATCGGCAGCCTGATCGGCGGCCTGGACGATCTGATGACGGTGCTCACGGCCCCGGAGGGGCGTTCGCCCTTCCAGGATCGCGAGACGACGGCCAACTTCTTCGGGCGCTATCGTTTTGCGGACGATGGGCCGCTCAAGGGCTTCACCGTCGGTGCCGGCGTGCAGTATCGCGGTGGTTCGTTGATCGCCTATCGCACCGAGACGGACGATCAACCGGTGTATGCGCCGGACTACTACCTTGGCAACGCGATGATCTCCTACGGCCGCAAACTGAACGATCGTTTCCACCTGCGGCTCCAGCTGAACATCGACAATCTCTTCGACCTGCAGGACCCGCAACCGGTGGCTGGGGCGGAGCCGACCGGCGTCCAGCGGCAGACGTTTGAGGATCTGGGGCTCTTGTATCAAGGGGTGGCCTACACGATCTATCTGCCGGTGCCGCGCACCTACCGGCTCTCGGCCACGCTCAGTTTCTAGAAACTCGAGGGGTCTCGCTTCTTTCATGTCGCTTTCACTCCTGATCTGCCGGCTCCGACCCGTTTTGATCGGAGCTCTGGCACTCTCCGCTCTAGCTTCGACAAGGGCGGACGAGACGGCGCTGCGGGTGAGCGAGAATCGACGCTATCTGGTGCGAGGGGATGGGACCCCGTTCTTCTACCTTGGCGACACGGCCTGGCAGTTGTTGCAACGGCTCGACCGGGACGAGATGGAGCACTACCTGGAGATTCGCGCGAGGCAGCGCTTCACGGTCGTCCAATGCGTGATCCTCGGCGAGCTGGATGGGTTGGAGACGCCGAACCGCGAAGGAGCGGTGCCGCTGCACGACCTGGATCCCGCCCGGCCGAACCCGGCCTATTTTGAGCTGGTGGACCATCTGGTGGATCGGGCGGCCGCGCACGGGCTCCACGTGGCGTTGCTGCCGACGTGGGGCTCACACGTGGAGGACCGGGAGCATCCGCTCTTCCGCAACTACCATGTTTTCACGCCGGAAAACGCGCTGGCGTATGGACGTTGGCTCGGGCAGCGCTATGCCTCGCGCCGCAACGTGATCTGGATGCTCGGCGGCGATCGCGCACCCACCGGTCAGGAGGCCATCTGGAACGCGCTGGCCGCCGGTTTGGAGGAAACGAATCCGACGGCGCTGGTCACGTATCATACAAGGGGATACTCGGCAGCGGCGCAGTTTTGGCACGACGCGCCATGGCTGGACTTCAACCTCGTCCAATCCGGCCATGCCCGCTTCTCCACGCGAAACTGGCAGATGATCGAACGCGAATACCAGCGACAGCCGGTGCGACCGGTTTTTGACGCGGAGCCCTGTTACGAGGACCACCCGGCCGCGTTCCAGCCGAGCAATCCCACGTTCACCGACTATGATGTGCGGAAAGCGGCGTACTGGGCGGTGTTTGCCGGCGCGTTTGGACACACCTACGGCCATCACAGCGTGTGGCAGATGTATCGGCCCGGTCGCGACCGCCCCTTGCTGGCCGTCACCGAGGCGTGGTGGGAGGGGCTGGGCGCGCCCGGAGCGCGCCAGATGCAGCACTTGCGAGCCCTGGTGGAGTCGCGTCCGTTTTTGAGCCGTGCGCCGGATCAAACGCTCGTGAGCGACGTCGGAGCCGATACCGATCACGTGCAAGCCACCCGCGATGGCACCCCTGGCGCGGCTGACGCGACTTATCTGATGGTGTACTTTCCGCTGTACCGCAGCCTGGTGATCGACGTTAGCCGGCTAAGCGGAGAAACGTTGCGCGGCTGGTGGTTTAATCCCCGCACGGGAGAATCCCGGCTGGCCGGCGAGATCGCCAATCCCGGCACCCTGGATCCAGTGGCCACTTGGCCGTTGCCGGAAGGGAGCCGCGGCCCGGATTGGGTGCTGGTGATCGACGATGCCTCGAAGGACTATCCGGCGCCGGGGTCGACGTGGTAGCCGAAGATCCCTCGGGCTTCGGCAGGAGATTATCGGCGTGACCGGCGCGGCCATTGCGACGGGGACCCATAGCGGTTGTCCTCTCCCGCATGTTGACCCCTCCACGCTTTTTGCGGCCGTGGGCCGCTTTCCTTGGTCTTGCCCTGGCGATTGGTCGGCTGGCCTCCGCTGCGCCGGTGTCAGTGACCGTTGAACCGGCCCACACGCACCAGACGCTGCAGGGTTTCGGAGTCTCCATCAACGCCTGGTCCCGGGCGCATCACCCGCTCTATGCCGATGACGCCTTCGTGCGGTTCACCACCGACGAACTGGGCCTGAGCGTCTTCCGCCTGCAGATGTGGGGCGGAGTGATGCCCAAGGAGGTGGAGGACTGGCGGAAGATCTCGCACGAGGATTTCGTCTGGCAGGGCGAGGGGCTGCGCGGCGGCATCAATCGGGACTGGGCGCGGCGGCTGTTGGCGGCCAACCCCGAGGTGAAGATCATCGGTTCGGTCTGGAGTGCGCCCGCCTGGATGAAAGCCAATGGCTCGCGCGTCGGCACGCGCGCGGGCTTCCTGCTCGATCCGCGGCGCGACTACGACCATGACAACCGGCTGCGCGAGGATCGGTATCAGCACTTCGCGAAGTGGATCGTTGAGTGGGCCCGGGCGATGGAGGTGCAGGGCACACCGTTCTACGGCCTGAGCCTGCAGAACGAGCTGATGTTCACGCAGCGATTCGAGTCCACGCTGTATACGCCCGAACAATACGCGAAAATCGTGCGGGTGACCGCGGAGATGTTTGCCGCGGAGGGCGTGCGCAAGCCGCTCTTTTTCGGACCGGAGGACATGACTCGCGCGACGTACGCGGATACCGTCCGTCACCAGCCCTATGTCGACGCGTTGATGCAGCCGGCTGTGGAAGCGTACTTCGACGTTTTCGCAACCCATGGTTACAGCGATGGCGTCCAGGGCGACGAACGGGAGAACGCCGTCGCCTACTGGCAGGCGATCAAACGTTTCGGCCGGCCCTACTGGATCACCGAAGGCGGTTCGGGTGAACACGACTGGCCGGCGCCGGTGACGTCAGGGATCGCGCCCCGGCTGCACCTCGCGCTCACGCAGGCGAATGTGAGCCTTTTCACGGGCTGGCAGCTCACGAGCGGCCGGTCGAAGCCCAGCCACCACGACTTCATGGAGTGGGACCGTCCGACGCCCAAGACGTATGCGGCGATGCACTACTGGCGGCACATCCGGCCGGGCGCGGTGCGGGTGGAAGCGACGGTGCCGGAAGGGGCGCCCGTGCAGGCCAGCGCGTTTCTCGATCCGCAGCGGAAGCGGGCGGTGACCGTGTTGATCAATCCCGGCGAGGCGCCGCAGGAGGTGACGGTGTCGTGGACCAGCGGCGTGACGGGGGGATGGAAAGCCTGGCAAACGACGGGCGAAAAAGGTCATGCCGAGCTGCCGGTCGAGGTAGCCGACGGGGCCGCGCGGCTGCGCCTGCCGGGCCCATCCATCACCACCGTGGTGGCGGACGCCGATCCGAAGCGCGTCGTGCCGCTGGTGAATCGGCGTTGGGAGAAGGAGATTGCCGAGATCGAGGCGCGGGAGCAGCGCGAGCCCGTGCCGGCGGAGGGCATCCTGTTCACGGGTAGTTCCAGTATCCGTCTGTGGGAGACGCTGACGGAGGATTTGGCGGGTTGGCCGGTTTACAACCGCGGTTTCGGGGGTTCACAGATTTCCGATCTGTTGGGCTACTTCGATCGCATCATCACTCCCGGCAAACCGCGGCGCGTGGTGATTTATTCGGCCACCAACGATCTGACCGTCGGCAAGACACCGGAACGGGTCTTGCGCGATTTCCAGCAATTGGCCGAGAGGATTCAGGAAACGTTGCCCGGAACGAAGATTGCGCTCGTCAGCGTCGCGCCCAACCCGGCGCGTTGGGAGCAGCGGCATCAGCAGATTCAATTCAACCGCCGCGCCGCGGCTTGGTGCGCGGAGCAGGGCCACGACTTTATCGACGTCTGGACCCCCATGTTGGGCGAGGACGGAACCCCGTCGCGTGAGGTCTATGTCGGCGACCGACTGCACATGAATGAAGCAGGGTACGCTTTGTGGCGGGAGCTCTTCCAGGCGTACCTGCTGCAGGCGGAAGGCGCACCGGTGGCCGCTGCGTCGCGCTGACGATCAGCCGGCGTTGTGCTCGGCCTCGAGCACTCCCAGTTTCACCACGCGGCCGGTCCGCACCTGTCGGGAAAACCAGAACGACATGGTGCGAGGCGTGGAGGGGCCGCCGGCGGCTCAAACCGACCGTGTCCCAAATCTGGATCGGGTTGTTGTACTGACTAGCCTGAAGCACGTCATCATGTTGAAGGCGGTGCGCGCCTGGGGGCAGCCGATCGGATTCTCAACAGGATGATAGGCCCGACCATTGCCCGATCCATCGGCCGGGATGAAGTGGAGACCCGACGATATGGCGACCCCGGCAGTGCGTCCGAACCTCTTGGTGTTAATGACGGATCAGCAGCGCTACGACGCCATGTCCGCGCACGGGGGCTGGGTCCGAACGCCGGTGCTGGACCGAATGGCGGCCGAGGGCTGCGATCTGCGCGGGCACTACGCGCAGGCTCCGGTCTGTGTGCCGTCGCGCACCTCCCTGTTCACGGGGCGTTACCCGCACGCCCACCGGGTCCTGGAGAACGACGCCCGTCTGGCCTCGCATGAGGTGCATCTTTTCAAGGCGCTCAAACAAGCCGGTTACCATCTCACCTATGCCGGCAAGAACCATCTCCTGCCGGCGGTGGAGGGCCCCGCCAACTTCGACGCGTGGACCGAGGCGGAGGATGACCTGAACGGGGATCCGCGCCGTCGGGCCTATCTGGAACTTGAGCAGGCCTCGCTCGCTCGACTGGAAGAGGTGGGATCGTATGCGTCCTCCGAATACCACGATTTTCCGGATGGGGTCACGACGACCGGCCTGATCGCCGCGCGCGCCCGGGCCGACCTGGCGGCGGCGCCGTTGGATCAATCCTGGTGCGCGACCGTCTCCTTTCGCGACCCGCACGTGCCGCACCTGGCCCCGCGCCGGTTCGCCGAGTGGTATCCGCCGGAGAGCCTGCCGTTGCCGGAGTGGCGGGAGGGCGAGCTGGCGGCGAAACATCCCCGCCTGGCGGTGAAGCGCGAGGTGCAGAATGCCGCCGCCGCGACTCCGGAGGACCAGCGCCACTACCTGGCGGTGTACGGGGCGATGTGCAGTTTTGTGGATGAACAGATCGGCACGATTCTCGAGGTGCTGGCGCAGCGGGCGGATGCGGATCGAACGCTGGTGTTGTTCACGTCGGATCACGGTGATTTTTGCTGGCACCATGGCCTCTGCAAAAAGGACCTGGTGCTCTACGACGACCTACTGCATGTGCCGGCGATCGTGCGCTGGCCGGGGTACATCCGCGTCGGGCGAATCGATGCCCTCACGGAACATGTCGACCTGGTGCCGACGTTGCTCGACTTCGCAGGCGTGCGCGTGCCGATCGGCTGCCAGGGACGGTCGCTCGGGCCCCTCCTTTTGGGTGAAACCGATACGCATCGCACGGTCGTTCATGCCGAGGTCTGCCACCCCGGGATGCGCAGCGGGTACGCCACCGCGGCCGCGTTGCGCGAGGCCCGTGCTGCGGGCGTCGTGCCGGGCGCACCTTACAACGTGCCGGGTGACTACACCAAGGCGTTGCGCACCGAGCGCTGGAAGTACCTCTGGTACGGCGACGGGTTTGAGGAACTCTACGACGTCGCGGACGATCCCGGCGAACGTTGCAATCGCGCGAAGGACCCGGACTGCGCCGACGTCTTGGCTGACCTGCGGCTGCGGTTGATGCAGTGGGTGGTTGAAACCGCGGATCCGCGCAGCCCGCGGACCGAGCGTGAGCAACTGGCAGAGTACACCGCCTGGAAGGTCGAGGCCGGGTGAGCCGAGATGGCTTCGCGGGGCGCACACGCTGGCGTGCGGCGTCCTTGGGTGGAGCGTTGCACGCCTCGCGAGTGCTTCGTTGGCGACCGGGACGCGCGGCCGTGGGTCAGGGAGTCGGCTTCGCGACCGGTGACGATTGGTGCGCCGACCGCCAGGCAGACGGGGTTCGGCCCGTGTGGGCGCGGAACCAGCGGGCGAAGTAGTTCGGGTCGTCGAAACCGGCTTGTAGTGACGCTTCGGTGACGGAGTCGCAGCGCTCCAGCGCCTGTTGCGCGGAGGCGAGGCGTTGCTGGTCGCGCACCGCGCGCAGGTTGACGCCGTGTTCACGCTTCAGCTTCCGGCTGAGTGAATCCCGGGCGTAGCCGGTGGCGCGGGCGACCTCCGCCAATGATCGGGCGTCGCGCAGCCCTTCGGTGACCCGCACCAGCAGCGGGGCGGGCGAGGGCACCGGCGGCGCGGCCTCGGGTGCGGGGTCCAGCAGGCGGGCCACCACGTCGAGAATCACCGGATACGCGGAGAGACGCAGGCGGCCCTTGGTTGGCACCCGCGCCAGCAGGGCATGGAGTTCGTTTAACGTGTGCTGGCCGAGCCGCCGGTGGACGAGCCGGCGCGGACGGCGGGCGCTTTCAAAGTCCAGCACCAGGCAAAGCGGCCGGCTGCCGCTGCTGACAGCAAAGCCATGGTCCACGTCAGGCGGGATGATGAACAAGTCCCCCGCGCGCGCTTCATGCCGGCGATCGCGCACGAGCTGAACACCCTCGCCAGCCAGATACAGGATCAGTTGGCTGAACGTGTGCTGGTGGGAGGCGACCTCGGTCGCCCGGTGGCGGTTGAGCTGCAATTTGCGCAGCACAAAGCCCAACGCCGAGATCTCGATCTTCTGCACCAACAACGGGCTCCACGCGAGCATGGGCGGCAGGGTGGCGGGGTCGCGCAGGGTGGGCCAGCCCAATCGCGGGTTTGTGCTACCGAGTGTCGGAATTGTCCTAACGAGGCGGCGCGCCGTTCAGCTATGCTGGAGGTCTTCATCACCCCCCATGACCACGCACAAAGTCGGCATCATCATGAACGGCGTCACCGGACGCATGGGTACGAATCAGCATCTGCTTCGTTCCATCAAGGCCATCATCGATCAGGGAGGCGTCCGCCTGTCGGATACCGAGACGATCCTGCCGGACCCCATCCTGGTGGGTCGCAGTGAGGCCAAGCTCGCCGCCCTCGCGGCGCGCGCCGGTGTGAAGCGCTACACGACCAACCTGGACCAAGCCCTCGCGGACCCGGCCAACCAGATTTATTTCGACGCCACCCTGACGGGTCAGCGTCCAGTTGGTGTGCGCAAGGCGATCGCCGCCAAGAAGCACATCTATTGTGAGAAGCCGACGGCCACGACGTCCCAGGAGGCGTTGGCGCTCTACCATGAGGTGACCGCGGCCGGCCTGAAGAACGGCGTGGTTCAGGACAAGCTCTGGCTGCCCGGCCTGGTCAAGCTGCGCTACCTCATCGATACCGGCTTCTTTGGTCGCATCCTGTCGGTGCGCGGTGAGTTCGGTTACTGGGTGTTCACCGGCGAGCACGAGAAGTTGCAGCGCCCCTCCTGGAACTACCGCAAGGAAGAGGATGGCGGCATCATCGTCGACATGCTCTGCCACTGGCAGTACGTGATCCAGAACCTGTTCGGCGAGATCAAGAGCCTCACCTGCCTCGGTGCGACGCACGTGCCGAAGCGCTGGGACGAGGCGGGCAAGCCTTACGACTGCACGGCGGATGACTCGGCCTATGCCACGTTTGAGCTGCAGAACGGGGTGATCTGTCATTTCAACTCGTCCTGGGCCGTCCGCGTCCGTCGTGACGACCTGCTGACGCTGCAAGTCGACGGCACCGAAGGCACGGCCGTGGCCGGTTTGCGCGATTGCGTCGCTCAGCACCTGTCCGGCACGCCGCGTTGCACGTGGAATCCGGACATCGATAGCCCGATCGACTATTTCGCGAACTGGAACCGCGTTCCGTCGCAAGCGGTTTACGACAACGCGTTCAAGGTGCAGTGGGAGCTCTTCCTGCGCCACGTCGTCAAGGATGAGCCGTTCCCCTGGAACCTGCTGCAGGGCGCCAAGGGCGTGCAGCTCGCCGAGATCGGTCTGCAGTCGTGGGCGGAGCGTCGCTGGCTTGACGTGCCGAAGCTCGACTAAGTGCGAGGCCACTTGGGCGACTCAACCCCGCCCGGGTGGGACATTCGTTTCCGGTTGTGCTGACCGGGTGATGCACGCTGGCACGATTACAATTCGTGCCAGCGTTTTCATTTCTGGACGGTTCACCTTGCAACCGGCCGTGAATAAATACGTTGAGCAATGGCGTTGTTGCGGAGGGTGTATCTTTCGCGCGCGGCGCGTCGTCTGCTTAGCACCAAGAACCTGACCCATTTCCTACCATGATGATGTTACTCGCCTTGTTCATCATTCCGATGCTCTTCGGGTTGTACGCCCAGGCGCGAATTCGCAGCGCGTACGCGAAGAACGTTCGCATTCCTTCTCGCGGCCGGATCACTGGCGCGGAGGCCGCGGAAGCGGTGATGCGGTCCGCGGGCATTAACAATGTGGAAGTGGTGCGGGTCCCGGGACAGTTAACCGACCACTACGATCCGATGCGCCGCCGGTTGGCCTTGTCCGAGGAGAACTTTCACGGCACCAGCCTGGCGGCACTCGGTGTCGCGGCGCACGAAGCCGGTCACGCGATCCAGCACAAGGTCGGTTACTCAATGATGAAGGTACGGCAGACGATGGTGCCGGCGACCCAGATTGCGTCCGGTGCGTCGCAGATCCTGATCATTGGTGGCATCTTCCTGGCGGGACAGTTGGGCTACCAGCTTATGTTCCTGGGTGCGATCGCCTTGGGGATTATTTGTCTGTTTCAGTTCGTCACCCTGCCGGTCGAATTTGACGCCAGCCGTCGGGCCAAGCAGCAGCTGGTGAACCTGGGGATCCTCGACCGAGACGAGATGCCGGGTGTCAACGAGACGCTGAACGCCGCTGCGCTGACCTACGTCGCCGCCTTCGTGGCTGCGTTGGGTTCACTGCTCCACATTCTGCTCATCCTGAACGGCCGGCGCGAATAACCGCGTCGAGCATTCTGACTTTTTCTTGCAAAACCGGGCCGCAGGCGGGCCCGGTTTTTTATTGGTCGGCGGAGGGAGCTCTCGGCGTTAACCGTTAGCGCCGCGCCACCAGCGCGTCACTCGAACCGGGCGACGGTGTAGGTGCGCTTGCCTTTGCGTAAAAGCAAATAGCGGCCGAACAGCAGGTCTGATGATGTGAGGGTGCGGGCGAACTCCGCCGAACGCACATTATTCACGTAAATGCCGCCGCCTTCGACGTCCTTGCGGGCCTGGCCTTTGGAAGGACTGAGCCCTGACTGCACGAGGAGGTCGACCAATCCCAGTCCAGCGCCCTCAAGGCTGCTGCGCGCGAGATCCTTGGTCGGTACTTCGCCGACGACGTCCGCAAAGGTCCGCTCTTCCACGCCTTCCAGGCCACCACCGAAGAGGATCTCGCTGGCCCGGATCGCGTCCGTGCAGGCCGCCTCGCCGTGCACGAGCGTCGTGACGGCGCGGGCGAGCGCCTTCTGCGCCGGGCGTGCGCCGGGGTTGGCCTGCTGCTGGGCTTCGAGGGACTCGATTTCCTCGCGGCTGAGGAAGGTGAACTTCTTCAGGTAGCCGATGACCATCGAGTCCTCGGTGTTCATTAAGAACTGGTAGAACTTGTACGGGCTCGTCCGATTCGAATCGAGCCAGACGGCGCCGCCCTCGGTTTTGCCGAACTTGGTGCCGTCGCTCTTGGTGATCAGCGGGAACGTCCAGCCCCAGGCGGGAGCACCGAGCTTCTTGCGGATCAACTCGGTGCCGGCCGTGATGTTCCCCCACTGGTCGCTGCCACCGATCTGCAATTCGCAGTTCAGCGTGCGGCGCAGGTGGTAGAAATCGTTGGCCTGCAGCAGTTGGTAGCTGAACTCGGTGAAACTGATCCCGTTTTCGCTTTCCATGCGCGCGCGGACGGATTCGCGCGCGATCATCTGGTTAACGGGGAAGTGCTTTCCGATCTCGCGGAGGAATTCGAGCAGCGTGAACTGGCCCGTCCACTCGGCGTTGTCGACCAGGCGGGCGGGATTGGTCGACGTCTCGAAGTCGAGCAGCCGCTGGAGCTGGCTCTTGATCGAGCGGACGTTGTGCTCGAGCTGTTCGCGCGAGAGCAGGTTGCGTTCGGCGGATTTGCCGGAGGGGTCGCCGATCATGCCTGTGGCTCCTCCCGCCAGGGCCAGCGGGTGATGGCCGGCGAGTTGGAAACGACGCAGCGTGAGCTGGCCCATCAGGTGCCCCACGTGCAGCGAGTCGCCGGTCGGGTCGAAACCGCAATACAACGTCAATGGTCCCGTGGCGAGGCGCTGGGACAGCCCCTCGAGATCGGTGCAATCGGCCAGCAGGCCGCGCCAACGGAGGTCTTCGACGAAGTTCATGAGCGGAAGAACCAGCAAAGCCCTGCCTGCACCCGGGTCGCAAGCGGCGAATTCTCAACGGTGTCGCGAACCGAGAACCGCTTCGCTTATAAAATGACCGTTGTGCGCAGAACACGTTCTACTGAGCGGAAAAACGGTTTGCGGCAAAGGGGCGGCTATACCTACGGTGGTCCTCCTTTTCGCCGCACTCGGCGGCGAAGCTTCACCCGATTCAGTCCACCTGCCATGCCCATCTCAGTTGGTTCCGCTGCCCCCGATTTCGTGCTCAAGTCCAAGACTGCCGACGGCCTCAAGGAGATCCGGTTGAGTGACAACTTCGGCCAGCGCCCGACGGTGCTCCTGTTCTTCCCGCTGGCCTTCACCGGGGTCTGCACGAACGAGTTTTGTGATGTGACGTCCGGCCTTTCGGTTTACGAGCAACTGGGCGCGCAGGTCATCGGCATCAGCGTCGACAGCCCGTTCGCGCAGGAGGCCTGGGCCAACGCGAACAAGATCACCATCCCGCTCGCCAGCGACCTCAACAAGACGGTGATCAAGGCGTACGACGTCGTGTTCCCCAACCTCGCCGGTGTGGGCGACACCGCCGCGCGCGCCGCGTTTGTCATCGGCCGTGATGGCAAGGTAAAATACGCCGAGCAAACCGCGACGCCGAAGGACCTGCCCAACTTTGACGCGGTCAAAGCGGCGCTGGTCGGCGCCTGACGACAGGCCACGGCGGCGCATTTGCCGCCGGGCTGAAGGTCTCACGATATTCTTCTCCCAATGTCTCTGCCAAATCCGTTCAACACCCGTGCGACATTCCAGGCGAATGGCGCCGCCCATTCCTATTACTCGCTGCCGGCCCTGAAGGCGGCGGGTTTTGCGGTCGACCGTTTGCCCGTGTCGATCCGGCTGGTGCTCGAGTCGCTGCTGCGCAACTGCGACGGCAAGCGCGTGAGCGAGGACGCGGTGCGGGCGCTGGCTTCGTGGAAGCCGCGGGAGGCGCGGACGGAGGAAATCCCGTTCGTGGTCGCGCGCATCGTGCTTCAGGATTTCACCGGCGTGCCGCTGCTGGTGGATCTCGCCGCCATGCGTGCGGCGGTGAAGCGGTTGAACCGCAATCCGAAGATCATCGAGCCGTTGGTGCCGGTGGACCTGGTGGTGGACCACTCGGTGCAGGTCGACTTCGCCGGCACGTCCGACGCCTTCGCCCGGAATCTCGAGCTGGAGTTCAAGCGCAACCGCGAACGCTACCAGTTCCTGAAATGGGGTATGCAGGCGTTCGATACGTTCAAAGTCGTGCCGCCCGGCATCGGAATCGTGCACCAGGTCAACCTCGAGTACCTGGCCAAGGGCGTGCTGAAGGATGCCGCGGGTAATATCTATCCGGATACGCTGGTCGGCACCGACTCGCACACGACGATGATCAACGGCCTCGGCATCGTGGGCTGGGGCGTCGGCGGCATCGAGGCGGAGGCCGGCATGCTCGGTCAGCCCGTCTATTTCCTCACGCCGGATGTCGTCGGCGTGCACCTGACCGGTTCGCTGCGTGAAGGCGTCACCGCGACCGACCTCGCGCTGACGATCACCCAAATGCTGCGCAAGGCGAAGGTGGTCGGAAAGTTTGTCGAGTTTTACGGCCCGGGCGCGCAGGCGCTCCCGGTGGTCGATCGTGCCACGATCGCCAACATGGCGCCGGAATACGGCGCGACGATGGGCTTCTTCCCGATCGACGGCGAATGCAGCACGTACCTGCTCGCGACCGGCCGCTCGGCGGAGCAGGTGGCGCTCTACGAAGCGTACTATCGCTCCCAGGAACTCTGGGGCGTGCCGCAGAAGGGCCAGATCGACTACTCGGTGGATCTCGAGCTCGACCTCGGCTCCGTCGTGCCGAGCGTGGCCGGACCGAAGCGTCCGCAGGATCGCATTGAACTCGCTTCGCTCAAGGAAGCGTTCACCTCGACGTTCTCGCGCCCGGTGGTTGAAGGTGGCTTCGGCCGCCAGGTCCAGGATCTCGCGTTCTGCACCGAAGTCGGTGCGAGCGATGGCCGGCTGGTGGAAGGTGGCGGCGAACAGGCGCCGGAAACGACGCCGAAGGGCGCCGGTAACCGCAGCGAGAAGAACACCAGCGCGCTGACCGAGATCGAGATGATGAACAATCGTCCGACTCCCGACATTGTTGAAGACACCTCGAAGGTGCCTTCCGGTTCCAAAGTCGGCAACGGAAGCGTGCTCATCGCGGCGATTACGAGCTGCACGAACACCTCCAATCCGAGCGTGATGCTTGCCGCGGGCCTGCTGGCGAAGAAGGCGGTCGAGAAGGGCCTGCGCCCGAATCCGGTCGTGAAGTCCTCGCTCGCGCCCGGTTCGCGCGTGGTGACCGATTATCTGAACAAGACCGGCCTGCAGCCGTACCTCGACCAACTCGGTTTCCAGACGGTGGGTTATGGTTGCACGACCTGCATCGGCAACACCGGCCCGCTGGCGGCGCCGATCGAAGACGCGATTCTGCGCCACGACCTGATCGCCGCGTCGGTCCTGTCGGGTAACCGCAACTTCGAGGCGCGCGTTCACCAGAACATCAAGGCGAACTTCCTGATGTCGCCTCCGCTGGTCGTCGCGTTCGCGCTCGCCGGCCGCGTTGACATCGATCTGACGAAGGAGCCGCTCGCGCGGAACGACAGCGGTGAGCCGGTCTACCTGAAGGACATCTGGCCCTCGCTGCACGAAGTGCGTGACGCGATGAAGTCCGCGTTGGCGCCGGAAGTGTTCCGGTCGCTCTATGCCGACTTCGCGGCGCAGAATCCGAAGTGGAACGAGATCCCGGCGCCGACCGGTGACGTGTATTCCTGGGACGAGGCGTCGACCTACATCCAGGAGCCGCCGTTCTTCACCGACTTCGGCCTCGAGTCCGGCGCGATCAACCCGATCATCGGGGCGCGCGCGCTCGGCATCTTTGGCGATTCGGTGACGACCGACCACATTTCACCCGCCGGTGCGATCAAGAAGAGCTCACCCGCCGGCAAGTTCCTGCTCGATGCCGGCGTGCCGTTCGAGGACTTCAACTCGTACGGTTCGCGTCGTGGTAATGACCGGATCATGACACGCGGCACCTTCGCGAACGTTCGCATCAAGAACCTGATGCTGGGCGGGGAAGAGGGCGGCCTGACGCTGCTCCAGCCAGAAGGCGCCAAGCTGTCGATCTTCGACGCGGCGATGGCGTACAAGGAGCGGGGTGTTCCGCTGGTCGTCCTGGCCGGGCATGAGTACGGGACGGGTTCCTCGCGTGACTGGGCGGCCAAGGGCACGAAGCTGCTCGGCGTTCGCGCGGTCATCGCGCAATCCTTCGAGCGTATCCACCGCAGCAATCTCGTGGGCATGGGCGTGTTGCCGTTGCAGTTCAAGGAAGGCACCAACGCCCAGACACTGCAGCTGACGGGCGCCGAGACATTCGACGTCCTCGGTCTGACGGGTGCGCTCAAGCCGCAGCAGGATGTCGAAGTGCGTATCACGCGCCCCGACGGCACCTCGCTGACGATCCCGACGACGTGTCGCATCGATACGCCGATCGAGGTCGAATACTATCAGCACGGCGGCATCTTGCCGTACGTGTTGCGGCAGATCGTTGCCCAGAATTGAGTCCCCTTTGGCCAGCGCACGGGCTCGTCGCCCGGCGCTGGCCATCCCTCTGCCGGCGCCATGACTGAACCGTCTCCTTCCAATTTTCTGGTCGATGCTAACTCCGATCCCGTGGCGGTGAGGATCGAGGGGCGCGCCTCGTTCCAGAACTGTGCGTGCATGCGTGACTTTCTCACGCAGGTCGTGGGGAACGGAAAGCGGCACGTTGTGATGGATTTCCAGCGCTGCACCAGCATGGACAGCACCTTCCTTGGCGTGCTGGCCGGGGCCGCGATCCAGCTGCGCAAGCAGAACCCGCCGGGCAGCCTCGTGTTGTGCCGGCTGGGGCCGCGAAACCTGGAACTGGTGCGAAACCTTGGACTGCACCGGCTTTTGATCGTCGACACGGGCGAACCGAGAGTCGGCGTCTCGGAGGGCCAGGCGCTGAATTGCGAAGTTCAGCGGGACGAGATTGCCAGCGCTCGGCTGGTCTTGGAGGCGCACGAAAACCTCGTGGCGGCGGATGCGGAGAACCAAGCCAAGTTTCAGGACGTGTTGACGTTCCTGCGCCAGCAGCTGAATCCGCCTTCGTCGTGACGAGCCCGTTGAAAGCGTCGTAACGCGCTGCTCAACGCGGAGCGGGTTGGGGGGCGGGAACGAGCAAATCCGATTTGCCTCCGGCGTGATGTCAGGGCCATGGTGCGCCCTCATGTCCGCCTCGAACCCTTCCTCCGCCCCCGACACGCTGGACCGCTTTTCGCTGCCCGACGCGGGCGGACACTTTGGCCGGTACGGCGGCGTATTCGTGCCGGAAACACTGATGACCGCGCTCGAGGAACTCGGCGTGGCCTACGAGGAGGCGCGGAAGGATCCGAGTTTCCAGGCGGAGTTGCGGCACCACCTGAAGGAGTTCGCCGGGCGTCCGACGGAGTTGTACTTCGCTGAGCGGCTGACGCAGCACTGCGGCGGCGCCAAGATCTACCTCAAACGCGAGGACCTGCTGCATACGGGCGCGCACAAGATCAACAATGCGCTCGGCCAGGCGTTGTTGGCGCGGCGCATGGGCAAGAAGCGCGTGATTGCTGAAACAGGCGCGGGCCAGCACGGCGTCGCCACTGCGGCCGTGTGTGCAAAGTTCGGCCTGGAGTGTGTCGTGTACATGGGCGCGGTCGACATGGAGCGGCAGGCGCTCAACGTCTTTCGCATGCGCCTCATGGGCGCCGAGGTGCGTGGGGTGGAGGCGGGCCAGCGCACGTTGAAGGAAGCGATCAACGAGGCGATGCGCGACTGGGTGACGAATGTTCGTTCGTCGCATTACATCCTCGGTTCGGCGCTCGGTTCGCACCCGTATCCGATGATGGTGCGCGATTTTCACCGTGTGATCGGTTTGGAGGCCAAGGAGCAGCTGCTCGCGCGCGAGGGACGCCTGCCGGACGAGATGATCGCCTGCGTTGGCGGCGGATCGAACGCCATCGGTTTCTTCTTCGAGTTTCTGGAAGACCCGTCTGTGCGGCTCGTTGGTGTGGAGGCGGGTGGACGTGGCATCCGCAAGGGTGATCACGCGGCTCGTTTTGAGGGCGGAAAGCTCGGGGTGCTGCAGGGCTGCAAGACCTACATTCTGCAGAACGAGGACGGACAGATTGAACTGACGCACTCGGTCAGCGCGGGATTGGACTACGCCGCCATTGGACCGGAGCACGCGTTCTACCGCGAGCGTGGCCGCATCGAGTTCGCGTATGCGTGCGACGACGACGTGTTGGAAACGTTCCAGCTCCTGTCACGCCTCGAAGGCATCATCCCGGCGCTCGAATCCACGCACGCGCTGGTGCACGGCCTCAAGCGCGCCCGCGAAATGCGCCCCGACCAAATCCTCCTGATCAACCTCAGCGGCCGCGGGGATAAGGACGTGAATCAAGTCGCAAAGCTCCTCCGGGACCCAAGTATCAAGTAACAAGGGACAAGGGGCAGGTCACAGAAGCTCCGCGGGCGGAACAAACGGTGCGATGAACGATTTGGTCGAACGCACTTTCCGCTTCGCTCAAGCGTCACGAACCTTCGTCGACCAGCTTCCAAGATCGCTCTCTAACTGGGAAGATGCTCGCCAGCTGGTTCGTGCCTCCGGTTCTGTCGCCGCCAATTACCTCGAAGCGCAGGAAGGGCTGAGCCGAAAGGATTTCTTCTACCGGATTCGGATCTGTCGAAAGGAAGCTCGGGAAGCCGGGCTTTGGCTCAGGCTCATCCGACTGGAGGCGGCAAGCGAATTGGAGTCACAGCGCGAACGATTGCTCAGTGAGGCCGAACAGCTGAAACGGGTTTTCTCCACCATCGTCAGCCGGGACTGCTCAGGGTAAATCTTGGCACTTGGTGACTTGTAACTTGATACTTTCCTTATGCGTTCGATGACCGGTTTTGGGCGGGCGACGGCGACGTTGGCAGACGTCAGCGTGGGCGTGCAGGTGAGTTCGGTGAACCGCAAGGGGCTCGACCTCACTGTCAAATTGCCGGAGGCGTGGTCCGAACTCGAAGCGGGCATCAGTGAACGCGTCCGCGCAGTGGCGTCGCGCGGCAAGGTGCACGTCGAAGTTGCCGTCATGCGAGCGACGGGCAGCAGCCTGGCGCAGTGGGACGACGCGCAGGTCGCAGCAATCCTCGAACGTCTGGCGGCGCTGGCCGCCCAGCGTGGGGTTCCTTTTCAACCGACGGCCGACCTGCTCTGGCAGATTGCCTCGTCACAACGTGGGCCCGCGGAGCAGTTGCTCGATGAGGACGCGGAGACGACGCTGCTCAACGCGGTCGACGAGGCCCTGCGCGCGTTTGTGGCCATGCGCGCAAGCGAGGGGGAGGCACTGTTGGTCGATTTCCTGACCCGCCTGGAAACCCTGCGTTGTCAGGTCAGCGCAATTTCCGAGCGCGCTCCGGCGGTGGTGCCTGCGTATCGCGAAGCGCTGCACCGGCGGCTTCGGGAGGCCGGGCTTGAACTCGACGTTAACGACGAGCGTGTGCTGAAGGAAATCGCGCTCTTCGCGGATCGGTGTGACGTCTCCGAAGAATTGACACGTCTGCGCAGTCACCTGCAGCAGTTCGAGCAGCTGCTGCGGAGTTCCGGTGAGATCGGACGGAAGGGGGAGTTCCTCCTGCAGGAACTCGGACGCGAAGTTCACACGATCGGCAGCAAGGCCAACGACCTCGTGATCGCCCGCCACGTCATCGAGCTGAAGAACGAGCTCGAACGGATCCGCGAGCAGATGGCGAACGTCGAGTAGGGCGCGGGGGAAGGATCAAGTAGCAAGTGGCAAGTAACAGGCGGCGGATATCCGATTAGCGGATACGATCACCTTGAGGCGCGTCCCGTTTTCGGACGTGTTACGGCTGGTCTAGCCTTGCTGGCTCCGATTTGTTTCGGGTCCGGAGCGGAGTGAGTGGATCAGGTAGATCGCCACGCCGACGCAGATGCCGGCATCGGCAACGTTGAACGTGGGGTAAACGTAGGTGCCGAAATGGAAGTCGAGGAAGTCGATCACATGCCCATGCAGCAGCCGGTCCACGAGGTTGCCGACGATCCCGCCGCAGAGCAGACCGAAGCTCAACTGGACGATGCGCTGACGCAGGCCCAGGGAGTGTCGCCAGCAATAGATCGCGATCAAGGTGACCAGCGCGAGCAAGGCCAGCCACGCGCTCTTGCCGGAGAACATGCTCCAGGCGGCGCCGGTGTTGCCGACATGCACCAGGTAGAAAAACCCGTCGATCACGGTGACCGCACCAGGCGGACCATACGTGCCGAACGGAATCTTGGCGTTGATCCAGATCTTCGAGATCTGGTCGACGACGAACAGCGCGATCGCGAGCACCCAGAGCAGGCGGTAAGCCCGCAGGCGCTGCAGACGAGAAAGACCCGCCCCGGGGCGGGAGTTGACCGCCGGAGCCGGAGCAGGGGAGGTTGAGGTCATACGAGCTGGAACCGGCCGCCTCGAGCGCGGCCGGGGAACTCACTCGTCGTCGCTGTCGTCGCTGAGTTTCGCGCCTTCTTCGCCCATTTCGCCGAAGAGTCCGGCTTGGGTGCGGGCGCGGTGACGGTTGCGCTCGATCTCCTTCTGGGCTTCGGCCGAGTAGCGCGTGAACGGCACGGCGAGCAGACGCTCCTTGGCGATCGGTTTGCCGGTCACTTCGCAGACGCCGTAGGTGCCGTCCTTGATCCGACGGATGGCGGCCTCGATCTCCGACAAAGCCTCCTGCTCGCTCGAGACGAGCGAGAGGGCGAAGTCGCGATCGAAGGTGTCCGTGCCTGCGTCGGCCATGTGCTGGCCGTAGGACGACAGGTCGCCGGCATCGTCCTTGGCGGAACGCTTCAGCGTGTCCTCGGTATGGGTGTCGAGCTGGCCCGTGACGTGGCTGCGGAGCTCGATCAGCAGCTTGTAGTACCGGCGGAATTTCTCGGGGATCTGCTCGTCGTCCTCCGGCGCCTTGCGGGGAGCGGAGGGGTTAAAACCGAGAATGTCGGCCAGTGACGCTGCGCCGACGTGGTTCGGCTTCGCGGGTTTGGCGGCAAGGTCGATCTTCGCCTTCGGCGTGCCTTTGACGGGCTTGGATTCCGCGGCGGGAGCCGTTTCGCGCACAGGCGCCGACTTCGCGATTTCCCGAACCTCGTCGAGGCTGAACGCGATGGGCTTGGCCGACTTCTGCCGACCGAGGATGCGGCTGCGCAGCAGTTCGCGGGCACTGGACTTCTTGACCGGGGCCGCGCTGGCGGTGGCCTTGTCGCCCTTGGCGGGTGCGGCGGGTTTGGCAGCGGGCTTTTCGGGTTTACCGGGAGGTTTTGACATGGGTGTTGCGGATGTCGGAGGAGCAGAGGGCTTGGCGGTGGCCGCGGGGCGGCTCGGTTTACCCCTGCTCGATGAAATAGGTTTGGATTTCTTGACGGCCGATGGCTTCGGCTTGGTTTTGCGGGAAATGGGACGGGAGCGGGCGGGAGGTTGCTTTCGTTTCGCCGAGCTGGACTTGGACTTGGAGGGCATGGTTGGGGCGGGGAAATCGAAAAGAACGTCAGCCCAAGGCCTCGGCACAACGGGGGCAGACCTCGCCGTGGCGGCCGCCCTCCAGCTTCGGCACCCAGCGCCAGCAGCGGGGGCAACGTTGGTAGCCCAGCTCTTGGCAATGGTGCACCGTAACCGATTCCGAGGCGGCCTCGGCGGTCGGGTTGAGGCTGACGTGGGAAACGATGAAAAGTTCCGGGAGAAAATCGCGGTGCTTTTCGAGCACGGAACGCGCCGGATTCTCGGTGCCGGTCGCGATCTCCACCGCGGCGTCGAGTGACTTGCCGATCCGGCCCGCCTGGCGTGCCGGCTCGAGCGCTTCGTTGACCCGCGCCCGCACCTTGAGCAGCACCGCCACCTCGTTCTCGATCTCCGGGTTGAGCCACTCGTCAGGCACCTGCGGCCAATCCTGCAGATGCACGGGTTCGTCCGCGTACTCACGGCCCGTCGTGCCGAATGACCAGGCCTCGTCCGCCGTGAACGTCAGGACCGGCGCGAGCACCCGTACGAGCGCGTGGAAGATATGGTGGATCGCGGTCTGCGAGGAGCGGCGCAAGGGCGACTGCGTGCCCAGCGTGTACAGCCGGTCTTTCAGGATGTCGTGGTAGATCTGCGACAACGTCACCGCGCAGAAGTGGTTGCAGAGCTGTTGGACCTTGTGGAACTCGTACGCCTCGTAGGCGGCGGTGCACGCCCGCACGAGCAGCGCCGTCTGGTGCAGCGCCCAACGATCGAGCGTGTCCATCTGCGCCACCGGCACCGCGTCGGTCGACGCGTCGAAGTCGAACAGCGTCGAAAGCTGATAACGGAAGGTGTTGCGAAACAGCCGGTACGCTTCGCTCGCGTTGTTCAGGATCTTGTCGGACAGGGTGATGTCCTGCGTGAAATCCTGCGATGCGATCCACAGCCGGATCACGTCGGCGCCGTACTGGCTGATGAAATTGTCCGAGGTCGGCGGCTTCTCGTACTGCCCGCTCTTGGAGATCTTCTTGCCGTCCTCGCCGACGATGAAGCCGTGCGTCAGGCACGCGCGATACGGCGCCTGGCCCGTGCTGATGACACTCGTCCAGAGCGAAGACTGGAACCAGCCTCGGTGCTGGTCGCTGCCTTCCAGATAGAGGTCGGCCGGCCAGCTCGTCTGGCCCTGTTCGTGTTGCAGGACCGCCGCGTGGCTCGAACCTGAGTCGATCCACACGTCGAGTGTGTCCCGCCCGGGCGTGAGTTCATTCGCCGCGGGCCAGCCGGACGGCAGCGCCACGCCGGCGAGCAGTTCCTCGGAGGCGGCCTCGTACCAGAAATTGGTGCCGCGTTGCGCGATCTTGTCGGCCACGGCGCGGATCACACCAGCGTCGAGGTAGGCCTGCTTCTTCGCGTCGTAGAACGCGATGATCGGCACGCCCCAGGCACGCTGGCGGCTGATGCACCAGTCGGGCCGCGCTTCCACGGCGCCACGGATGCGCGCTTCGCCCCAGCCGGGCACCCATTGCACGTCACCGATCGCTTTAAGCGCGGTCGCGCGGTGACCCGCGCGATCCAGCGAGACGAACCACTGGTCGACCGCACGGAAGATGATCGGCGTCTTCGAGCGCCAGCAGTGCGGATAGCTGTGGGTGTAACGTTGCTTCGCCAACAACGCGCCGGAACCGGCCAGCAGCTTCAGCACGGCCACGTTGGCCGGCGACGTGCGTTTCTTTTCGAGGTCCTCCACCGTCTCCAGCGTGGTCAGTCCAACCAGTTCCGCCGGCACACGACCGTCGTCGAGGTAACGTCCGTCGTCTCCAACGGGGCAATACACCTCCAGGCCGTACTTCAGGCCCGTCTGATAGTCCTCCGAACCGTGCCCAGGCGCCGTGTGCACGCAGCCCGTGCCGCTATCGGTGGTGACATAGTCGGCCAGCACAACCGGCGAGGCGCGATCGATGAAGGGATGCCGCGTGGCGAGACCCTCGAGCGTCGCACCTTTGACCGTCTTCACCCCCTGCGGGGCGGTCGCCCAACCCGCGGCCGCGGCGACGGAGCCGAGCAGCGCCTCGGCGACGAGCACACGCTCCGAGCCCGAATCGGCCACGACGTAGTCGACCTCTGGATGCACCGCGATCGCCAGGTTGGCGGGCAGCGTCCAGGGCGTGGTGGTCCAGATGACGACCGACAACGGTTTGTCCGCCGGCAGATCGAACTTTGCGGCTTCCCCAGCGGGCACCGCGAACTTCACCCAGATCGACGGTGAAACGTGGTCCTTGTACTCGATCTCAGCCTCCGCGAGCGCCGTTTCGAACGGGATGGACCAGTACACCGGCTTCTTGCTGCGGTAGACGATCCCCTGTTCGACGAAATGGGCGAACGTGCGCAGGATGTCCGCTTCGTAGGCGGGCGCCTTCGTCTTGTACTCGTGCGCCCAGTCCGCGAGCACGCCGAGCCGCTTGAACTGCGCCGTCTGTTTGGCGATCCAACCCTCGGCGAATGCGTCGCACTGGGCGCGTAGTTCGCTGGTTGATACGGTGGCGCCCTTTTCCTGCAGGGTGCGGGTCACCTTCTGTTCGATCGGCAGGCCATGGCAGTCCCAGCCGGGCACATACGGCGCCCGAAAGCCGCGCATCGAGCGATAGCGGCAGACGATGTCCTTGAGCGTCTTGTTCAGCGCGGTGCCGATGTGCACGTCGCCGTTCGTGAACGGCGGGCCGTCGTGCAGCACGAACGTCGGCGCACTCGCCCGTTTCCGTTGGATGGCCTCGTAGAGCCCGATCTTCTCCCAGTGCGCCAGGCGACCCGGTTCGCGACCAACAAGGTTGGCGCGCATCGGGAAATCCGTTTTGGGCAACTGGAGCGTGTCTTTCAGGTCTTGAGCCATCCGAAACAAAGGGCGCAGAGGCTACCGTCGACCGGGGGCGAGTCAAGGGTGGCAGGCGACCGCCCGAGAGTCCGTTTAATGGGCGAAATCCACGCGTTTAAGCAGGGTGGCGGGCGGTTGGGGCGAACCTGATGAACCCCACCGGCGCCGGGGGGCCGACGCCTCAATCGGACGCCCGTTCGGCGAGTTTCCGTCCGGCCGAGAGGCACGCGGACAACGCGATGCCGTCCCGCACGTGTCCGCCGATCAAAAGTCCGGGGTGCGTTTCCTCAAACCGCGTCATGGCATCGAGAAAGCGCCCATACCCCAAGTTGTACTGGGGGATGGCGCGCGGCCAGTTGTGATGCCGCTGGTAAACCGGGTCTCCGCTGACGCCCAGCAGCTCCGCCAACTCGCGTTGCACCAGTGGCATCAACTGTTCGATCGGGGCCCGGCCCAAGTCCGGCCGGGTCATGCCTCCGACGATGACCGTGAGGGCGACGTGCCCCTCGGGGGCGCGACCGGCGAAGAGGCTGGAGGAGAACAGCACCCCGAGCACCTGCCGGTGTTCCCGCTGCGGGATCAGCAACCCAAACCCGTCGAGGGGATGTTTCACCTGCTCCCTCCGATAGCCCAGAAAGACTGAGGTCACCGGGGGATAGTCGATCGCTTCGAGCTCGGCCAGCGGCCGCTCGCCGAGCGAGCCGATCGAAAGCCGCGCCAAAGCCGAGGCGGGAAGCGCGAACAGGACGCGCGAGAAGGATTCGGTGTGGGTTTCGCCGTCGCGGCTCCAGACGAGCTTCCACGCCTCATCGCGCACCAAAGTCTGAACGCGCGCACCCAACTCAAGGCTGCCGGCCGGCAGCTTGGCGACGAGGGACTGCATCAAAGTCGCCAGACCTTCATCAAACGAAATGATGGCGGGTGGCCCGCGTCGGGTATCGCCCTGGCGCTTCCGCTCCTTCGCCGCCGCGATTTGGGCACGGATGATCGAACCGTGGCTGCGTTCAGCCGCCCAGAGGGTGGGGAAGGCGTAACGGGCGGACAGCTTCTGCGGGTCGCCCGCATAAACGCCGGAGACAAACGGATTCAGGCCGTAATCAACGAGTTCGCGGCCGAAGTGTGACTCGATGAATTCGGCCAGGCTGATGTCCGTGGTGCGCACCCGGCGCGGCCGCAGAAGTTCGCTGAACACGCGCACCTTCGTGCCGAACGAGAAAAGCGGCGAACTGAACAGTCCAGGGGGAGACGTCGGGGCTGCGACGGGTTTGCCGCCGCGAAGGATGTAACGGTTCTTGGCGGCCGCTTGCGCGGTTTGCCGGCATGACTGCAGCCCGAGCTGTGTGATCAACTCGAAGACTTCCGCTGACTCCTGGATCGTATTGGGCCCGGCTTCGACCAGCCAGTCCCCGTCCCGGACGCTCTGGACGGGTCCGCCGATCCGTTCACCGGCTTCAAACAGGCGAACCCGATGCCCACGTTGCACCAACGCGTGCGCGGCCGCCAGCCCGGTCGCGCCGGCGCCAATCACTGCAAACGGAAGGGAGTCGGAGCCCTCGGCCATCACGGGGCACACCATGCACCAACACGGCGAAAACGGCTAACCACCTTTTGCGCTTTCCGTTGCACGCTTTTATCAGCGCCAGCCGGTCACGGTTTCCACGAGGGTCTCCATGCATTCGACCTGGGCTCGTGGGGTGATGCCATGACCCAAGTTGAAGATGTGGCCGCTGGTGCCGCGCATGGACTCGAGCAAGCGGCTGGCTTCGCGGCGGACGATTTCTGGCGTCGTCTGCATCAACAACGGATCCAAATTGCCCTGGAGGGCGATGTTGGCGGGCAGGTTGCGCCGGGTGATGGCGAGGTCGCAGGTCCAGTCGACGCTGATCACACGCGCGCCGCTGAAGGCCTGGTCGGTGAGGTGCGGCGCCGTGCCCTTGGCGTAGAGAATGATGGGAAAGTCGCGAGGCAGCGCGTCGATAATCCGCCGAATCCACTTGAGCGAGGCCGCTTCGTAGTCGGGACCGGCGATGATTCCGCCCCACGAGTCGAAGATCTGGATCGCGTCGGCACCCGCCTCGATCTGCATGCGGAAATAGGCGATCAGTGAGGCGGTGAGTTTCTCGAGCAGTGCATCGAACAGCGCGCGATCCGTGTAGAACAGCAGCTTGATCCGCTCGAAATCCTCGGAGCTGCCGCCCTCGACCATGTACGTGGCCAAGGTCCAGGGAGAGCCGCCGAAGCCGAGCAGCGCCTTGTTGTCACCGAGTTCGCGGCGCAGCCGCCGGAGCGTTTCACCGACGTACGTCAGCCGCTCCGGCACCGTCTCGGGGGCGAGCAGCGCGTCGACCTGGGCGCGTGTTTCCAGCCGGAAACCCATGGCGATGCCGCCTGTATCACGAAATGAATACGGCTGCCCGAGGGCCTCCGGGATCACCAGGATGTCCGAAAACAGGATCGCGGCATCCAGGGCGAAGCGACGCAAGGGCTGCAGCGTCACCTCCATCGCCAGCTCCGGGGTCCGCACCATTTCGAGGAAGGACGAACGCGCTTTCAGCTCCCGGTACTCCGGCAGGTACCGCCCTGCCTGACGCATCACCCAGAGGGGTGGCCGCTCCAGCGGCTGACAGGAACAGGCGGCAAGAAATCGTTGGCGGGAAGTCATGAACGGGAAACGCGAGAAAATGCCCGACCGGGCACTGGAACGAAAACAGGAAAGTTCGCCCTCGGGCGAGCCCGCGCTTTGACCCTTCGGCACGCGGAGCGCGGCGGACGAAACGTCACCCGTCGGCCCACTCGCGCGGCTTGAGGAAAACCTCCGACAGGCGCGCTTCTGGTGAACCCGGCTCCGGTTGCACGTTGTAAGTCCAGGCCACGCGCGGCGGCAGGCTCATCAGGATGGATTCGGTCCGGCCACCGCTCTGCAGGCCAAACAACGTCCCGCGGTCCCAGACGAGGTTGAACTCCACGTATCGACCACGCCGATGCAGTTGAAACTCGCGCTCGCGTTCGCCCCATTCCAGGGCCTTGCGCCGGGCCACAATCGGGCGATAGGCGGGCAGGTAGGTGTCTCCAACAGCCTGGAGCAGGGCAAAACTGCGTCCGAAACCGAGCTCGTTGAAATCGTCGAAGAAAATGCCGCCGATGCCGCGCGGCTCCTGCCGGTGTTTGAGGAAGAAGTACTGGTCGCACCACGCCTTGAAGCGTGGATACAGCGTGTCGCCAAACGGAGCCAGGGCATCGCGCGCCGTGCGGTGCCAGTGCATGGCGTCCTCTTCAAAACCGTAGTACGGCGTGAGGTCGAAGCCGCCGCCAAACCACCACGTCGGCTCCGGTCCGTCCGGATCGGCGATGAAGAAGCGCACGTTGAGGTGGCTCGTCGGCACGTAGGGATTGAATGGATGGATCACGAGCGAAACGCCCATGGCCTGCCACGGCCGGCCCGCCAGGTTTGGTCGATGGGCGCTGGCCGAGGGCGGCAGCTGGTCGCCGTAAACGTGGGAGAACGCGACCCCGCCTTTTTCAAACACCGCCCCGTTTGCCATCACGCGCGTCCGACCGCCCCCGCCGGTGGGGCGTGTCCATTCATCGGTGACAAACTCCTGCGTGCCGTCCTCCTCCGCGAGACCCGCACAAATGCGGTCCTGCAGCGTGAGCAGGTAAGAGCGGACAGCAGTCACATCCGGTTGGTCAGGCATGGCAGGACGGGAGAGAAACAGGAGAAGGGAGAAAGGAGAAGGGAGAAGGAAGGCCGGGGGGAGCAGGGGGCAGGGAGCAGGGAGCAGGACGCAAGGTGAGGGGGGAGCAGGGAGGGCGGAGCGGAAGGATTGCAGCGCGTCGAGCGCAGGGGCGGTGCGGACATCCCGCGAGCGGCAGATTTTCCGGCTGCCCCGCTGAACCGTTCCTTCTCCCTTCTCCCTTCTCCCTTCTCC
>JAEWIY010000060.1 GCA_023386835.1 Verrucomicrobiota bacterium
CTTGACGCGCGCGGTGGCGCCGGAGGCGCCGAGGACAAAACGATTCGTGCGGATCTCCGCCGTGTTTTTCCAGACCTTGTCTTCAATCGCGTCGATCGTCGGACGACCGTAGCGGATTTCGGCAAGGTACTTGGCCGGGCTGAGCTGCAGCGTGCCCAAACGCGTCGTTTCTCCATCCTGTTCATGCGTGGTGTCGCTCCACGACAGGACGCGGCCGGTGCTCGCGTCGGTGACACGAACGTCGAAGCCGACCTGATCGCCGACGGCGAGCGAGCGCTGCACGGGCACGATCGCCTGCAAGCGGTAACCGCCGGGGATCTCGGTCTTCATCGCTCCATTCCGGCGGCCGAAGCCTCGGTACACGTGCGCGTGGTCGTTGGCGTCGTAGGCCCCGGCCTTCTCGTTGCCCTCGTCCATGAAGATCTCGACCTTGTCGCCCGCGTCCGCGGTGGCGTCCATCACGTCGACGACCACGTGCAGCGCGCCGTCGTTCCAGACCGTCCGCAGGTTGGCCCAGGAACCGGCTTCGCTGATGGTTTCGAGCGGAACGGGCGCGAGGGCGGCGATGATCTTGTCCGGCGCGCCGGTGAGCGTGATCGAACCCTGGGTGATGCGAAGGTCCTTCGGAATGATCGGCAGCATCATCGGATCCACCACGCCCCAGTACGCATGTTTGGCCTGCAGGTCCTCGTCGAACAGCAGGGGCTTGTCGTCCCGGGTGATGGGGAAGGTCTTCAACCAGGTGTTGTCATCGGCCAGTCCCCACAGTGTCACCGAGCTGATCAGGTCCTTGAGTTCCCGATACAGGTTGAAGATGTCGCGGTAACGATAGCCCTGGACGATCAGCGTCTGCTCCGTCACCGGGCTGGTGTCGGAGTTGTTGGTGTAGGCGCTCATGTCCATCTCGGTGACCTCGTTGATTACGCCGAGACCGGCGAACAGCTCGAAGGTCTGGCGGATGTCGGCGAGCGGCGGCCAGGCGATGTTGATGTGCATCTGGTGGCCCACGCTGTCGACCTTCAGGCCCTGGCTGAGCAGGTTCTGCACGACGTTGTACAGCGCGGCGCGCTTGGCAGCATCGGTCGTACTGTAATCGTTGATACAGAGCAGCGCGTCCGGCCGCGCCACGGCGGCGGCGTACTCGAACGCTTTGGCGATGTAGCCGGGCCCGAGGATGTTGTACCAGGGCGAACGGCGCAGGCCGTCGGGTTGGGAGGCGTCGATCACCTCGTTCACCACGTCCCACGCGTCCACGATGTCATTGTAGCGCGTGACGACGGTTTCGATGTGCGACTGCAGGCGCTGGAGCAGCAGGGCCTGGTGAGCGGGCGAGTTGGTCAGCGGCTGGCCGTTTTCGTCCTGGAAAACCCAGTTGGGCGTCTGGCTGTGCCAGAGCAACGTGTGACCCCGCATGCGCAGCCCGTGGTTGCGGGCGAAGTTGGCGATCGTGTCGGCGCGGCCGAAGTTGTACGTGGCGGCGTTGGGGCGAAGCGCGTCCCACTTCATGGCGTTGCCGGCGACGACCATGTTGAAGTGCTTCAGGAGCAGTTCCGCATGCGCGCCGGTGGTCTCGGTCGCCTCAATCGCGGTGCCGACCGGGAAGACATCGGCCAGGGCGGCGTGCAGGTCGGGCAGGTCGCGCTCGATCTCCTTGGGCGGCACATACTGCACCACGATGTCGTCGAGGTAGAACGAGGCGGTGCCGGAGGCGGTCTCGACGTAGAGCTGGAGCTGGTCGGCATCGAGGGCATAGGTGTATTCGGTTTCCAATTTCACCCACGCGCCGTCGGTCACGTTGGTGTTGCCGATGACGGTGTGGAACGAGCTGGCGCCGTTGAGCCCGGCCTGCAGGCTGACGCGCACCTGGGAGGCCGGCTCGAGCGGCAGCAGCCGCACGTAGAGCCGGATCAGATACGTTGAGCCCTTGTGGAGCTTGCAAAGCGCGTTGATGCTCGCGCCGTTCCAGGAGGCGGTGCGACCTGTCACGCTGAGGCTGAAGTTGCCGGTGTGGCGCACGTTGGCCAGTGCGACCGTGGCGGAGCCGCGTCCGGTCCAGCCTTGGGTCGAGCCGGACTCAAAGTCGGCGGCCAGTCCGCTCTGGTCGAGCGGCTCGGGGCAATTAAAGGACGGCACGAGTTCGATCGTGAAGTCGTCAAGGTAGTAGGCGCTCGTGGCGTTGTTGCTCTCCAGGTAGAGATCGAGCTTCGTGGTGCTGCCGGCCGGGTAGCTGAAGTTGCCCTGCAGCTGAACCCAGGCACCATCGGTGACGGACGGGGCAGCGCTGATCTGGGTATAGGAGGTCTCGCCATTGGTCGTGCGTTCGACGGTGAACTGCAGCGCGCTCGCGGGTTCGCCGGAGACCAGCCGGACCCAGCCCGTGACGCGATAGGTGGTGTTTGGCAGGGTGATCGAGGCCAAGTTGAGCGACGGCCCCTGCCAGTTGGCGGTTCGACCGGTCGTTTTCAGGCTCGAACTGCCCGTGCGGGCAACATCCGTGGAGGACGTGACGGTCACGGCGCCTCGAGGCTGCCAGCCGTGCGTGGCGCCGCCTTCAAAGGTGTGAACGGCGACTTGGGCGCGCGCGGAAGCAGCGGCCAAGCCCAGGGCAACAATGCACCAGGCCAGCGCCGACAGGACGCCGCGCGATCCGAAGCGGGGGTGCGGGGGTTTGACCGACCGGGCAGACAAGCCGGAACGGGCCGGCGAGGAAGACAGAGGCAGGAGCAGGCCAGAGGAGGAATGCATGGGGTGTGGGAGGAGCGACGAAGCTCCGGCACGACGAACGCGCCTTGGTCCTGCGAAGGAGGCGCGACCGGGGTACAGGAGAAACGCCAAAGGGAAATGCGGGCCGGGGGAAGGAGCAGGAGCAGCTCTGGGGGTAGGCCCGGTGACGATCACGTTTCGCGGGAAAGGACCGTCCGCAAACGACCCACGATTCTAACGGTAGAGCGCGGACACGGCTGAGCATCGGAGGTGGTTGAGGGCGAAACACGAGACACGCGATTGCCAGCGGTTTCGATCTTGGCGGGAGCGCGAACGTGGTGGGGCTTGCGCTCGCGTCGCGTGCCCGGGGCTGGCGCGCGAGAGGCGGGTGTGCCGGGTGGCAGCGGTTTCGTACGTTGCTTTGGCGTCGATTCGCGACGAGTCTGATCAAATGGAAGGGAACTGGACGACCACGCTCGCGGCGTTCCTGCGCGCCGACCCTCACATTGCGGCCATCCGGCTGGATCCGGCCCGCCGGAGAGTGGCGGTGGCCACAATGGGCTCGGTTGATGAGGAGACGATGCGGACCTTGCAGTCCCAACTGGAGCAAACGCTCGCGGGTGTGGAGGCACAGCTCGCGGCGGGCGAACCGGCCGCATCGCCGGCAGGGTTCATCCTGCGGCAGGACGGCTCGGTGACGGAACTGTCCGGCCCCACCTGCACAACGGCTCCCAGCTTCTGGAAATGGCGTGACTTTGTCTGGCCCGAGGCGGCCCCCGAAACACGGGAGGAGCACGCTCACGACGAGGATTGGCGGCCGCTGGCAGGGTTGGCGGCGGCCTGTGGAGTGCTGGGCCTGATCGGTTGGGGCGTGGCCCACCAGGGGATCGGGCCGACGTGGTGGCCGCGGTTGATCTATGGGTTGGCGTTGGTGGCGGGGGGATGGGACGCGGCCAAGGACTCGTGGGAAAATCTTCGCGAGCGAAAACTCGACATTCATTTCCTCATGCTCGCGGTTGCGCTCGGTGCTGCGGCGATCGGCGCGTGGGGTGAGGGAGTGCTGCTGTTGTTCCTGTTCTCCGCGTCCGGCGCGATGGAAGCTTATGCCAACGAACGCACGCACCGGGAGGTGGACGCGTTGCTGCGCTCCGCGCCGAAGCAGGCGTTGCGGCTTGATCCTGATGGACGCGAGCGCGAAGTGCCGGTGGAAGAATTGGGGATCGGTGATCGCGTGCGGGTAAAACCCGGGGCGGCGTATCCAGCGGATGGAGTCGTGGTGCGCGGACGCAGCGCGAGCGACGAATCCGCGCTGACAGGCGAGTCCATTCCGGTCGAAAAGGACGTGGGCGACCGAGTCTTCAGCGGGACGATCAACCTGTGGGGCGCGGTCGACTACGACGTACAGCAACTCGCGTCGGAAAGCACGCTGCAGAAGATCATCCGGCTGATCCACACGGCGCAGAAGTTGCGGGCGCCGAGCGAGCGTTTCACGGACCGGTTTGGCAGCCGCTACACGTGGCTCGTGTTGGGCGTCTGTGCGGCGATGTTCCTCGTCTGGTGGCTTGGTTTTGGCCTACCGCCATTCCGCCAGCAGGGTGAGGAGACGTCGGCGTTCTACCGCGCGATGACGTTGCTCGTGGTGATGAGCCCGTGCGCACTCGTGCTCTCGATCCCGTCGGCCATCCTGGCCGCGATTGCGTGGGGCGCGCGCCACGGCGTGCTGTTCCGGGGCGGCGCGGCGATCGAGAAGCTGGCGGACATCGGCGTCGTGGCGCTCGACAAAACCGGCACCCTCACCACCGGCGAGCTGACAGTGGTCAGCTACGAGAGTTTTCCGCCCGGGCGGGAGCAGGACGTGATGGAGCGGGCCTACGCGCTCGAGTCACACTCACAGCACCCGCTGGCTCGAGCGATTGTGCGGGACGCTCGTGCGCGTGGTGTGGTGGAGCGGCTCGTGGATGAGTTTCAGTCGATCGCCGGCCAGGGTGTCCTCGGTTCGGTGGGCGAAACGCGGGTGTTGTTGGGCCGTCGTGAACTGCTGGAGCTCGGCCCGCTGGCCCCGTGGGCGCGCGAGCTTCCGGCGGCGCCGGCCGAACTGGCCGAGGTATGGGTGGTGAGCGACGACCTGGTCGGCCGGGTACTGCTGCGCGACGAACTGCGGCCCGCGTCCAAAGGTGTGCTCGAAGCGCTTCAGCAAGCCGGGCTGCGCACCGTGATGTTGACCGGTGACCGACGACAGACGGCGGACGCGGTCGGGCGAGAGCTCGGCATCAGCGAAGTGCGGGCCGGGTTGTCGCCCGAGCAGAAGGTCGAGGCGGTACACGCGCTCAAGGCGGGCGGCGTCGGGGTCGCGATGCTCGGCGACGGCGTGAACGATGCGCCGTCACTCGCCGCTGCGGATGTGAGTGTGGCGATGGGCGCGCGAGGCAGCGATGCGGCGCTGGAACAGGCGGAGATCGTGCTGATGCACGACCGGATCGACAACTTTCTGGCCGCGTTGCGGCTGAGCCGGCGCGCCAAGGCTGTGATTCGCCAGAACCTCGCGATCTCGCTCGGGGTCGTGGTCGTGATGGCTCTGGCGTCGATCATCGGCGTGGTGCCCTTGGGCATCGGCGTCGCCGCGCACGAGGGCAGCACCGTGGTCGTTTGCCTCAACTCGCTCCGGCTCCTGTTCGGGCGCGAGTAGCGAAGAGCCGGATACGAGAGGATGCCGGATAGGCGGATTCAGGGCGAGATGCGCGGGATTCTCGCACAGCTGCGATTCGACGGAGACCTGCAGGCGTTCTTCCGCTTCGTGCGCGAGGATCCGCAGTTCTATCTCCCTGACGACGAGGCCGGACGTGCGGTGTACCTCGAACGCTCGACCGCGGTGATCGAGGACATGAAAACGCGGCTCGACGGGCTGTTCCTCCGCCAGCCGAAGGCGGACCTCGTCGTGAAGGCGACGGAGGCGTACCGCGAGAAAACGGCCGCCAAAGCCTTCTACCAGCGCCCCGCGCCCAATGGGACCCGGCCCGGCGTGTATTATGTGACTCTCTACAACATGCGGGAAATGCCGACGTATCAGCTCGAGGCGATCGCCTACCACGAGGGGATCCCGGGGCATCACATGCAGATCGCGATCGCCCAGGAGTTGGAGGACGTGCCGAGTTTTCGCCGCTTCGGTTTCCAAACGGCCTACATCGAAGGATGGGCCCTTTATTGTGAGCTGCTGCCGAAGGAAATCGGGCTGTACGCCGATCCGTATTCAGATTTTGGACGCCTGGCGATGGAGCTGTGGCGCGCGGTGCGCCTCGTGGTCGACACCGGGATTCACGCGAAGCGTTGGACGCGCCGGCAGGCGATCGATTACTTCGTGGCCAACAATCCGCTCTCCGAGTCGGAGGCGGCCCGCGAGATCGAGCGTTACATCATGACTCCCGGTCAGGCGACCAGCTACAAGATCGGCATGATCAGGATCCTCGAGCTGCGCGCCCGGGCGCGGCGGGAACTCGGCACACGTTTCGACCTCCGCGAGTTTCATGATGTACTGCTGCGGGACGGGCCGCTGCCGCTCGACATCCTGGAAGAGCAGGTTGAGGCGTGGATCGCGCAGAAGCGCGCCTAAAAAAAGCCCGCCGGGGTGACCGGCGGGCAAGGTACCTGATCAGCGCGCGTAGCTCGCTCGATCGTCTGCTTCGAGGTATTCGAAGAGCGTGGTCTTGGCCGGGTCGAGACCGAGGCGGCGACACTCGTCGTCGAACCATTCGCCCTTTTCCGGATGGCCGTGGAAGCTCACGCGCTCGCTTTCCGACGCCCATCGTCGCACATCGTCCGGTGTGCGTGGCGTGCCGTGGTTCTCAAACCAGGCGAGGATTTCCTCGTCGGTCGCGCCCGACGCGAGCAGTTCGCGAACTTCGTCGCCCTTCACGCCCTTGAATTGGAAAAGCATGTTGTCGAGCGGGCAATCGAAGTGGTACTCGCCATTCAGACCGGCCAGCACGGCGCGGCCCTTGTCGATCATGCGGGCCATGAGGATGTAATCACCGATCTTGACGCGAGGACCGCGGGGGGCCTCGCGGGTCAGATCCTTCGCCGGAACGGAGGGTTTCGTGGAAGCGTTCATGGCCGCATTTTGCTTCGAATGAGGCAAAAGTGCAACCCTCACGCGGTCGCGGGCGCGCTGCGTAGCGAGCGCAGCACTACACGAGGATCACAGGCCGAAAAACGCGAGCGGCGCGGCCTCGGTGAGCTGGTTGACGTGGGGCGCCACCAGCTTTCGATTGGCTTCGGGCACTGGGTTCTCGTCGGTGGTGCCGCCGTCACCGAAGTTCGGCAACTTGCCGGACGCGGCTTCGCGGATCGCGTGCTGGAAGCTTTGGTCGAGCGGGATGCCGGAGGCCTCGTAGACGCGAGCGCGGATCCAGTCGTACTCGGCCACGGAAAAATTCTGCTCGTTCAGCGCCTCGACCTGGTACTGCTTCGCCTCAAGGACGAGGTTGGCCAGGTCGCGCAAGGCGTTCAGGGCCTCCTTGACCGACGGCGGCTCGCTCGAGCCGTCCGGGCGATTGAGGGTGCGGTACTTGCGGCTGAGTTCATCGATCCGACCGCCCAGACGCGTCCGCAGGGCCTGCTGCGCGCGGACAAAACGGTCGACCCGCTCGGGCGTGAGCTCGCCGTTGCTCGGCGGGGCGAAGCTGGCCTGGTTTCGCACTTGGGCTTCGATCTTCGGCAATTCCTGAAACCGGGTGACGCTCGCGAGGTAAGCCTTGGCGGGCTTGTACACGAAGAAATAGCCAGCAGTGATTCCCGCCGCGCCAATCAGCAACAGCACAACCAGGACGGAGATAAGGACCTTTTTCATGGGGGCGGCCCGGGTCGTAGAGCGCCAGCGGAGCCGCGTCAATGAGCGGCGCAACGGTCTCACGCCCGAACGGGCTTGCCTGCAACGCGAAACGAACCCGTCAGCCGATCCAGACCCAATCGCCGACGCGCACCTGATCGTACAGCTCGACCATGTCGAGGTTGCGCAGCAGGACACAGCCACCACTCGCCGGGGCGCCGATGCGCTCCTCGTGGTTCGTGCCGTGGATGTAGATGTAGCGCTGGTGACTATCAACATCGCCGCCCGCGTTGAACCCGGGCTCCAAGCCGCGCAGCCAGAGAATCCGGCTGGTGATCAGGTTGGCTTCGTTTTCCACCGCCGAAAACTCCCGAAAATGGCGGCCAGTCGGCACGCGCGACTTGAACACCATGCCCGGCGGTTGGCCGGCGCCGATCCGCTCGGCGATTTCGTGCAGGCCGCGTGGCGTGCCGAGGGAATCGCGTTGATTGCTCGGTGGGCGTGCCGAAGTGGAAACCGGATAGGCTCTTACGACTTGGCCACCCTGGAGGAGCTGCAGGGTTTGCACGTCCAGCCGCACGATCAGCACCCGGTCTGCAGGCTTGATGCCGAGACGTGTGGCGGTTTCCATGACCTGTTCCAAAGGAGACTCCATCGTGACTAATCCGCGTTTCAGTGTGGGGATCGTCGGTGCCACCGGCGCCGTCGGTCAAGAGCTCGTGCGTTTGCTGCAAGAGCGCCGGTTCCCGGTTGGGCAGCTGCGGCTGTTCGCCTCGGCGCGTTCAGCCGGCAAAACCGTGGAGGTCGCGGGCAAAACGATCACCGTGGAGGAAGCGCGTCCCGGCGTGTTCGCCGATGTGGATGTGGCCTTCTTTGCGGCGGGCGGCAGTGTCACCCGTGCGCTGGCCCCTGACGCGGCGCGGGATGGCTGCCTGGTGATCGACAAGAGTTCCGCGCTGCGGATGGACCCCAACGTGCCGCTCGTGATTCCGGAGATCAACCCGGAGGGGCTGCGCCAGCACCAGGGCATCATTGCCAATCCGAACTGCTCGACAGCGGTGATGTTGATGGGCCTGTGGCCATTGCACCAGGAGTTCGGGCTGAAGCGGATTTTTGTCGCCACCTACCAGTCCGTGTCCGGCACCGGCGCGGAGGCCGTGTCTGAACTGGAGGCGCAGGTGCTGGCTTCGGTGCACGGCGACCCCGTGAAGAAGAAGGTTTATCCATACCAGATCGCGTTCAACTGCATTCCCCAAGTGGATACGTTTGGCAGCGACGGCTACACCGGCGAGGAGACCAAGATGGCGCAGGAGAGCCGCAAAATCATGGGGCTGCCGAACCTGAAGGTGTCCGCCACCTGCGTGCGCGTGCCCGTCGTGCGGGCGCACTCGATCGCCGTGAACGCCGAGTTCGAGCGCCCGGTGGATCTGGAGCGCGCGCGGGCAGCGGTGGCGAAGTTCCCCGGCGCGGAGCTGGTGGATGAGCCCGCTCAATCGCGTTACCCGACGCCGCTCGATTTCGCCGAGAAGGTGAAGTGCGGCGTGGGTCGGCTGCGCGTCGATACGGCGTTGGACAACGGCCTTTCGTTCTGGGTCAGCGGTGACAACCTTTGGAAGGGCGCCGCGCTCAATGCCGTTCAGAACGCGGAGCTGATGATCCGCGAGGGCTGGCTCAAACCGAAGCAGGCACTCGCCGGTGCCGCTGCTGGCGCGGGCAAGTAACTGCCGCGTCGTGAGGCAGGGCGCCGAAGGGGCGCCGCTGCCTCGCGGTATCTGAACCGGAACCCGATCGATGACCGAGGCGTTGTTGGCTGAAAGCCGCCGCAGAAAGCTCTTGTCAGTGCTCTCGGCGAAAGGCTTATCTGACCGTTCCGTTTGGACGGCTAGCTCAGTTGGTTAGAGCATCTCGTTTACACCGAGAGGGTCGGGGGTTCGAGTCCCTCGCCGTCCACCAGCCTTCGCTCGCAGCCTAGCGGAGAGTGAAGGCTGCCGCTGACGTTCCGTCTCCACGGAACGGCGACGGCCGGTTTTCCGCTGCGAGCTTCGGCTGGGCGAGCCAGCCGGGGTTCCGCCGTCCAGCGTCATTCTCTTCCTTCTTCCACACCCACCATGCGACACACGATCTCAGTCCTCGTTGAGAACAAGTTCGGCGTGCTGGCCCGCGTAGCCGGAATGTTCTCCGGTCGTGGGTTCAACATCGACTCCCTCAACGTCGCTCCCACGCATGACGCGTCGCTGTCGCGGATCACCGCCGTCCTCAAGGGCGACGAGTCCGCGCTCGACCTCGCGATCAAGCAGCTGCGGAAGCTGGTCAACGTCGTCGACGTCGTTGACTTCAAGGAAGGGCAGGCGGTCGTCCGCGAGCTCGTGCTGGTGCGCGTAAAGGCCGACTCGAAGACCCGCTCCGAGATCATGCAGATCTGCGACATCTTCCGGTCGAAGATCGTCAACGTCGGCCACGAGGACGTGATCATCGAGCTCACGGGCGATGAAGGCAAAGTCTCCGCCTTCCTCGGCCTGCTCGAGCCGTTTGGCATCCTCGAGCTCGCCCGTACCGGCCAACTCGCGCTGAAGCGCTGAGCGCCGCCTGAAGATCAGGTCGAGCCACCGCCCGGCCTGGGCTTCCGAGCTTTCTTTGTCCCCAACCCACACTCCCACAACTTACCTCCCGTAGGAAAAATCATGCCCGCCAAAGTATACACCGACAAGGACGCCGATCTCGGCGTGCTGCAGGACAAGACGATCGCCGTGCTCGGCTATGGCTCCCAAGGCCACGCGCACGCCCTCAATCTCAAGGATTCCGGAGTCAAGGTCATCATCGGCTTGTACGCCGGTTCGAAGTCACGGCAGGTCGCGGAGTCGCACGGTTTCGAGGTGTTCGACACGGCGGAAGCCGTCCGCCAGGCGGACGTGATCATGGTCGGTCTGCCCGACATGAAGCAGGCAGACATCTACAACGAGGACATCGCGCCCAATCTTTCGAAGGGCAAAACGCTGCTGTTCTCGCACGGCCTGGCGGTCCACTTCGGTCTGATCAAGCTGCATCCCCAGGTCGACTGCATCATGGTCGCGCCGAAGGGTCCCGGCCACATGGTCCGCCGCCTGTACCAGGAAGGCAAAGGCATGCCGGCGCTGATCGCGGTCGCGCAGGACAAGTCGCGCAAGGCCAAGAAAATCGCGCTCGCTTGGGCGAAGGGCATCGGTTCCACCCGCGCAGGTGTGCTCCAGACGACCTTCAAGGAAGAGACCGAGACCGACCTCTTCGGCGAGCAGGCGGTGTTGTGCGGTGGCGCGAGCGCCCTCGTGCAGGCCGGCTTCGAGACGCTGGTTGAGGCAGGTTACCAGCCGGAGATGGCGTACTTCGAGTGCTTGCATGAGCTGAAGCTCATTTGCGACCTCATGTACGAGTCCGGCATCGCGGGCATGCGTTTCTCGATTTCCGAGACGGCCAAGTACGGTGACATCACCCGCGGCCCACGCGTGGTGAATGCCAAGACGAAGGCCGAGATGAAGAAGATCCTGAAGGAGATCCAGACCGGCAAGTTCACCAAGGAGTGGGTTGCCGAATACAAGGGCGGCCTGAAGAACTACAAGAAGCTGCTCGCGCAGGGCGAAAAGCACCCGATCGAGAAGACCGGTACCTACCTGCGTGGCATGATGCCCTGGATGTCGAAGAAGAACATCAAGGGCGTCCAGGCCAGCTACTGATCCTGAGCGCAGGCCGCGACTCGTTCGCGGCCTGCGGTTTTGCAACCGAAAGGTAGAATGAGCAGCCACGGACGGAGCAGCTTGGCCCGGTCGACTCTCATTCTCCTTTCGGCGTTTTAACTGCTCGTCCGGCCATGCCGAAAAAACTCGTTATCGCCACACGCAAGAGCCAGCTGGCGCTTACGCAGACCCACCTTGTGGCTGACCGGCTTCGTTCGGTGCTGGGGGTGGAGGTGGAGTTGTTGACGCTCGTCACCACGGGTGACCGGCAGACGTCCTGGTCGCTTGAGCAACGGGGCGGCAAGGGCCTGTTCACGAAGGAGCTCGAGGAGGCCTTGCTCCGTGGCGATGCCGACCTGGCAGTGCACAGCACCAAGGACCTGCCCGGCGACATGCCCGAAGGCCTCGAAGTGGCGGGCTACCTGCCGCGAGCGGATGCGCGTGATGTGCTCGTGGTGCGCGAAGGAGTGACGGAGCCAAAGTCGATCGCAACCGGCAGTCCCCGCCGCCGGCTGCAGGTCAGCATGCTGTTTCCCGATGTCACGTTCTCGGAGATTCGGGGGAACGTGGAGACCCGGCTGCGCAAGATCGGGCAGGATGGCGTGGCCGACGCGACCTTGTTGGCCGCCGCGGGCCTGGGACGTCTGGGTATTGGCGGCTGGGAGGGAGTCGTCTTCCAGCCATTGGGTTTCGAACACATGGTGCCGGCCGTGGGCCAGGCGGCGATTGCGGTGCAGACGCGCACCGGCGAGGGCGCCGGCTGGGGGGCGGTATTCGATGAGCGGACACGCCGCTACGTGACGTTGGAGCGTGCGTTTCAGGCGGCGATCGGTGGAGGCTGCCAGACGGCTTTTGGTGTGCATGCCACGGCGGATACCCTCTGGTTCTTCCATGAGGAGATCGGGCTGCGCAGCCTGCCGCTGACAGACGACGAAGTGGCCAAGCCGGAGGAAACCGCGCTCCGCACGCTGCGGCATTTCGGTTTCCAAGTCTGAGCTGAGCCGACGCGGGGCGTCGGCCCGGGACGTCACTGCCCGGCCGGTTGCGAGCGGGTGCGGCTGCGGATGATCAGGAACACGCCGACCAGCACCAGAAAGATGGAGTAGAACGTGCCGCGCGTCAGGCCGCCGATGAGCGGCGCGTCCGGCTCGCGAAACTGTTCGCCGATCGAGCGGACGACGGCGTAGGCGACGAGGAACTCGCCCGTCAGCCGGCCCGGTGATCGGGCCACCACCGGGGTGCGCCAGAAGCGCCAGAGAAAGACGGCCAGCAGCAGGGCGCCCTCCAAGGCTGCGGCGTACAGCTGTGACGCGTGCCGCGGCTCAATGAATTCAATCGGAGTGCCCGGCGGCGCGCTATCCGGAAAGATGACCGCGTATTTGAACGTGGTGACACGGCCCCACAGCTCGCCGTTGATGAAGTTGGCGATCCGCCCGAGCAGGATGCCCAGCGGGGCGACCGCGACGACGGCATCGCTCAGGTGCAGCAGCGGTATCCGTTGGCGTCGGACAAACCACGCCATCGCCAGCGCGACGCCGACAAAGCCGCCGTGCGACGCCATGCCGCCCTCCCACACGCGCAGCAGCACGAGCGGATCGGCGACGACGAGTTCGGGGTGGTAGAGCAGGAAATAACCGAGGCGTCCGCCCACCAGCACGCCCAGCACGAGCGCGATCATCAGGTCGCCCACGGCGGCGGGAGGCAGCTGCAGCCGTTGCGCCCGGGCGGCCCGGTGGAGCAGCCAACCCCCACCCACGAAGCCGAGGACGTACGCCAGGCCGTAGTAGCGGATGCCAAGTGTATCCGTGAACCGGATCAGGAAGGGGCTCAGGTCGTGGACCCAGTAGGCGAGGGAACTCAAGGTCAGGAGGAAAACAGGTGCGGAAGGGGTGAGGGAGATGTGCTAGTTAAAGAGCTGATCACGCTGCGCTGGCGAATGGCGTGGGCGACTACTTGGTTTCCCTGGGTGGTGGGAACGGCGCAATGTTGCCCTCGCTGCCGCCACCGCCGCGGCGCGAGCGGATTTGCTTCAGCAGGCGGGCGCGGGCGAGCTCACGCATGTCGACGGCGATGTCGTCCTTTTCGAAGATCTCGCGGCCGATCAGGTGCTCGATCACGTCCTCCATCGTCACCACGCCGGCCGTGGAGCCGAACTCGTCGACGACGACCAGCAGTTGCTGGTGAGTCTTGAGAAAAAGCTGCAGTGCCTGGGCCGCCGTCGCGGTCTCGGGGATGAAATGCACCTCCTGCATGTGCTTGGCCACGAGGTCGAGATCCTGATCGTTGGCCTTCGCCTTCAACAGGTCGCGCCGGCGCACCATGCCGACCACGTCATCGAGATTCTTCCCGAAGACCGGTATCCGCGCGAAGGGGACGTTGGGGTACTCGCGGAACACCTCGCCGATCGTGGCGTTGCGCCGCAGCGCGGTAACGACGGAGCGCGGCGTCATGATTTCGCTGACGCGCTTTTCGTCGAGCGAGAGCGCGTTGGCGATGATGTTGGACTCACTCTCGGTCAACGTTCCGTCCTGGGCGCCGCGTTCGGCCAGGAGGATGATCTCCTCGTCCGAGTCCGTCGGCTGGGGGGGCGTCTTGATGACGAAGCGGACCACGATGTTACACACATACGTCACGGGCCGCAGGGCGTTGCGCATCGCGATGAGCGGCAGGACTACGTGCGGCTGCAGGGTGCGGCGGTAGGACACACCCAGGTTCTTTGGGATCACCTCTGAGAACACCAGGATGCTCAGTGTCATCAGGGCCGATACGATGCCTAGCACCGCTTCCCCGAACAGGCGAATCGCCAGGCCGCCAATGATCACCGACCCAAGGGTGTTGGCGATCGTATTAAGGGTGAGGATCGAGGAGATGGTCTCGTCGAGCCCGACCCGGAGTTGTTCAAGTTGCTGTCCCCGTTTGGGACGGTCCCGCTTCAGCGCCTCCACCTCAGCCACGGTCGTGCTGAGGATCATCGCTTCCATCATGGAACAGAGGAAGGAGACCGACAGCGTCAGAACGATCGCGATCGCGAAAGCCAGCATATCGGACAGTTTAGCGCGGCGGGGCGGAGGCTTTACGATGCTAAAAGCGGCGCTGCGGCGGCCTTCCCGTGAATGGCCGTCCAACGCGCTTGCGGTGCAACGAACTTCCACGCTAGTTCAACACGATGGCCGATCTTCGACGCACGCCGTTGCATGACTTTCACGTCGCCCATGGTGGGCGCATGGTGGATTTCGCTGGCTGGGAAATGCCGGTGCAGTACCGCAGCATTCTCGAGGAGCACAAGGTCGTGCGGCGTGCCGCGGGGCTGTTTGACGTCAGCCACATGGGCGAAGTGGACGTACGCGGGCCGGATGCGACGCGTTTTCTGAACCGGCTCGTCACGAATGACGTCTCGCGGCTTTTCCCGGGTCGGGTGCTGTACTCACCGATGTGCTACCCGAGCGGCGGGGTGGTGGACGACCTCCTCGTCTACCAGCGCACCCCGGAGGATTTCTTCCTGTGCATCAATGCGGGCAACATCGACAAGGACCTGGCTTGGATGCGCGAGCAGGCGGCGGGCTTTGACGTCACCATCACGGATCGTTCGGCCGACTACGCCTTGTTGGCCGTTCAGGGCCCGCGGGCAGCGGCGATCGTGCAGTCGCTGACCGGCGCCAAACTGGACGCGATCAAGTATTACCATTTCGGCGAGGGCACGGTCGCCGGGGTCCAGTGCCTGTTGTCCCGCACAGGGTACACGGGCGAGGACGGGTTCGAGTTGTACCACGCGGCCAGTGACGCGCCGGCCTTGGGCGAGGCGCTCCTTCAGGCGGGACAACCGCACGGGTTGGAGCTGGCCGGTCTGGGCGCGCGGGACAGCCTGCGGCTGGAGGCGGGTTATCCGCTCTATGGACACGAGATCACGGCCGACATTTCGCCGTTGGCGGCGGGCCTCGGCTGGACCGTGAAGCTCGCCAAAGAAGCGGATTTTGTCGGGGCGGACGCGTTGAAGCGCGAAAAAGAGCAGGGCAGCCCGCGGCAGGTCATTTTCTTCCGCACCGGTGACCGGCGGATCGTGCGTGCGGGCACGCCTGTCCTGCGTGGCTCGGAGACCGTGGGGACGGTGGTGTCGGGCACCCTGTCCCCGCTGCTGAACGAGGCGATCGGCTCCGCGTTGGTCGACAGCCGTTTTCTCAACGAAACGCTCGAGGTGGATATTCGCGGCACGCGACTGGCTTTGCAGCCGGTGAAGCCGCCGTTTGTTGACCTGAAGAAAGGGTGAAGGCGGCTTGCGTGAGCGATTGGCCCGAGCCAAGTTCCTGCGCTTGGGCCGCGCGGCGCCACCCCCGTTATTTGTATGAGCCAAGTCCCTGCTGAACTTCGTTACGCCAAGACCCACGAATGGGTGAAACTGAATTCCGACGGCACCGCCGTGGTCGGCATCACTGACTACGCGCAGAGCAGCCTCGGCGACATCACTTACGTGCAGTTGCCCAAGGTGGGCGCGCAGCTCGGTGCGGGCGCGGCCTTCGGGGTCGTGGAATCGGTCAAGGCCGCTTCCGACCTGTACGCGCCCGTCGGTGGCACGGTGCTGGAAGTGAACGGAGCGCTCGATTCAGCCCCGGAGACCGTCAACCAGTCGCCGTATGGCGATGGCTGGATGATGAAGCTCAAGCTGAACAATCCCAGCGAGGTCGACGCGCTGATGGACGCGAGTGGTTACTCGACGCTGACGGCCTAGGCGGCGGTCAGTTGCGGCCAATCTTTTTGCATCTCTGCCGTAATCGCGGCGCACCGAGTGCGTCATGTGGGAGTTCCCGCCTCCATGCGTTTTCATGTCCTTTTCCGGCTCTGTCGATGGTTGACGATTCCGTGCCTGCTGCTCGCGGCCGGCTGCCAGAAGAAAGGGGGAGGGGTCGCGAGTGGGGGCGGGCGCGAAGGCGCGAGCGGTCAGCCCCAAGCGGTTGAAGTGACGCCGGTCGTCCGCCAGGCGCTGACGGAAACGCTCAGCGTTGTCGGCTCGCTGGCGGCCAATGAGTCGGCCGACATCCGCGCCGAGGTGTCAGGTCTCGTGCGCAGCATCGCCTTCGAGGAAGGCCAGCGGGTCAAAAAGGGCGACCTGCTGGTCAAGATTGATGACTCGGAGCTGCTGGCCCAACTCGCGCAGGCCGAGGCCAATTACCACCTCGCGGAGCAGAACCTGCGTCGCAGCGAGAACCTGGGTGAGACCCGGACGATTCCACAATCGGAGCTCGATCGGGCTCGCTCCGAGTTTGCCAACGCGAAAGCTGCGCTGGCCCTGCTCCGGACGCGAATCGAGAAGACTTCGATCGTTGCGCCGTTTGATGGCGTGGTGGGCTCACGCACAATTTCGCCCGGTGACTTCGTCAACACCAGCACGTCGATCACCACCCTCAACGACCTGAGCCGACTGAAGGTGGAGTTTCAGGTTCCGGAACGTTTCCTCAACAAGGTGGAGAACGGCACGACCTTTCTCCTGCGGTCCCGCGCGATCGACACGCGCCAGGAGATTCGCGGCCAAGTGTACTTCGTGAGTTCGGTCATCGATCGCAATACTCGCTCCAGTGAGGTGAAGGGCCTGTTGGAATCGCCGCCCGATGTGCTCAAACCGGGCATGTTCGCCAACATCGAGCTGGTGCTGGACGTGCGCTCCGACGCACTGACGGCGCCCGAAGGGGCCATTCTCACCACCCCGGCGGGCACGCAGATCGTGGCGGTGGAGGAGAAGGACGGCAAACCGGTCGCGGCGTTCATCCCGGTTCGCCTGGGCCTGCGGACGCGAGGCTTGGTGGAAATCGCGCCGGTCAGCGGTACGCTGGCGGACAACCAGCCGATTGTCGCCTCCGGTGTGGGAGCGTTGATCCTGTATCCCGGCGCGCCACTGGATCCGCGGCCGCTGCGCGAAGAATTTCGGTTGGGGAACTGACGCATGATTCTCTCCGACGTCTCCATCAAACGGCCGGTCGTCGCGCTCGTGGCGTCGATCTTGATCATCCTGATCGGTCTGCTCAGCTTCGGGCGCCTCCCGGTTCGGGAGTATCCAAGCATCGATACACCGATCGTCTCGGTCGAAACCAGCTATCGCGGCGCCTCGGCCGAGGTGGTGGAGAGCAAGATTACCGAGCCGCTGGAAAAGGAGATCGCGTCGATCGATGGCATCCGGACGCTGCGTTCGGAGTCGCGCGAGGAGTCGTCGAACATCACGATCGAGTTCACGCTGGACCGTGACGTCGACGAGGCGGCCAACGACGTGCGCGACCGCGTCAGCCGGGCGCGCGGCCGGCTGCCGGATGAGATCGAGGAACCGCGTATCAGCAAGGCGGATGCAGACTCGAGCCCCGTCATCACGCTCTCGTTCAATTCCGACAAGTTCAGCCGTCTGGAGTTGGTGGAGCTGGTTGAGCGCATCGCCATCCAGCGCATTCAGACGATTCCGGGCGTCGGTTCGGTCAACGTCCGCGGCCCCCGTTACGCGATGCGTCTGTGGGTCGACAGCGACCGCCTCGCTGCCTACCAGCTGACCGTCACCGACGTGGAGAACGCGCTGCGGCAGCAGAACGTGGAGATTCCGGGCGGACGCATTGAATCCACCGCGCGCGAATTCCCGGTGCGCATCGAGGGCCGCATGAACGAGGTCGCGGACTTCGAGAACCTCGTCCTCGCGACGCGCGGCACGTATCAGGTGAAGTTTTCCGACGTCGGCCGCGTTGAGCTGGGTTCGGAAGACTATCGTTCCGAAACCTACTTTAAGGGCCGGCCAACCGTCGGCGTGCAGGTGCTGCGGCAATCCCAGGCCAACCTGCTCGATGTCGCGAACGGCGTGAAGGAGATGATCCCGCTGATCCAGGCGGACATGCCGGAGGGGATCAACGTGGACGTCGGCTACGACAGTTCCGTCTTTGTGCAGCGCTCGGTCGACGAGGTCTACAAGACGCTCTGGGAGGCGTCGATCCTCGTTGTGCTGATGATTTTCCTCTTCCTGCGGGACTGGCGTGCGACGCTGGTGCCGTTGGTCGCGATCCCGGTCTCGGTTGTCGGATCGTTCGCGATGATGAACGCGCTCGGGTTCACGATCAACATCCTGACCCTGCTGGCGCTCGTGCTCGCCGTGGGGCTGGTGGTCGACGACGCGATCGTGATGCTGGAGAATATCTATCGGCGGATCGAGGAAGGCGAAGCGCCGATCCCTGCGGCGATCTTCGGGGCCCGGCAGGTGGCGTTCGCGATCATCGCGACAACGCTGACGCTCGCAGCGGTCTTCCTGCCGGTGGCCTTCCAACGGGGGCAAACGGGCCGGCTGTTCTACGAGTTTGGCATCACGCTGGCGGTATCGGTGCTCGTTTCCGCATTCGTTGCGCTGACGCTGACGCCGATGCTTTGCTCGCGCGTGCTGCGGAGCAAGCGCGTGGCCGGGCACGTGCAGCACGGCTGGTTCTACGAAAAGACGGAGCCGTTCTTCGCCTGGCTGAATCGTGTATTTGCCGGCTCGCTACGCGGGGCGATGCGTTTCCAGCCGCTCGTGCTGCTGGGCGCATTCCTGTTCACCGTCGCGGGGTTTGCGCTCTACGGCCGGCTGCAGCGGGAGCTGACGCCGCTGGAAGATCGCGGTGTTTTTATGGCGAACCTGATTTCGCCGATTGGAGCCACGCCCGAGTACCTGCGGATCTACTCCTACGACATGGAGCAGATGATCCTCCAGATCCCGGAGATGGACCGGACCTTCCACCGAACGGGTGACGGCGGCCGTGCGTTTGTGTTCGCCACGCTGAAGCCGTGGGAGGAGCGGGATCGCAAGACGCAGGAAATCACCGCGCAACTGCGGCGGGATTTCGCCCGGACGATGACGGGTGGCCAAGCCTTCGCGAACCCGGTGCGTCCCTTTGGCGGTCGCAGTCGTGGTGGTGGCAGCGGTGTGCAGATGGTTCTGCTCGGAAGCGATTTTGGTGAACTGCAGCAGTTGGGCGGACAGTTTCTCATCGCGATGCGCGAGAGCGGCCAGTTCATCCAGCCGCGCGTCGATCCCTCGCCGAGCAAACCGCAGTTGGACGTGCGCATTGATCGTGCGAAGGCGGCGGACCTGAACATTCCGGTCAGCAGCATCGCATCGACGTTGGAATCGTTGCTCGGCGGACGCCGTGTGACGGAGTTTCAGCGCGGTAACCAGCAGTATTACGCGATTGTTCAGGTGGAGAACGAGCGCCGTGTGACGCCGAGCGATTTGGCGCGCCTCTATGTTCGCTCGGCGACCGGACAACTCGTGCAGCTGAGCAACGTGGTCAGCTGGTCCGAGAACACGGTGCCGGAGAGTTTCCCGCACTTTAACCGCCTGCGTGCCGTGACCGTTTCCGCGCAGATGGCGGAGGGGAAGACGATCGGAGACGGCGTCGAGTTCCTGCAGCAGTTCGCCAACCAGACGCTGCCGCCGGGTTATACGATCGCGTGGGACGGTGAGACGCGCGAGTTCGTCGAGAGCGGCAGCGACACACTGATGCTCTTCGGGTTGGCGCTGCTCTTCACGTTCCTGATCCTGGCTGCGCAGTTCGAGTCGTGGATCCACCCGATGACGATCTTCAGCGGTGTGTTCATCGCGGTGGCGGGTGGTTTGGTGGTCCTTTACTGCACGCGGTACTGGGGACCGGCGATGACCGACAACCTCTTCTCGCGTTTCGGCCTGATCATGTTGATCGGTCTGGTGGCGAAGAACGGCATTTTGATCGTTGAGTTCGCCAACCAGCTTCAGGTGGAGCAGGGCAAGTCCGCTGCTGAGGCGGCCTTTGAGGCGGCGACGATTCGCTTCCGCCCGATCTTGATGACGTCGATCTCGACGATCCTCGGCGCGGTGCCGATCGCTTTTGCCAGCGGCGCGGGCGCGGAGACGCGCAATCCGATGGGCCTCGTGATCGTGGGCGGCCTGGCGCTCTCCACCGTCATCACGCTCTACGTCATCCCGATCATCTACCTGCTGATGGATCGCCTTTGCATGCGTCTGACCGGAAACTCCAGTGCGCACGGCCTCAAGCGGGCCGAGGAGATCGGCCGCGAAGTCGAGGCGGGCCGCCGCGGCGCCCACGCCGAACCCGTCTTGGCGAAGTAACGACACTCCCGGCTGAGGTCGCTACCCGGCCTCAGCCGCCTGATTTGCGCGTCGGCGGATGAATCCGCTCACGCGTGTATCCGCCTCCCGGGCACATCGCGCGCGGGTTTCGCAAGGGCGCGTCGCGCGCCCGCACAATCGCGGCTTAACGCGACCGCGCCTTCGCGCAACCAGCGAACGGATGCGTTCGCCCAAAGCTCCAAGCTTACCGCCCAGAGCCTAAAGCTTGAGGCTTAGCGCTTATCGCCTAAAGCCTGACGCCTAAAGCTTAAGGCGTAAAGCCTAACGCCTTAAACCTTGCCGGCCCGCTCGGCCTTGCGGCGCTCGGTCGAGCTGAGGATCTTTTTCCGCAAGCGCAGGCTCTTCGGCGTCACTTCGACGTATTCGTCGGCGGCGATGTATTCGATCGCGCGTTCGAGCGAGAGCTTCGTGGCTGGCGTAAGTCCGGCGGCCACACCTTCACCCTGTGAACGGAAGTTGGTCAGCTTCTTCTCGCGGACGGCATTCACCGGAATGTCTTCATTGCGCGGGTTTTCGCCGACGATCATGCCCTCGTACACCTGCTCGCCCGGGCCGACGAAGAGCTTTCCGCGTTCCTGCACCATCACGAGCGCGTAGGTGGTCGTTTCACCGGCTTCCGTCGCGATCAGCGTGCCCGTCAGGCGGGTCAGCACTTCACCGGCGTACGGGCCGTATTCCTTGAACAGGTGGCTCATCACGCCGCGGCCGCTGGTGGCGTTGACGACGTCGATTTCCATGCCGATCAAGCCGCGCGTCGTGATCGTCGCCTCGATCATGGTCGAGTGCGGCAGCTTCTCCATGTTCGTGAGCTGGCCCTTGCGGTTGGCCAGGTTCTGCATGATCGCACCGACGCACTCGTCCGGCACTTCGATCCAGACGGTCTCGTACGGCTCGAGCCGCTGGCCGTTCTCGATTTTCTCGATGACGGTGGGACGGGAAACGAGCAGTTCGTAGCCCTCACGGCGCATCGTCTCAACGAGCACCGCGACCTGCATGGCGCCGCGGGCCTTCACGTTGAAGACGCCGGCCCGATCGCTGTCCTCGATGTAAATTGAGACGTTGGTCTTCAACTCACGCATCAGCCGCTCGCGCAGCTGGCGGGAGGTGACGAGTTTGCCTTCCTGGCCGACGAGCGGACCGTCGTTGACGGCAAACTGCATCTCGAGGGTCGGCGGGTCGATCTGGGTGAACGGGAGCGGGTGTGCGTTCTCGTCGGCGCTGATTGTATCGCCAATGTCGATATCCTCGAAGCCGGAGAGGCCCACGATGTTGCCGGCGACGGCGGTCTGGTTCTCGTGCGTACCGAGGCCGCTGAACTCAAAAACCTTCGAGATCTTGGCCCGAACTTTCCGGCCCTCTTCCGCGTGGCGAAGCACCCACACCGGGTCACCCACCGTCACGTTGCCGCCCAAAATCTTGCCGACCGCGATTCGACCCACGTAGTCGCTCCAGTCGATGTTGGAAACCAGCATGTGGAAAGGCTGGTTCATCCGCGCAAAAGGCGGTGGAACGTGTTCCAGAATCGTCTCGAACAGCGGGGTCATGTCCTTCTTCTCGTCCTCGAGCTTGCGGACCATGTAACCGTCGCGGCCGGAGCCATACACCACGGGCGCGTCAAACTGTTCCTCGGTCGCATTGAGCTCCAGCAAAAGCTCCAGGACCTTGTCGTACATCTTCCGCGGATCGGCGTTCTCGCGGTCAATCTTGTTGATGACGATGACGACCTTCAGGCCGTGGGCCAGCGCCTTGCGCAGCACGAAGCGGGTCTGGGCCTGCGGGCCGTCGTAGGCGTCGACCAGCAGCAGTACGCCGTCCACCATCCGCAGGGCGCGCTCGACCTCGCCTCCGAAGTCCGCGTGACCGGGCGTGTCGACGATGTTGATCGTCTTGTCGCCCCAGTGCACCGACGTGTTCTTCGCCTTGATGGTAATGCCCTTCTCACGCTCCAGGTCCATGGAATCCATGGCGCGCTCTTCGACCTGCTGATTGGCCCGAAACACTCCGCCCGCCTTCAGCAACTTGTCGACGAGGGTGGTTTTGCCATGGTCGACGTGGGCGATGATGGCGATATTACGGATGTTCTGGTTCATGGGCACGAGACGCTTGGCGGCGGAAAAAGGGTCCGAACGTGCGAAGCGCCTCCCGGGATGGCAAGGAGGAAGCTAGGCTCGGACGAAGAACGCCGGGCGGACAGCAAACCAGAAAAGCCCGCGCGCGGGAAGCCGTTGCGCGCCTCCGAGGCGCCCGTTTCGATGCGAGCCCTGAGCTGAGGCGAGACGGATTAGTCGGCTTTCACAAAGCCGCGCTGCTTCAACCAGAAGACGCAATCGGCGGCCCACGGCGGCGCATCGGCGTCCGGGCGACCCAGACCGAGGCCGTGCCGGCCTTTTTCATAGATGTGCAGATCAAACGGCACACCCGCCCGGCGCAGCGCCCCGGCGAACAGGAGGGCGTTTTCAACCGGCACCGCCTGGTCCTCCCACGTGTGCCAGATGAAGCACGGTGGAGTGTCGGACGTGACCTGAGTCTCGTTGGAAAGGTGTTGGATCAGGTCGGGCGAAGGATTGTCACCGAGCAGGTGTCGACGGGAGCCGTCGTGGCGGAACTCGCCGAACGTGATCACCGGATAGCACAAGATGGCCAAGTCTGGACGGGAGCTTTCGCGCTCGATGGGGTCGGCAGCGCCCGGCTTCCCGGCGTCGAAATGCGTGATCAGCGTCGACGCCAGGTGGCCACCGGCGCTGGAGCCGATGATGCCAATGCGCTGCGGATCCAGACCATCGCGGCGGGCGAACGCGCGCACCATCCGGAGGGCGCGCGCGGCGTCCTCGAGCATGCGCGGGTGGCGGTAGCCGGTGGAGCCGAGCCGGTACTTGAGCACGTAACAGGCAATGCCCTGGTCGCGCAGCCACAGGGCATAACCTTCGCCCTCATGTGGCGCGAGGGCGGCGTAACCGCCGCCGGGCAGGATCAGCATGGAAGCGCCGCTCCGCTTTGAGGGCTCCGGCAGGTAGGCCGTCAGGTTGGGCTCGTGGCCGTCGCCAGTTCCCAGGGCGCCCGGGGCACCCGAGGGGTAGAGGGGAGTGGGGTCAGCTGCGGAAACGGGCAGGGACAGCATGAGCAGGAACAGGGTGAAACCAAAGACGCGGGGAAACACGGAGGACATTGGGGCTAAGGTCGAGAGCGGATGGCAGGGAATGAGCCGAAAGTGGGCGTTCCGAAACCGTTCTGCTACAAAGCCGCAAGCCGCCTCGGCGGCAAGGTGCGATCCAGGAAAAGCGCACTCAGGCCCGTGCGCTCAGACGCTCGGGGAGGGGCGTGATGCGTGGAGCGCGTTGGCTCACACGAAGCGCAACCGTCGAAGGCAGGCCCGATCGTGGGTCCAGTCCCGTCGTCTGCGTTGAGCTGATTCGCCGGTCGGCAGGCGAGGGAGGACGCCGTCGCCTGGGAAAACAAAAAAGGCCCATGAAACCGAAGTTCCATGGGCCAAATTTGGGGGTTGGGCGTTCGCCACGCGCTCTTTCCCAGGCGTCTGCATTTGGCGCTCTCGCTTTCGCGGGCTGCAGACTCCCCGACGCCACTCCGCACGGCATGCGCGGCTTTCGATCTCATGGCGGGACCGCTCTGGCCGTTACCGGCCGGAGTTTATTGAGTGAGGCCTCTTTGCCCGGTTCGCCGATCCCCTGCCGGGGATCTGGGCGCCGAACAAGGTGCTGACACGGCTGCAAGTGCGCTTTCGCGTCGGCACCGATACCACGGGGACGGCTCCAGCTTGTGGCCGGACGTTGGCCCCGTGCGACGGGTCTGACCTCTTACCTCTCAGGCTGCCTTCACCCTTGCAGTAGGGTGACGCGTTTTTCGCGCCGCCCCGACTTTGAGATGGCGACAGGTTTTGCCAAACCCGCTCATCCCCCGCGGCCCGTGGCGGTTTCGCGCTCACACCCCGAGGGGGTGGAGCCTTCTGGCGGACAAGTCCGCCGCGCCTCCTGGTCGCGTGCTGGTGCTACCGTAGCAGCCGGAACCCTCTGGGGTCACGGTATCAGCACGGAGGTCGAAACTGCCTCCGCACCTGACTCGATTCGCTCGCGGTTTCTGTTTCGCGGCTCATCGCTCAGCTCCTGATCGTGTGACAACTGGAACGGGCACGACCCCGTCCAGAGGAGCTGGTGACATATGCCTCCATCCGCGATCACTCGTACGATAGAGGGGGACCGCCGAACCAGCTTCGACGACCCTTTCCCCGGTTGCCCGGGCGTATCCCAGCCTTCGCTTTTGACGGGTTTTTCAGGCCGTCATGCGCTTGGCTGTTCTATCAAGGAACGGGGTCGATCCTGGTT
>JAEWIY010000092.1 GCA_023386835.1 Verrucomicrobiota bacterium
GAGGCCCACAATGCCGTACCCGGTATCCACGCGTCCGAACTCCACCCGATCAAACGGCAGTTCGTGTCGCAGGTCTTGCAGCTTTCGGGTCAGCGTATCCTGCAGGTCCGTCTTCGATTGGAGATACGCGTTGATCCGGTCGACCAAGGCGGCGGGGAGTGCGGTGGCGATTTCGCCTGGAGTGATGCCGGGAATGGCGGCGAACGCGCGGCGCAGTTCCTCCGCCTCCGCCTGGAGCGCCGCGAAGCGGGGCGCCTGGCGTTCCGCGAGGGTGCGGAACGCCTGCGTGCGCCGCGACCCGAACCAGGCGCGGTCCTGGGCGTAGATTTCGTCGCGCAGCTCGCGTTTCAGTTCGGCTTTGGCGGCGACAAAACGGTCCAGCCGCGCCTGCACCTCTGGAGGCAATTCCGGCGGAAGGCGCAGTCGCGCGGCCGCGGGTAGGAAACCGACAGCGGTCGCCGGGGCACTGAGTTGGATTTCGCCGAGAGGATCTTCCAACAACCCCAGCAACTCGCGCGTCATTTCGCGCAGCAGGTCGCGCTGTTCGGGCGAAAAGCCTTCACTATAGAAGATGGCGGCGCGGATGACCCGGAGTTCGTCGGCGTTCGACTCCCACTGGATGTCGTCCCCCAGACGCCACGAGCGCTGACTGTTCCAATTGGAACCTTCGTAGCGCCACGTGCCCTCTGTCATTGTTTCACGAATACGTTCGGCCTCAGCCTCAAGCGCCTGCAACGTGGACTCCTGCTGCTGGGCGAAGGTGTTGAGTGCAGCGGCGCGTGCCTGCGGTTCGAGCAGACGGGCTGCCTCGATCTGCGCGCGCAGTTCGTCCGTGGCCGCGTCACGGCGCGCCCGGTAATCCTCGACCATTATTCGCCATTTTTTCGGCAGGTCGTTGTGAAACAGCAGCGTCCCGAGTTGCGGCATGAAGATCTCATGCACATAGGCCGCGAGTTCGGGCGGCGGCAGCGGCTGTCCGCGCTGCACCGGGACGGAAGCGGGCACGCGGTCGCCCAAGGCCGGGATCGTGGGCGGGAAGAAAATCACATCCGGACGTCGGATGGTGACGGTGGTCCCGCCGAGCGAGTGCCAGTTGCCACCGCCGAAAGGACGGTCGTGCCAGGAGTTCCATGGCACCCACGACGTTGGCGGCGGCGCGAAGTAAGGGGTCGACCCGGAGTAGTGCTCCACGCGGGGGGTGTCCGTGTAGTTGGCTGCGGGCGGCGGGGTCGCGGGTGCCGTCGGCGCATCTGCCGCTTGCAGCGGCGCGACGCAGAGTGCGCCGAGCACGATGGGGCAGTGCCGGAGCACGCGGAATGAGCGTGAGGGTAGAATCGGGGAGTTCACTCTGCGGCGTTCTGCGTAAGTTGTGCCACTAAGGAGCGACACTCATAACATACGTATCATCAATACAATGGAGGAAACTCTGGATTCTGGCGTCCTTTGGTTGTCGTGGGCTTGTTGGGGCCGTGCACCCAGCTAGCCGCTCAGTCATGGGTGTCCTCACCCAGCAGAATTTTCGCTTGGTGTCTGGGCCAGTCGGTAGCGAAGGAAGTCGCGGGTGACTCCCAGCCGTCGCGCCGCGGCGGATACATTGTCGCCCGTTTCCCGAAGCGCCTCTGCGATCAAATCCGCGATCACGGTATCGAGGACGAAGCCCTGCTCGGGCAGTTTCCAGTTCGGATTCCGCCATTCGGCTCCGTTCGCCGGGGCGGGCGCGGAACGCGTCATCAATCCAGTTAGCTCGAGTTTCGGGCCGGCTTCAAAGATAAGTGCGCGCTCCAGTTCGTGCGCCAGCTCTCGAACGTTACCCGGCCAGCCGTGTTGCAGGATCCTCGTTTCCGCTTGGGACGATAAACCGACCCCGGGGCGTTGGTGACGCCGGGCCAGAGCGGCGAGGAGGTGGCGGGCGAGGGCGAGCACATCACGCCCGCGTTCACGCAGGGTGGGCAGACGCAGGACCAGTAAACGCAGGCGGTGCCACAAATCCGGTCGAAACGCGCCGCGTTCAATCAGGGCCTGCAAGGGCTGGTTCGAGGCGGCGATGACTCGGACATTCACGGGAATGTCGCGCGTGGCACCGACACGACGAACCCTGCCGTCCTCCAGGACCGTCAGCAGCTTGGCCTGCACGCCCAAATTGAGGCTGCTGATTTCGTCGAGGAAGAGCGTGCCTCCGTCCGCCGCTTCAAAAAGCCCGAGGCGGGATTGGCGTGCGTCGGTGAAGGCGCCTCGCTCATGCCCGAACAACTCGGCTTCAGCCAATGTATCCGGCAACGTGGCACAATTCAGCGCGACGAAGGGCGCCGACCGGCGCGGCCCTTCGTCGTGAATCCAGCGGGCCAGCAGACTTTTGCCCGTGCCCGTTTCGCCTTCCAAAAGCACCGGCGGCGGCGCGCTGGTCGGGGCCAGCCGATGATCCGTCGCGAGAATCGATCGCAGTTGCTGTTCCAGTTCCGCGAGGCCCGGTCCGAAGTAGAAGGTCGGACGATTTCGCGCGGCCTCGGCAGACGCGTGCTCAGCGCGCCGCCGTTCGTGGCGGTCCTTGCGGCATCGACCGAAGGCCAGCGGCAGTTCCGGCAGCTCAAACGGCTTCGTCAGGTAGTCGGCTGCACCCAGACGCATGGCCGCGACGGCTTTTTCGACGCTGCCGAAGGCGGTCATCACGATCACGGCGGTGGTGGAGGAAAACTCGCCGTCGCGCAGCAGCGTCAGGCCTTCGCCGTCGGGCAGGTGGACATCGAGCAGGACAAAGTCGGGTCGTGTTTCCTTGAGCAGCCGGCGCGCCTCCTCCAGTCGACTCGCAAGGCTGACGCTCGCGCCTTGTCGTTCGAGG
>JAEWIY010000104.1 GCA_023386835.1 Verrucomicrobiota bacterium
CCGGGTCCGGTCCGACTGGACTGCCCGACGCCCACCTTCAGCGCCGCCTTGGCAGGCGGAGCAGAACCCCTCAGCTTGAGCGTACGATGAAGACCCTCGTCCGGCTTGGAACAATCGTCGTGGCGGCAGCTTGGGCTACGGTGGGCTACAGTGCCGGCGAGCCGGTGGAGCCGCATCCGATCACCCATGAGGACCTCTGGCTCATGCCGCGGCTGGGCGATCCCGTACCGAGTTCGGATGGTCGCTGGGTGGTCTTCACCGTGATGGAGCCGGCGTATGAGGCTAAAGATGGGGTTGTCGACCTGTGGCTGGTCGCGGCCGACAGCCGATCCGAACCGCGGCGGCTGACTTCAACCAAAGGCGCTGAGAGTGGTGCCGATTGGAGCCCGGACGGGACGCGGCTCGCATTCTCGGCCAAACGCGGCGACGACGAAGCCAACCAGATTTACGTGCTCGATCTCGCGCGCGGCGGCGAGGCGGTGCGTGTCACCGCTGTCTCCACCGGAGCACGACAGCCGGTGTGGAGCCCGGACGGTCGCCAGATCGCGTTTGTGAGCGAATTGCCCACGGGTGATCCGGCGCGGCATGAGCGCAAGGCCAACGTGCGCGTCTACGAACAGTTTCCCATCCGGCATTGGGATCGATGGCTCGACGACAAACAGGCGCGGCTGTTCGTGCAGGAGGCGCAGCCCGGGGCACCGGCGCGCGATCTGCTCGCCGCGTCGGAGCTGGTGCGTCAGCCGGGTTTTGGCGCGCGCCTGGAGAACAGCGGGCCACGGTTCTCACCCGCCTGGGCGCCCGATGGCCGCAGCCTGGTTTTTGTCGCCACGACCAATCGCCACGCAGCGGCGTATGCAGAAGTGACCTACGCGCTGTATGAGGTGGAACTCGAGGGAGGGGAACCGCGCCGGTTGACGCCGCCCGGGGCGAGTTATGACCACCCGACGTTCAGTCCGGACGGACGCAGCCTGGCCGCGCAGGTCAGTGAGGAGGCGGGGAGCAGGCTCTACACGCTCGATCGCATCGCCCGGCTGGATTGGCCGGCGGATTCGTCCGCGCCGGTGGTGCTCACACGCGAGCTGGATCGCAGCGCCAAGGAACCGCTCCACGGGCCCGATGGGACGAAGCTGTACTTCACCGCGGAGGAGGCGGGGCACGAGAAGATCTTCAGTGTCACCTCACGAGGTGTCGCGCGGCTGGAGCACGATCCGGGGCGGGGCGTCTGGACGAATCTCGCGGCGGGAGGACACGGCGAGGGCTTTCGCCTGTTTGGCCTCTGGCAGGACGCCACCCAGCCACCGGAGGTGTATGTCTACGATCCGGCGACGCACCGCAGCCAGCGCCTGACGCGGTTGACTGAGCAGCGGGTGGGGCAGCTTGATCTTCCGCCCGTGGAAACGTTCACGTTTACCAGCCGCGGCGGTCGGACGATTCACAACTTCCTCGTTCGCCCGGCGCAGTTTGACGCGAGCAGGAAATACCCGGTGATCGCGGTCATTCACGGTGGACCGCACACGATGTACCGCGATCAGTGGGTGCTGCGTTGGAACTATCATCTGCTCGCCGGCACGGAGTATGTGTTGGTGCTGACCAACTACACGGGCTCGACAGGATTCGGCGAAGCGTTTGCGCAGGCCATCCAGGGTGACCCGTTTCGCACACCGGGTGAGGAAATCAATCAGGCCGTCGAGGAGGCGATTCGTCGTTTTCCGTTTCTTGATGGGACGCGACAGGCGGCAGCGGGCGCGAGTTATGGCGGGCATTTGGCCAACTGGCTCCAAGCGACCACCAGGCGCTACCGCTGCCTGGTCTCCCACGCGGGCTTGGTGAACCCGGAGGCGCAGTGGGGCACGAGTGACTCGATCTTTCACCGTGAACGCATGGCGCTCGGCCCGGTGTGGGAACAGGGGCCCGTGTGGCAGACGCAGAATCCGGCACGTCTGGCGGGTGCGCAGGCGGACGGCTCGGCGTGGGTGACGCCGATGTTGATCACCGTGGGCGAGCAGGACTTTCGTGTGCCGCTGAACAACTCGCTCGAGAGCTGGAGCCTCCATCAACGGCTGCGCATCCCCAGCCGGCTGCTCGTTTTTCCGGACGAAAATCACTGGATCCTGAAGGGCGAGAACAGCCGTTTCTGGTACGGCGAAGTCCGGGCGTGGTGGGCGCGCTGGCTCGGCGATCCCCACGTGGCGGCGGCACCGTAACTTTCCTGCGCAACTGTTTGCCTCGTCGCCGCGCTTGCACGCGGGCGACGAGTCCGAAAACCTGCGCGCCCATGAAAGCGACTGCCCCCGCTGCACGGCTGCGCCTGTCCCCCGCCAACTGCCGGAAATCAGCCACGATCGTTGTTCGGCTCCAGTCCTGCGCGAAGGAGGAGCGTTCGTGACGCCGCTCTTCATCGCCCTGGCCGCGATCGTCTTTGTCATCGTTGGCATCGCGGTCTTTCGACTGCACGCGTTCTTCGCCCTGGTCCTGGCGGGCCTGCTCACGGGCGTGTTGGGTGTCGCCACGGGTGTCCTGGAGTTGAGCTACGTGCAGGCGGTGGAGCTGGTCATGACCGAGCTCGGCTCCACCGCCGGGAAGATCGTGTGGGTGATTGTGGCGGCGGCCGTGATTGGCTTGTGCCTGTCCGAGAGCGGCGCGGCCGAGAGCATCGTGGATGCGCTGCTGCGCTGGCTGGGCGAAAAACGCGCCGGACTCGCGCTGCTCGCGGGCGGATTCATTCTTTCGATCCCGGTCTTCTTCGACACGGTATTCATCCTGTTGCTACCCCTGGCGCGCGCCTTGGCGAAGCGCACCGGTGGCAACTACCTCTACTACCTGCTCGCGATTTGCGGCGGTGGCGTGATCACCCACAGCAATGTTCCGCCGACACCGGGGCCTCTCGTGCTGGCGGAGATCCTCCAGCTGGACTTGGGTGTGGCCATTGGCGTGGGGCTGGCGATCGGCGTTCCGGCGGCGGTGGTCGCCTGGTGGCTGGCGGCAACTTTGGGCCGGCGGGTGCAGCTCTCGAATCCACCCGCGGCGGAAAGCGCTTCGGGGGAGCGTCGTGAGTTGCCGCCGCTGGGCCTGTCGTTGCTCCCGGTCCTGGTCCCGCTGGGACTGATTGCCAGCGCGGCTTGGTTTGGTCCGGAGGCAGGTCCGTGGCTGGCTTTGATTGGCAACAAGAACATGGCGCTGCTGATCGCGCTCGTCTTCGCGCTGGTGCTGGTCCTGCGGTACGGCGGTCGCAACTGGCGCGGCCTGTCGCCGTTGATGGGCGAGGCGCTTGAGGCCTCCGGCGTGATCGTGTTGATCACGAGCGCGGGTGGCGCGTTTGGCGCAATGATCAAGCAGGTGGGGATCGGCGACGCGATCCAGAGCCTGACGAGTGGCAGCGGCATGAACGTGCTGCTGCTTGCCTGGCTGCTCGCCGCCGCCATTCGGATCGCGCAGGGCTCGGCCACCGTTGCAATGATGACGACGGGCGCGATCATGACCTCGCTTGGACCCGCGGTGTTGGGCGGAACTCACATCGCGTACGTGTACCTGGCGATTGGTTACGGCTCGTTCTTCTGCTCCTGGATGAACGACAGTGGATTCTGGCTCGTCAGCCGGCTGGGCGGGCTCACGGAGGGTGAGGCGTTGCGGTCCTGGACGGTGCTGGCGAGCGGCATCTCCGTGGCCGGGTTCATCTTCACCTGGGTCGCGTCGCTGCTCGTGCCGTTGTCCTGAAACGAAAACCCCACGGGCGTCGGGCGCCCGTGGGGGGGAGTGGAGTGGGATACCGAAGGAAAGGTTCTCAGGCCGCGTGGCGCGTTGAGCTGCCGTGCACCCGCGTCCGGTAGGCGGAGGGGGACTCACCGGCAATGCTCCGGAACGTGCGGTTGAACTGCGAGAGCGACTGGAAGCCGGTGGCGAAGGCCGCCTCGCTGATCCGCGTGTGCGGGTTGAGCAGCATCTGCTTCACCTTCTCCACGCGGACGCGGGAGATGTACTCCACCAACGTGAGCTTCGTCGCCTTCTTGAACGTCTTGCAGAAGTAGTACGGGCTCATGCAGACCGACTTCGCCACCTGCGCGAGCGACAGTTCCTCATCGAGGTGCTCGGCGATGTAGGCCTTGGCCCGCTTGATGATCGGCGATTCGGCGGCGGCCTGGCGCGTGACGAGCTGGTTGCTCACCTGTGAGAGGTGCTGCCCGAAAATGTCGAGCAGGCGCACGACGCCGTCGTACTGATGCTTCGGCACGACGCGGGTCGTCATGTAGGCCGACTTCAGGTCATCGAGATCCACGTCGGCGCCGAGTTCCTTCACTTCGTGGGCGACGTGGGTGAACGACTTCTCGGACGGCGACTCCTGGAGCACCTGACCGGTCTGCAGAAAACCGATCACCTTTTCGCCGACGCGGATCGGCACGGCCGATTCCGTCAGGCCGGCGAAGCACTGCAGCGTGCAGGCGCTGGTCGTGGCCTGTTCTTCGACCTGCTGCTGGAGCCGCAGGCAGGCGGCGCAGGATTTGTTGCGCCCGGCCATGACCGCGCAGAACGGGCTCGCCTGCTTCGAGCCATGCAAGGGGGAATGCAGCGATCCGACCCGGCGCAACGCCAAGGGCAATCCTGTCGTGGCTTCGAACGCCTGAGCGTAGTCGCGATACAGCTGCGACTTTTGCAAGTGGCTGACCACATCCTCGCCGTTTCGCTGGGCCGACGGGTTGTCGGCGCTGAGGAGTCCGATCACGTTGGACGACGCGGAGGATTCGGCGATCGCGGTGGGGGCTGAAGCAAACTGAGCCATGGCCACACTCTAGCAGGCGCGGCCGATTCGCGGTATTGGAGCCGCGGCGCAATCTCGCTAAAGAATTTCCCTAGTGCCTTGCTGCTCGCGTGCAGTGACTTGCGCGAGGGTGGGGCTGGTGTTACGCGTGTTTGGTGGCTGAGCCAAACGAGCCTGAACCGAGTCGGGAGGAATTGCAGCGGCGTGTCCAGCAACTGGAGGCGGAGCTCTACGGGCGGACCGCCAGTTCAGAACGTGCGGAAAAGGAGCGGTCCGACGCGTTGCGCGAGCTGCACGACATCAAGGCGGCGCTCGACGAGCACTCGATCGTCGCGATCACGGATGCGAGCGGGCGCATCACGTACGTGAACGACAAGTTCTGCGCGATTTCGCAGTACAGCCGCGAGGAACTGCTCGGGCAGGACCACCGGATCATCAACTCCCGTCACCACTCAAAGGAGTTTTTTCGCGATCTCTGGAAAACCATCGCACACGGTCAGGTGTGGCATGGAGAGATTAAGAACCGCGCCAGGGACGGTTCGTTTTACTGGGTGGATACCACGATCTTTCCGCGGCTCGATGCGAGCGGGAAGCCGGTGCAATACATCGCGATCCGGACGGACATCACGGCACGGAAGGCGGATGAAACCGAGCTGCAGCGATTCGCGGCCGACCTCGCCGAGAAAAACAAGGAGCTCGAGACGATCGTTTATACCGTTTCCCACGACCTGCGGTCGCCGCTCGTCAACGTGCAGGGCTTTGGCAAGCAGCTGCTGCGCGCGTGTGACCGGATCCGCGATGCGATGAAACTGGCAGGAGATAGCGGACAGGTGCCGGTTTCGGAGCTCGAAGCACCCGTCGAGAAGGCCATCCCGCAGGCACTGCGTTTCATCAGCGCCGGGGTGAACAAGATGGAGATGCTGCTCTCCGGCCTTTTGCGGTATTCGCGGCTCGGACGGGTCACGCTGAACACGGAACTCCTCGACGCGGATACGCTGATGGCGGAGATCCTCGCTTCGATGAAGTTTCAAATCGACGAGGCGCGCGCCGACGTGCGCGTGGATCCGTTGCCGCGGTGTTGGGGGGATCGCGCGCACACCAATCAGGTGTTCGCCAACCTGGTCGACAACGCTCTCAAGTACCGCGAGCCGTTCCGGCCGTTGCAGATCCGCATCAAGGGCCGTGTCGAAAACGGCCAGGCGATTTACTCGGTGAGCGACAATGGGATCGGTATGGCGCCGGAACACCAGGCCAAAGCCTTCGAGATCTTCCACCGCTTGAATCCGAACCTGACGGAAGGCGAGGGCCTCGGGCTCACGATCGCGCAGCGGGTGCTCGAGCGGCAGAAAGGTCGCATCTGGGTCGAGAGCCGGGAAGGAGCCGGATCGACGTTTTTTGTCGCCTTGCCGGCGGCGGAGCACACCCACGTATCCGAAACATGAACCAAGCTCCCATCATCCTGATCGTCGACGATGACGAGGGCCACGCGTTTCTCGTGCGCGAGAATCTCGAGGCGGCCGGGCTCAACAACCGGATCCGGCACTTCAGCGACGGACAGGCCGTGCTCGATTTTTTCTTCGGCCCGTCGTCCGAGGCGAACCGCAACTCCCAGCATGTGTATCTGGTTCTTCTCGACATCCGGATGCCGAAGGTCGACGGGATCGAGGTCCTGCGCCGGCTGAAGGCGGATCCCGAGCTGCGCAAACTGCCGGTCATCATGCTGACGACAACCGACGATGCGCGGGAGGTGGAGCGCTGCCATCAGCTTGGCTGCAGCGTCTACATCCAGAAACCGGTCGATTACGACCGGTTTGCCGAGGCCATCCGTCGGCTGGGCCTATTTATGACGCTCCTGCTCGTGCCGCCGGTCAAGGGGCACTGAACGTCGCGCCGTGGCTTCGCCTGCTCCTTCGCGCATTCTGGTCGTCGACGACGACGAAGGTTTGCTGGTGCTGCTCGCCGAGACGCTGCGCGCCGAGGGACATGAGGTCGAAACCGCGGATTCCGCCGCGTCCGCACTCGAGCAGCTGACGCGTTATCGTCCGGATTTGATGTTGCTGGACCTCAAGCTGAATGATCTTGGGGGGCCGGCGCTGGTGGCGCGGCTGCGGCAGGGGCCCACACGAGTGCCGTTCGTTGTCGTGACCGGCCAGGGCGACGAAAAGGTCGCCGTGGAGGTGATGAAGCAGGGCGCGCTCGACTACGTGATGAAGAACACGGCGATGCTCGACCTTCTGCCCGAGGTGGTCCGGCGCGCCTTGAGCACGATCGAGCAGGAACGGGCGCTCGTCTCCGCGCAGGAGGACCTGCGGCGGAGCGTCGAACGATTCGCGGCGGCCGTGCGCGCGACCAACGATGGCGTGTGGGAATGGCACCTCGCGTCGGGACACTGTTATTTTTCGGATCGTTGGAAGGAGATCCTTGGGTTCGCGCCCGACGAGATCCGCGACACGCTTTCCGAGTGGCTGGGGCGGGTGCACCCGGAGGACCGCGAACGTCTCAGCAAGGCGCAGGACGAATGCCTCACCGGCGCCGCCGCGTCGTTCAGTATCGAATACCGGATGCAGCATCGGGACGGTGCATACCGCTGGGTCCTGTGCCGTGGCCTGCTGGATCGCGACAATGCCGGCCAACCGGTGCGATTCACGGGCGCGCAAACCGACGTCACCGAAAACAAGCAGCTTGAGGAGGAAATCCTGGCGATCAGCGAGCGGGAGCAGCGCCGAATCGGCCAGGACCTGCACGACGGGCTGGGGCAGCAACTCACGGCGATCGAGCTGATGGCGCATTCGATCCGGAGCGATCTGGAAACCGTGCGCCCGGATCTCGCGCAGCAGATGGGGCGGCTCAGCCAGTTCCTGCGCGAGGCGATCAAACAGACGCGCTCCCTCGCGCATGGCTTAACCGCCTTCGTGCTCGACGCGAGTGGACTGCCCACCACGCTGGCCGACCTCGCGCAGCGCACCACGTCGCTCGGCCGGGTGCAGTGTCGTTTCGAGTGTCCATCGCCTGTGGAATTGTCGGACGCGGTGGTCGCCGGGCACCTGTTTCGCATCGCGCAGGAGTCGGTCGCCAATGCGCTGCGTCACTCCGGATCAACCGAGATTTTGATTCGACTGGTGAGCACGGCCTCGCTGGTCGTGCTCGAAATTTCGGACAACGGTCACGGGCTGCAGCCGCGCACCCGCGGCGGGCATGGCATCGGCCTGCAGGTCATGCGTCATCGCGCGAACGCGATTGGCGCCGAGCTCACCATCGCGTCGGCGCCCGACGCTGGAGTGCTCGTGCGTTGCACGTTACACCGCGCCCTATGAATCAGGCAGGTTCAGCCGAGGATCAATCGAAGGGCGCCACCGGCGAAGCCCGCCGCCGCGTGCTGCTGGTGGATGATCACCCGTTTATGCGCGCCGGGCTCGCGCTGCTGATCGACAAGCAGCCGGACATGGTCGTGGCCGCGGAAGCCGGAAATCCGGCGGAGGCGATGCGCGTGCTGGCGAGTGAGCAGATCGACCTGATCTTGAGCGACATCACGATGCCGGGTCGCAGCGGCATTGATTTCATCAAGGACCTGCAGGCGACGAATCCCGAGCTGCCGATCCTCGTCGTTTCGATGCACGATGAGACGCTGTACGCCGAGCGGGTGCTGCGGGCAGGCGCTCGCGGCTACATCATGAAGGAGGCGGGCGGGGAGAACCTGCTCGCAGCGATCCGCCAGGTGTTGCGCGGCCAAACGTATGTGAGCACGCGCGTCTCGGCGCAGTTTGTGGACGCGATGTCGGGCCGTCGTCCGCGCGGTTCCAGTTCGCCGATCGAGCGACTCTCGGATCGCGAGTTCGAGATTTTTCAACTGGTCGGGCAGGGCAAGAGCACGCGCGACATCGCGGCGCAGCTCAACCTCAGCCCGAAAACGGTCGATGTGCACCGCGCGAACATCAAAGAGAAGCTCCAGTTGAAAGATACAACGGCCTTGGTTCGGCACGCGGTGCGTTGGGTCGAAACCCAGGGACGCGAGACCTGACGCGCGGGGTGGCGGTGGCTCACCGTTGAACGGTCAGCGTCAACCAGGTTTGCACCGGCGGCGCGAACATGCACCATGGGCTCATTCCCCATGGCCCATCCCCACGTTTCTCCTTCACCTCAAACTGTTATCAATCGCCGACGCTTCCTTTCGCAATCGCTCCTGGCGGGGGCGGCGTTCTCGATTCTGCCGCGGGGGCTGCGCGCGCAGGAGGCGACAAACGACGGACCGAAGCTCAACGTCGCGTTTGTGGGTATCGGTCACCGCGGTGGCGAGGTGCTGAAGTTTTTTGCCGCGACCAACCTGGTCCGCGTCGCGGCGCTTTGTGACGTCGATCTGCTCGCGGAGCACACGCTGGAGGCGCGCACCGCCTACCCGGATGTGCCGGCGGTGCAGGATTTTCGTGAGCTGTTTGAGCGCTACGGCGACCTCTTTGAGGCGGTGGTGATTGCGACGCCGGATCACTCACACTTCCCGATCGCGATGCTCGCGATGGCGGCCGGCAAACACGTGTTCGTCGAGAAACCGCTCGCGCACACCTTCCAGGAAGTCGAGTTGCTGATGGCGATGGCCGAGCGCACCGGCGTCGTCACGCAAATGGGCAACCAGGGGCACTCGGGGAACAATTACCACCAGTTCAAGGCGTGGTACGAGGCCGGCGTCATCAAGGACGTCACGAAGGTCGTCAGCTTCATGAACTCGCCGCGCCGGTGGCACGGCTGGACGATCGACGGGTATCCGGAGGAGCCGGTGCCGGAGACGATCGACTGGGACCTCTGGCACGTCGGCCGGCCGCTGCGCCCGTTCAGCAGCAAGCTGCATCCGGGCAACTGGCGCAGCTGGTTTGACTTTGGTGATGGCGCCTTCGGCGACTGGGGTCCCCACATTCTGGATACGGTGCACCGTTTCCTGAAGCTCGGCCTGCCAAACCGGATCGTGGCCGAGCGTCGCGACGGTCCCAATCCGTTCATTTTCCCGCAGGCCTCGACGATCCGGTTCGACTTCCCGGCGCGCGGGGCGCTGCCGCCGGTTGAGGTGTTCTGGTACGACGGCGTGGAAAACCTGCCGCCGGTGCCGGAGGAGCTCGGACCCGATGGCGAATTGAAGCGGCGCAACGGCAAGTTCATCTTCACGAAGGAGCTCACCTTCCAGGGCGGGACCCACAGCGACACGTTGCGGATCGTGCCGGAGGAAAAGATGCGCGAACTCGCGCCGGAGTTGCCGCGTTTCCCCACCGGATTCTCCAACCACTTCGAGAACTTCGTGCTGGCGTGCCAGGGCAAGGAGGAGGCGCGGTCGCCGTTCCGGATCTCCGGTCCGCTCAGCCAGGTCTTCCTGCTCGGTGTGATTGCGCAGCGGCTCGGTGGCGACCTCGCTTTTGACCCGGTGCAGAAGCGCTTCACGAACAACGAGCAGGCGAACGCGCTGCTCTTCGGTCCTCCGCCGCGTCCGGGTTGGGAAAAGTTCCTCCGGCTCTAGGCGGATGACGCGGTCGCGACGGGCGGAGCGCCCAGGTGCTCTGCCTCCGACTTGTGGCGCGGGCGCGTCAGGCCGGCGCGATTGTGCGCGGCACCGTCTCGTCGAACTCCCGGGGTGAGTGCTCACGGGGCTTGTCGCTGTCCGGCGGAGGCGGCGCGCGGCGGCTGTCCCACTTCTCCGGATACCGTTGCTCAAGGTAAAGCCGCGCCAGCTGATACTCGATAAAGTCGGCGAGGCCCGTGCGCACGCAGTTCTCCAACTGCGCGCGTGTCTCATCGCTGCCAGCAGGTGTCAGCGCCGCGAGGGCAAAATGGGCCTCGCACAGCCGACCGGCTCGATCGAGTTCGGTGATGCCGGCCATGGCTTCCTTCAGGAGGGCGTCGCGATGCCCCGGTTGCGTGAGCACCTTCAGCAATTGCCGGATCCACGCGCCCGAATCCTGCTCGTCGGCCGCTGCGGCGAGATCGGCCGGCAACGCTTCGCCGGCCAGACGCGCGGAGAGTGCGCCATGCAGCCGCGAAAAACCGGCCCGTTCGAGATCGTCTTCCAGTTCGCTGTGGCGGACGAACGCTGCGGCGGCCCCGCGCCAGTCCTGCTTCAACGCGGCCAGGAAGGCTTCTTCCGCCGCGGTCTCGACGGCGTCGTCCGAGTTCTGCCGAAGCGCCTCCAGCGCGCGCTCGGCCGCAGCCACATCGCGTGTCTCAAAGGCCTGGTAGAACTGGGCGAACGCAACCCGTCCGGTAATTCCCTCCAGCACCTCTGCGCGGGAGAGATCAGCCGCGGCTTCCTCGTACTGGCCCAGCTGCCTCAGCACTTGGGCACGCAGCAGGTACGCGTCGGTCATCACTCCGGCTGGATTGTCCGGTGCTTCAAGGAGGTAGGTGGCGCGGCGACGCGTCCGTTCCAGCGACTCCGCCAACGCCGGGTGAATCGGATACTCCGGCTTCCCCTGCGGCGGAGGCTCCGGCGTGAAAAACGCCAGTTGCGCTACGTCGCCCTCAGCGAGTTCGTCCAGGAGCTGGCGAGCCGCGGCGGGCGACAGGAGTGCTGGCAATACCCCTTCGGCAAAACGTGCGTCGGACGGGGCGCCGAAACCTCGGGCGGACGCCGTGAGCCGCCGCGCGAACAACGCGTGCACAGGCAGGCCCGAGCTTCGAAACAGTTCGGCGAGCGCGTCGAAGTCCGCCGGGCTGAGCCCGAACCGCAGCTCGGCCGACTGCTGCCAGATCGGTAGTGCAGTGCGCATCTTTTCGCGGAGCTTCGGTTCGGTGCGAAAGAGCAGGCCCGCCACCGGATGCTGCTCCGTGATCAGCGCAATCTCCTCTGCGTTTTGGACGAGCATCTGCTGAAACGCCTCGGCGTCGTACGAACCGATGGGATCGAGCGACACGCCGCTTTCTCCCGCCCGCACGCTGATGAGGAGGTGGGCAACATGCGCCGAGTCCGGAAAGCGGAGCCGCAGTGCTTCCACCTTTTCGCGAAAGGTCGCGTCGTCGTCGCCCGACGACTGCAGCAGCCGATGGATTTCGAGCTGATTGGGTTCTGCCGAGCCATCGAGGTGCAGTTCGAGCCGTCGGTCCAACGGGTCCGGCAGCAACGGTCCGGCGCGGACGATGCGGAGAAACTCGTTCGCCCGGCCGGACTGCCCCGCGCTGAGGTAAACCAGCGCGGCCAGGACAATCGGTAGTGGATCCGCGGGTACGATTTCGAAACTGGCCCGCCAGAATGCCGGATTGCGGGCAATCACCTGCTCGGGATCGATGGCCTCAAACCGGAAGACGCCCCGGACTTCCACCTCGTGCTGCAGCGAGTCGAGTTGGGCCACGAGAGTCGCCAGGCCCGGAAAGACGTCGCCAGGCGCCTGCGCCAGCAGTCGGGTGATTCGTTTGACGTCGCTCCATGCCGCCAGGCGCTCCGGGGTGGCGACGTCGCGATGCGGACGCGGCTCGGCTGTCACGTTCTCGTTGGCGGTCGCGGTGCTGCCTTGCCCCAGGTTCCCGGGCCCGGCGCAACCGGCCAGCGCCAGCGGGACGGCGAGGGCGAGGCGGCGCAGGACGGCGAAAGCAGGGGGCGGACGACTCATGCGGCGTCCGTCAGTGTTGCGAGGTCGCCTCCGTGACGAGTCAAAACGAACCTCCAGTGCCCTCCAGCGCGGCCGGTCGGCGGCGGTCTACGAACTCGGGCGACCCCGCCCGCGTGTCGTTTGCCTCCGCCGGCGACGCCAAGCGGATGGAGCTGCCGGCCTGCGCGCGGTAAGCCCGCGGAGAGCAGCCCATGATTCGTTTGAAACAACGGGCGAAGTAATACGGGTCGACGAACCCGCACAACGTGGTGATCTGGTTCACTGGCAACTGGCTCGTCAGAAGCAACACGGCGCCACGCTGGATCCTGACCCGGAGCAGGTAGTCGAGCGGCGAAAATCCAGTCTGCGCGCGAAAAAGCGCGGTGAAGTGCGTAACGCTGAGGCCGGCGGCGGCCGCGAGCTCGGGCACGCGAAATCCGGATAGGTAATCCTGCCGCACCCGTTCCACGGCGGCGGCCACCCGTTCCTGAGCGGAGACGGACGCGGGTGTTTGCACACGCAAGCGCGACAGCGAGGCGAGCGTCACCCGCAGACCGGCCGCCGCATCGGCCAATTCGCGCAAGCCGTACCCGGCTTCCAGGACGAGGTGCACCCGGTCGAGCCCCAACGCGCCCAAACGGTCGGGCGGCACGTGGCAGGCGACCGCCGTGTCGGACCGGCCGAAGCCGAGTTCAAGCCACGCGGCACTCTCCTCCCCGGTGAAATGCACCCACGCAATCGACCACGGGTTGTCGTCATCCGCTCCATACACATGCCGCTGATGCGCCGGCAGCCCGATGATGTCACCGCGTTCCAGCTCGAAGCGCCGGCCCGCCGCCGCGCGCACCCAGCCGCGTCCCCGCAGGCAGGCGATGATCAGGTGGGTGGACGCTCCCTCGGGGCGTTCGACCAGGTGGCCCGCGGCTCTCGGATAAAAGCCTGCGTCGGTGATGAAGAGTCCGCGAAGCAGGGGATGCGGGGCGAACGCGCGCCGCAGGGGCGCGGGGATGACAATCTGCGCCTGCCCGTGGAAACCTTCCCGTCGTCGTGGAGGCGCCGCCATGTTCGTTATCGAGGGAAGTCAGTGTAGGATCGTCCAGCTTTTTCCGCCAGTTGTCCATGGCATAACCCAGCGTGGCATAGTAGGATCGGCCATCCCTTGACCCTGTCCCTCTCATGAGCGTTACCGTCACCCGCCAGCGCGTCGTTTTCCCGACCTACGAACCCCTGCCGCCGGACCGCAATCCGATGTTTTTCGAGCACCGGGTTTACCAGGGCTCGAGCGGCCGTGTGTATCCGTTGCCCTATTACGACCGGATCAGCGAGGTGCGCCGGGATCGGGAGTGGGAGACGATCACGATCGAGAATGAGTACCTCCAGGTGATGATCCTGCCGGAGATCGGCGGCCGCATCCACCGGTTGCTCGACAAGACCAACCAGTACGACGCGATTTACTTCCAACCGGTGATCAAACCGGCGCTCGTCGGCCTGGCGGGGCCGTGGGCCAGCGGCGGCATCGAGTTCAACTGGCCGCAGCATCACCGGCCCTCGACGTTCATGCCCACGGACGTGCACGTGGAGGAGGAAGCGGATGGCAGCGTAACGGTCTGGCTTTCCGAACATGATCCGATGGTGCGGATGAAGGGTATGCACGGCGTGTGCCTGCGCCCGGGCGTGGCGCGGCTCGAACTGCGGGTGCGGGTGTCGAATCGCACCTCTGACGTGCAGACCTTTCTGTGGTGGGCCAACGCCGCCACGCGGGTGCATGAGCGCTACCAGTCGTTTTTCCCGCCGGACGTACACTACGTGGCGGACCACGCGCGACGGGCCGTGAGCACGTTTCCGCTCTGCGAGGGTTCGTATTACGGCGTCGACTACGCCGGCCGGGCGCGCGATGGCATACCGCCCAACGAGCGGCCGCCGCGCTACCTGCCTCCGGCGGCCGGGGCGAGCGAGGAGGCAGTCCCGGAGCGTTATGCCGCCAACGACCTGTCCTGGTACAGCAACATCCCGGTGCCCACGTCGTACATGGCGCTCGGCTCGCGCGAGGATTTCCTCGGCGGATACGATTATGCCGCCCGGGCGGGCTTGATGCACGTGGCGGACCATCGCATCTCGCCGGGCAAGAAGCAGTGGACGTGGGGCAACCATCCGTTCGGCTACGCGTGGGATCGCAACCTGACGGACGCGGACGCGAACGGCGAATACGCACCCTACATCGAGCTGATGGCGGGCGTGTACACGGACAACCAGCCGGACTTTTCCTTCCTGCATCCGGGAGAGACCCGCACGTGGACCCAGTACTGGTATCCGTTCCGCGAAATCGGACCGGCCCGCCACGCGAACGAGGAGGCGGCGTTGAGCTGGTCGCGATCCGGGCGCGATGGCCGCATCGGCGTAGCGGTTGTAGCGCGACATGAGAAGGCCCGAGTCCAGGTTCGCACCACGTCCGGCCGGGTGTTGCGCGAATGGCTCGGTGAGCTTTCGCCAGCCCGCCCGCTCGTGCAGGCGTTCAAGTTGCCGGGATCGGTGGCAGAGGAGCAGCTCGAGGTGGTGGTGCTGACGGCGGACGGCCGCTGCCTCCTGACGCATGCACTCGCCCCGGTCGAGCCGGCGGAGGCACCGGCCACGGCCACCGAACCACCGGCGCCGACCGATGTCGCCAGCAACGACGAACTGGTGCTCATCGGCCTGCACCTGGAACAGTACCGGCACGCCACGCGGAGCCCGCGGCTGTATTGGGATGAAGCCCTGCGGCGGGACCCGGGAGACAGTCGTGCCCACCTGATGGTCGGCCGGTGGCATCTGCGTCGTGGCGAGTTCGAGGACGCCGAGCGCCACCTGCGCGCGTCGATCGCGCGGTTGACGGCGCGCAACGCCAACCCGGCGGATGGCGAGGCCTACTATCAACTCGGTCGAGTGCTCCGCTTCCTCGACCGCGACGAGGATGCGTATGAGGCTTTCGCCAAGGCGGCGTGGAATGCGGCTTGGATCAGCCCTTGCCGGTACGCGATGGCGGAGATCGACTGCGGCAAAGAGCGGTGGGAACGCGCGCTCGAAAACCTGAATCTGGCCGTGGCGCAGAACGGCGACCATCACCGCGCCCGAAACCTCCAGGTGATCGTGCTCCGGCAGCTCAAGCGACCCGAGGAGGCTTCCCCTTTGCTGCGCGAGACGCTCCGGCGCGATCCCCTCGACTGGTGGGCGCGCCAACTCGACGGCGCCCCGGTGACGACCGATGCGCCCGTCCGGCTCGATTTGGCGTGGGATCTGGCCCAGGCCGGATTGTATGCCCAGGCTGACGACGTGCTGGCGGATGCGGAGCCGCGGGCATTGGATGGCAGCGCGCCGCTGGTCGGCTATCTGCGAGCCTGGCTTGCCGAGCGCCTGGGCCGGAAGGCGGAAGTTCGCCGGCACCTGAAAGCGGCGGCGCGGGCGCCGCGGGAGTACTGTTTTCCGTCACGGCTGGATGAATACGGTTTGTTGCGCTGGGTGACCGAGGCGGCTCCGACGCACGGTTTGGCGCAGCAGTTGCTCGGCTTCTGGCTGTACGATCGGCGGCGTCACGAGGAAGCGATTCGTCACTGGGAAGTGGCTGTCCGGCTCGAGCCCAAGAATGCGGTGGTCTGGCGCTGCCTCGGCATCGCGTACTTCAACGTGCGCGGAAATGCGGCGGCCGCGCGTCGTGCGTACGAGCGGGCGATCGCGGCTGATCCGGCCGATGGACGCTTGGTTTACGAGCGCGACCAACTCTGGAAACGGCTCGGAATGGCACCGGCGCGACGCCTGCGCGAGCTCTCACGGCATCAGGCGTTGGTTCGGCGACGGGATGATCTGGCGGTCGAATACTGTGCCTTGCTGAACCACCACGGACGCGCCGCGGAAGCCCGGCAGCTGTTGAGCTCACGCCGCTTTCAGCCATGGGAAGGCGGCGAGGGTGGCCCGCTCGGGCAGCATGTGCGCGCGCATGTGCTGCTCGGCCGGCAGGCTCTCGCGGCCGGCGATTTCCCGCGGGCGCGCGAGTTGTTCGAGCAGGCGTTGGCTGAGCCCGAGAATCTCGGCGAGGCGCGCCATCTGTTGGTGAATCCAAGCGAGGTTCATTACTGGCTCGGCGAAGCGTGTGCGGCGGCGGGCGACCGGGCGGCCGCGCGAGGCCACTGGACGCGGGCGGCGCAAACGCGGGGCGACTTCCAAGGCATGGCGGTGCGCGCGTTTTCGGAAATGTCGTACTTCTCCGCGCTCAGTCTGGAACGGCTTGGTCAGCGTGCTCGAGCCCGCGCCCTGTTGCGCGACCTGCTTCGCTACGCGCAGGAACTCCGGAACAAGCCGGCGGTGATCGACTACTTTGCGACGTCGCTGCCGACCATGCTGCTGTTTCAGGACGACCTCGGCGGGCGGCAGTTCACGCAAGCGTTGTTCCTGGAAGCACAGGCCCGGCTTGGGCTCGGTCAAGGTGCGGCCGCGCGGCGTTTGCTCCGCCAGGTGCAGCAGCGGGATCCCTCGCACGCGATGTCGCGCGACCTGCTGGAGAATGCGACCCAGCCGAAAGGCCGCGGCCGGCAGCGGGGCCGAGCCACCGCCTAGGCATCCGAGAGGAGACGATCGCGCCCCGGCGAGTCGGACGCCGGGCGCAAATGCGCGCCTCCGGGGTATGGGCGAGGTCGCGCGTGGGAGGTAGCCGACGAGCGGCGGGCAGCGATTGCCTCCGCTCGGCGCTTGCGCACAGGCTTCAAAGCGGGCCCTTTGAGCCGGTCCCGGACCTCCTGTTCGTCCGTCAATGGGAGGTTCGTCCGTCATGCACCTCTCCATCGAGATCTCGATTATCTTCCTTCTCCTTCTCGCCAATGGCGTGTTCGCAATGGCGGAGATCGCCATCGTTTCCTCCCGCAAGGCGCGGTTGAAGAAACTGGCGAACGAGGGATCGCTGAAGGCCAAGGCGGCTCTCAAACTGGCGGAGGAGCCGACCGCCTTCCTCTCCACCGTTCAAATCGGCATCACGTTGGTGGGCGTGCTGGCGGGTGCGTTTGGCGGGGCGACGCTGTCGGAAAAACTCGCGGTTGAACTGAACCAGGTCCCGGTTCTGGCGCCGTACTCGACCGCGCTCTCGATCTTCGTGGTGGTCGGGTTGATCACTTACTTCTCGCTGATCATTGGCGAACTGGTGCCGAAGCGGGTGGCGTTGGCGAATCCGGAAGGGGGGGGGGGGGGGGGTGGGGGGGG
>JAEWIY010000109.1 GCA_023386835.1 Verrucomicrobiota bacterium
GAGCAGGAGGCTCGGCGGGTTTGTCCCTCCGGCAGTCGCTTGGCGCGATTGTCGGCGGTGCGGTTCAGGTGAACCGCCGCTCCCATTGCCGCCGGGAATTCCGGCGACAATCGCCCCGTCCGCCGTGCCGCAATTGCGGGAGGCGGCCGGAGCGTCAGCCAATGAAACCTAAACTCTCCGCCTTTGTGCGGAGTTTATGAATGAACGTTGTCCACAAGCTCGCCATCGCCCTCAGCCTGGGCCTGTCCTCGGTGCTCGCCGCTTCCGCGGCGTCGCCCGAGACGGCCTATCTCCGGTCCTTCTCGAAGGGCCCGGGGGTTCCGGAGCCGGTGAAAGTCGTCGCACCCGAGATTGTCAACGCGCCCGCCGGCGCGGTGGCGATGATCTCGTTTGTCGTCGATTCCACCGGCTTGCCGCAGGACATCCAGGTGACTCAGTCCAGCCATGACCGCCTCGCGGCCGCCGCCGTCGATGCCGTCAAACAGTGGCGGTTCGCCCCGGTCATGCGTGACGGAGTGGCCGTCGAAACCAAGGTCCTGTTGCCGGTCCGCGTGATCGATTCGTCGCTGCTGTCCGGCAATCGGTTCGCAGCAAAGTAAGCGTCTAGCCAGTCCTCACCGGGGCCGCTCCAGTCGATCGGAGCGGCCCCGTTTTTTTCCTCTGCACGGCAAGTAAGTCCGGACGGGCCGCTTGGGTGCGAAACACACAACACGCTCGCCTTTGAGGTGCACAGCCGGCAGGTTGCCGGGTCCGATGGTTGCAGCCGTCATCTACATCCTTGCCGTCCTGGGTGCCAATCTGACGGCCACCTGGTTTTTGCCTCTGCCTATTTTTGGCCAGGTGGCGGTGGGCACGTTCATCTTTGGGTTCACCTTCACCCAGCGTGACCGGATGCACGTCCGGGGCCGGCGCTTTGTTTACAGTATCATCATTCTGGCGACACTGTTGAGTGTCGTGCTGGCCATGATCGGCCATGTGCCTCCCCGCATCATCGTGGCGTCCGTGGTGGCAATTCTGATCGCGGAGACCGCCGATACGGAGGTGTACCAGCGTTTGCTCGGACGCACCTGGTGGCACCGCGTCCTGGCTTCGAATGCCGTCAGCATTCCGCTCGACTCGCTCTTTTTCAACCTGGTGGCGTTTGCGGGGGTGTTCGAAACGCGGGAGATGATGGCGATCATCTTTGGCGAGATCCTCGTGAAATTCCTGGTGGGCGCTGTTTCCGCGACGTGGCGGAGCCGTTCCCGTTCTGCTCCTCCAGCTGCGGCGGCCGCGTAATTGCCATTGCCGCTCCGCGCGTGGCTCGCAGAGGTTTGCGACGTGCCGTTGCCGCCCATTCTCTACGAAGACGAAAGTCTGCTGGTCTTCGATAAACCCAGCGGGCTGTTGGTTGCGCCGGACCGTTGGGACAAGACCCGGGAGAACCTGATGCAGCAGGTTCATCGCACGCTCGGGGACCACGTCGCGAACGTGCATCGTTTGGATGCAGATACGAGCGGGGTGCTGCTGTGCGCGAAAACGAAGTCGGCGCTGGATTTTCTCTCCGGCCAGTTTCAATCCAAGACCGCGGGCAAAATCTACCACGCGCTCGTCGTCGTGCTGCCGCCGGAGGAAACGATGAAGGTGATCCCGCCGATCCGAGATGAGAGCGGGCGTTTGCCGGAGAGCTTCGACGTCGATCTGGCGCTCGGACCGGACGAGACGCAACCGGGCCGCATGCGCGCCTTCCGGCGCCGTGGAGGCAAGCCCAGCCGGACCGCGTTTCGCACGCTCGAGCAGTTTCGCCGCTTCGCCTGGATGGAGTGCCGGCCGTTGACGGGTCGCACCCACCAGCTGCGCGTGCACCTGGCGGCGGCTGGGGCGCCCATCCTGGGCGATCGTTTCTACGGCGTTCCGGAGGTCCGGCTGCTGTTGTCGGATCTGAAACGTGGATACAAGGGCCGTGACGAGGAGAAGCCGCTGCTGGACCGGCTCGCGTTGCACGCGAGCAGCCTGACCGTGCTGCACCCGGAGAACCGGGAGCCGATCACGTTCACCGCGCCGCTGCCGGCGGCCTTCGAGATTTCACTGAAGTACCTGCGTCGCTACGGCAGCGCCGAGGCACGGCGGCCACGACGTTAAGCTGAGGCGGCGGCGGGAACGGAAACAGCCCGCGCGTCGAGCAATTCGCGAATCACGGTGAGCAGATCGACGAGCGTGAACGGCTTGGGCAGAAAACGCGCTGGGCCGGCTGCATCGAGTTCCTGGCGCGACAAGTCGGCGAGGGAACCCGAGGTGATCACCAGCGGCACGGTCCAGCCTTGGGCGCGCAACGTCCGGAGCAGGTCGGTTCCGCTGAGATCGGGCATGCGCTGATCGGTGATGACCAGATCAAAGGCGGCGGGATTCTGTCCCAGCTGGGCGAGGCAATCGCTGGGCGAATTGACAACCGACGTCCGATAGCCCGCGAAGTGCAGCGCCTGTTCCGCCAGCTGAACGACCGTCTCCTCGTCGTCGATGATGGCGATGTGCGGTGCAGGCTGGTCCGCCGGGCCAGCACGCCGGTTCGCGGGCACGGCGAGGCGGGTCGGGGCTTCGGGAAAGTAGATCCGGAAGCGGGTGCCTTCACCGGGTGAGGACTCGACGGTGAGGCCACCCTCGTGCTGCAGCACCAGCTCGCGCACCATGCGGACCCGCGTGTGGGTGCCGTCGGCCTGGGCGAGGTGCGGGTCGAGCAGCCGGGCGCGTGCGGCCTGGTCGAGGCCGGGACCCGTATCCGAAACCGTGAGACAAAGCAGCGGGCGGTGGCCCAGCTGGCCCATCGCGACAGCGGGTGGCGGGCCGGCGGGCTGACGCGTGAGTTGCACGTCGATCGTTCCGAATTCCGTTCCGAGCGCCTCGACGGCGTTCAGCACGAGGTTGAGCAGCACGTGCAGCAGTTGCGTCGGTTCGCCCACCAGCATCGCCGACGGCAGAGTGCAGCGCGCGCGCAGCTCGACGTTGCGAGGCGTCGCGGCACGGAGCAGCGGCAAGGCTTCGTCGAGCAGCGCGGCGAGATTGACGGTTGTGACCGCGCCGGTCTGCGGCCGACCGAATTGCAAAGCGCGACGGGCCAGCGTGCCGGCGCGTTGCGCGGTCTGCCGGACCAATGCCAGCTCGGCCTTGGCAGGATGAGGCCCCGGCAGGAGCGCCTCGACCCCTTCGACGTGCATCAGCACGGCGCAGAGGAGGTCATTCAGCTCGTGGGCGAGGCCAGTGGAAAGCTGGCCCAGCGTTTCGAGGCGATGGCGCGCGGCGAGTAGCGGGTCGAGTTGACCCTGCGGCGGGTCGGCTGGACGCAGACGAGAAGAGGAAGCTGGATTCACGGACGCGGAGCACCCCGCGGCCGAACTGTTCCGGCGGCCAAGGCGCAGTTGAAGTGGATGCGGCGAGGCTGCGCGGCCGCTCGATCACCCGCAATCTTGAGGACTACTCAGCGGCCCCGTTTTGGCCGTTCGTGTTTCCCCGCAGCTACTTTCCCGAGGTCGGGCAGGGTCAATTACCCGGGTCGTCGTCCGGATGCAGCAAACGATGAATGGAGCCGAGCAGCGCCTCGGCGCGGAAAGGCTTCGGTAGCAACGCGTCCGCCATTTTCGCCAACGGGTGCGCGGAGGCTCCGTCCATGCCGCTGGCGGCGATGAGTTTCGCCGCCGGGTTGAGACGCCGGATGATCGCCGCCAACGCGGCGCCATCGAGGTTCGGCATCTGTAGGTCTGTCACCACGACACGGATCTCGTCACTTCGCGGGGCAAACAGGGCGACCGCTTCGATGCCATCGCGAGCGGTGACGACGCGGTAGCCATGTTGGGTCAGGATGCTGCCGGCGAGATCGCGGACCTGCGGTTCATCATCGACCAGCAGGATGAGCTCGCCGGAGCCGCGTGGCGCCATCAGGCCGGCGGTCAGGGATTCGGCGCCCGCGAGGTCTTCGGAGGCGGGCAGATAGACGGAAAACGTGGTACCGCGTCCCACCGCTGTTTCCACGGCGATGAAGCCGCCGTGGTTCTCCACGATGCCACGCACGGTCGCGAGGCCGAGGCCGGTGCCCTTGCCGGGACCCTTCGTGGTAAAGAAGGGCTCCCAAATGTGCTCGAGCACCTCCGGTGGAATGCCGACCCCGGTGTCGGAAACGAAAACGACGAGGTACGAGCCCGGGCGGGCGCCTTCGATGGCTGCAGCGGCTGATTCGTCGAGCACGCGGTTCTCGGCGCGCAGCGCGAGCACGCCGCCCTCGGGCATCGCGTCGCGGGCATTCACGACGAGGTTGAGCAGCACCTGGTGAATCTGGGTCGGGTTGGCGTTGATCGGCCAGAGGTGACGCTCGATCTCCTGCTCCACGCGAATGGAGCGGGGGAACGTCTCGCGTGCGACTGAGGCGACGTCCCGAAGCAGATGCCGGATCTCGAAAACGCGGTGCTCTCCGCCCACCCCATGGGCGAAGCCCAGGATCTGACGCACCAAGGCGGCGCCGCGCTCGGCGCTGCGCTCCAGGGAGGCGAGCACCTTCATCACGTCCTCTTCGAGGCCGCGCTCGCGCAGCATCGTCACGCCGAGCAGCACCGGAGCGAGGACGTTGTTCAGGTCGTGCGCGATGCCCGTCGCCAACATTCCGATACTCTCGAGCCGCTGCGCCCGCAGAAACTTTTCCTCGAGGGTCTTCTTTTCGGAAACGTCGGTGCTGATGCTGAGGCACGCTCGGCGGGAGCCTAGTTCGTCGCGGATGATGGTGAAGCCCGACTCGAGGACGCGTCGGCGGCCCTTGGCGTCGAACACCGGCAGCTCACCATGCCATTCACCCTCCCGGTCGAGGTGTTCGGCGACGCGTGACATCACGCCTTCGGCGGCCGGCCGGAAGATTTCGTGCGCCGGCCGACCCACCGCTTCCGCCGCCGTCCAGCCGAGCGTCCGTTCCGCACCGCGGTTCCAGAACGTGATCCGGCCAGCCATGTCCTCAACGAAGATGACCTCACTGGCGCGGTTGAGGAACTCGGCCTGCTCGCGGATGAGCCGGTCGGCTTCCTTCTGCCCGGTCAGGTCGCGCAGCATCGCCGAGACGTAGTCGACGTGGCCCTGCGCATCGTGATGAACGAGCAGCACGCCGGAGACCGGGATCACCCGCTGGTCAGCCCCTTGGAGGGCCAGCTCACCCGTCCAGGTTTGTTTGCGCAGCAATTCCGGGAAGATCTGTCGGCGCAGCTGGTCGCGTGTTTCGGGTGGGCAGATATCGGCCAGCGTGATCTGGGCGAGAGGCCCTTGCTCCGGCAATCCCGTCAGCCGCCGGCCGGCACGGTTGACGAACAGGAGGTGCTGGTCGGGCGCGGCGATGGCCACGAAGTCGGGCGTGCCTTCCAGCATGGCCACCAAGCGCTGATTCTCCCGTTCGGCGACTTCGCGGTGCCGTTTCTCCTCCGCTTCCTTGACTGCGCGGGTGAGCGCGGCTGACAGCCGCCATGGGCGATCCTTGAGCACGTAATCCTGCGCCCCGGCGCGCATGATCTCAATTGCGAGCTCCTCGCCGATGTTGCCCGAGAGGATGACGAACGGGACCCCTGGGTCGTGCTGCTTGGCGAGTGCGAGGGCCTCCAGGCCGTTGAACTCCACCAGCCCGAAATCCGAGAGCACGATGTCGTAGCCGCCGCGTTGCAGCCGCTCGAGGTAGGCGGCTTTCGTCGAGACCAAGTCGATCGACGAGCCCGGAAGCTCCGTCGCCAGTTGCGCCCGCGTCAGTTCGGCGTCGAGCGCACTGTCTTCGACGTGCAGGATTTTCATGACTGGTCGGCGATCAACGCACGTCGCCGGCGTGCGCGACCTTCTGTCCGGAGGCGGGCGGCGGTTCGTTCAGCACAGCCCAAAAGAAACCGAGTTTGCTCACCGTGGCCACGAACCGCTCGAAGTCGACGGGTTTGACCACATAGGCGTTGGCGCCGAGCCCGTAGATGCTCAACAGGTCCTGCTCCTCGCGCGAGGAGGTGAGCACCACCACCGGGAGCAGTCGGAGGGAAGGGTCCGCACGGATCTTCCGGAGGACTTCCTCCCCGTCGACCCGGGGCATCTTCAGGTCGAGGAAAACCACCGCCGGATCACCTCCGGTTCGCCCCGCATGACTGCCGCGGCGAAACAGGTAGTCGAGCGCCTCCACGCCATCCCGCGCCACCACGATGTCGTTGATGATCTTCGCTTCACGGAGGGCCGAGGTGCTCAGCTCAACGTCGAGGGCGTTGTCTTCAACGAGGAGGATGGGTCGAAGGGAGGACATGGAAGGAGGAACAGATCAGCTAAATGGCAGAGCGGTGCCGCAGGAGGGCGGCTCAACCACAGGTAAAGAAAAGTAAAAGGTCGCGCCGGCCCCCAGCTCACTCTCCGCCCAGACGCGGCCCCCATGGCGGGTCACGATGCGTTTGACGTGCGCGAGGCCGATGCCGGTCCCTTCGAAGTCGGTCTGGCTGTGCAGGCGCTGGAAGACCCCAAAAAGCTTGGCCGCATAACGCATGTCGAACCCGACCCCATTGTCGCGGACGTACATCACGTGCTCCGTCGGCGTGGAGGGTTCAATCGTCCCGATTTCGATCCGGGGACGCGGCGAGCGGCTGGAGTACTTCACGGCGTTGCCGACCAAGTTGCGCCAGACCAGTCGAAGGAGCAACGCATCCGCGCAGACTTGTGGCAACGGGTGCATGTCCCACTCGACCGCGCGGTCGTTCTGCTGAATATTGCCCTCGGTGATGACGTCGGCCACGAGCGCGTCCTGGTCGACCACCACCAGCTTGAGCGCGGCGCGCCCGGTGCGGGAGAACGCCAGCAGGTCGTCGATCAGGCGGCCCATGTGGCGGGCCGAGTCCGAGATGGTGTCCAGATACCGGCGGCCCTGCGCGTCGAGGGTCGGTCCGGCGTGTTGTGCCAGCATCCGGGCAAATCCGTCGATGTGGCGCAACGGGGCGCGCAGGTCGTGGGAAACCGAATACGAGAAGGCCTCGAGTTCGTGGTTGGCGCTTTCCAGCTGCGCCGTGCGTTCGTGCACCCGCTGTTCGAGCTGCGAGGTGAGCGCCCGGATCTCCTTCTCAGCAAGCAGCCGCTCGGTGATGTCGGTGACAAACGCGCAGAACGTGATCTCGCGGCCCGTTTTGAGTGGCTGGATCGAGATCTCGACGGGGAAGAGGGTTCCGTCACGCCGTCGGGCCGTGGTTTCAAACGTCTTGCCCAGAAACGGACCTCGGCCGGTCCGCAGGAAACTCGTTCGCACCCGCCGGTAACGGTCCTGTTCGTCCGACGGGATGACGAGGTCGGCCAAATCCCGCCCGATCGCCTCCTGCCGCGGCCAGCCGAAGATCGTTTCGGAGCGCGCGGTCCAGTCGATGACCGTGCCGCTCGCGTTCACCACCACCACCGCGCTCAGCGTCGAATCGAGGACCGCCCGCATGCGTTCGGCGCCCTCGCGCAGGGCGAGGTCACGCTCCTGGATCTGCGTCAGCATGTGGTTGAAGGCGGTGGTCAGCAGCCCCAGCTCGTCACCCGTGCGAGGCGCACAGCGCACGGAGTAGTCGCGTTTTTCCGAGACCGCGCGGGCCGTGTCGGCGAGCGACAGGATCGGTTCGGTGATCTCCCGCTGCAGCCGGCTCGAGAACGCGTATCCCACCAGGCAGGCCGCCAGCACCACGAAGGTGACGATCGCGCCATACAGGAGCATGCGCCGGCGCATCGAACTCAGGTCGGCGCGCAGGTAGAGCGTGCCGAGGCGGCGGTCGCCCTGCAGCACCGGCACGCCGAGTTCGAACTCGAGCCACGACACTTCGGCCCAGCTGGCCTGGGCCGCCGAAGGCAGGGTCTCATCCGACAGATGACTCGGATACGTGGCGAACACCTCGCCGGCCTCATTGTATAGGACGGCCATTTCCAAGCCCGGCTCCGACTGCAGAGCGTTGAGCATCTCGGTGGCGTCACTCCGATCATTGAAGGCGAGCGAGGCCGCGCTGTTGGCCGCAATGACGCGCGCCATCGCCAGCAGGTGATCCGACGTCGTGCGCCGGAAGGCCACGAGCTCGTAAGCGCAAAATGCCGCTGTCGTGACCAGCACGACGGCCGTGCTGACGCTGAGCAAAATCGACGTGAGCCGCCGGCGCAGGGAAAGCTCCGACCTGCTCATGCGCTCCTATCGAGTCGTTGAAGCCTGGTCTGACCGGCGGCGTCGCCCCGCGGAGGGCAGGCGCGCGCGCACCGCCGGCCCGCGAGCGCACGGGAAAGGGAAAAAACAATGGCCGTGCAGTGGGTGGCGGGGGGCACGGTAAAACGCGGAGCGGAAACGCGCTGTTACGCAGGAGGGAGCGGGACTGGACCACCGACAGCACCATCGGTGCCCGCACATTGTCCATTGTGCGAGTTGTGGTGGTATTCACCGGGTGGAGCACCCCATCTCTCCATTCGCCTTTTTGCGTGGGCGTGCCTAGCGTCAGGACAGGTTCGCCGCATGAACACACCCATTCACGTCACCATCTGGAGTGAGTTTCGCCACGAGAAGCAGAACGAGAAAGTCGCCGCGCTGTATCCACGGGGCATTCACGAGGCGTTGGCCGAGCCGTTCCGCCAGGACGCCGGTTTCGTTGTTCGCACGGCCACGCTGGACGAGCCGGAGCATGGGCTGGCAGCCGACGTGTTGGAGACGACCGATGTACTGCTTTGGTGGGGACACAAAGCGCATGACGAGGTCGCCGACGAGATCGTGAATCGCGTGCAGCGGCGGGTGCTGGAGGGAATGGGGCTGATCGTGCTGCACTCGGCGCACTACTCGAAAATCTTCAAACGGCTGATGGGCACCACCTGCTCGCTGCAATGGCGCGAGGCGACCGACAAGGAGCGGCTCTGGACCATTTTGCCGAGCCATCCGATCGCGGCCGGATTGCCCCAGCACTTCGAGTTGCCCGCGGAGGAGATGTACGGTGAACCCTTTGGCATTCCGCATCCGGAGGAGCTCGTTTTCCTTTCCTGGTTTTCCGGAGGCGAAGTTTTCCGCAGCGGCGCCACGTGGAGGCGAGGCCATGGTCGGGTCTTCTATTTCCGACCGGGACACGAAACGTATCCGACTTATTTCGACCGCAACGTCCGTCAGGTGCTGCTCAACGCCGTCCGCTGGGCGCGGCCGACGGTGCGGATTCCGGATCGGTGCCCGCGCGTGGAGCCGCTGGAACCGTTGCCGCCGCGTTGAGTCGGTCGACGCGCCTGCCCAAAGGCTGCCGTGAAGCAGCGACGCCGCTCGTTGCCTGATCTCCGGAAGTCGCGGATCACGGCGCTCCATCGATGAACACCGATTCCCCTTCGCCTGTCCGCGCGCCAATCCGCCTGGCGATTGTAGGCACCGGCATCATGGCCCATCGTCACGCGCGTGCGTTTGCGGCGCAGGCGCCCCGCTGCCGTGTCGTCGCCGCGGTGGATATCGTCCGGGATCGGGTTGAGGCGTTCTGCCGCGAGTTCACGATCGAGCGGTCATACACGAGTGTGGACCAGATGCTGGTGGAGGCGGACTGCGATGCTGTGGCCATCGTGACGCCGGATGCTCTGCACGCGCCGATCTCCCTGCAGTGTCTCCGGGCGGGCAAACACGTGCTTTGTGAAAAGCCGCTGGCGCTCAATGCGGTGGAGGCGCAGCAGATGGTCGAGGCGGCGGCGCAAGCGAGGCGGGTCAACCTGGTCAACTTCACGTATCGCAACTGGCCCGCGTTGCAGGGTGTTGCCGCCGCGGTGCAAGGCGGCGAGATCGGCGAGGTCCGGCACGTTGAGGCGAGCTACCTGCAGTGCTGGCTTTCGAGCCAGATTTGGGGTGATTGGCGCACGACGCCCGCGTGGCTGTGGCGATTGTCACGCGCGCACGGCAGCAACGGTGTGCTGGGAGACCTGGGCGTGCACGTGGTTGACTTTGCCACGTTTCCGGCCGGACCGATTGCCGAAGTGTTCTGCCGCCTGAAAACGTTCGAGAAGACGCCCGGGAATCAGATCGGTGAATACGTGCTCGACGCCAACGATTCGGCGGTCCTGGCCGTGACGTTTGCGAACGGCGCGCTGGGCACTCTGCACATGACGCGATGGGCCAGCGGACACGCGGATCGTTTGTACCTGAAAATCTCCGGCACGCAGGGCGCCGTGGAGATCGACTCGGAGCGAGCCACGGACCGTTACCGTGTCTGCTCCGGTGCGGGCCTGGATGTGGCGGAGTGGCGAGAAGTGGTCGTGCCGCCTGCACCGACCAATTTCGAACGCTTCATCACGAGTATCGTCGAGGGTCAGCCGGAGCAGCCCGACTTTGCCCGCGGTGCGGCGGTGCAGCGCGTGCTCGATGCCTGCTTCACCTCGCACGCGGAGAACCGCCCGGTGGCCGTGTGACGTGTTGGAGCCACTTGCGCCCGCGCGACCGTCGCTTTCGTTCAGCCCGTGCTCTTTCCCCCTGCTCAGCTGATCGTCCCGTCGCCGGAGACCGGCACGGAGTATCACATCTCGGTCGCGTCTCCTGATCCGTCGCAGCATCCGGGGCCGTGGCGGGTGCTGGTGGTGCTTGATGGAGATGATCATTTCTCCGTGGCACTTGATGCCTATCGAGGCTGGTGGGCGCGCGGAGGCGGCCGGCCGCTGCTGCTGGTGGGCGTGGGCTACGGCGCCGGCTTTCGCAAACCCGGCAACCGGCGGATTCGCGATTATACGCCGCGCATCGTGGACGAGGAGCCGGAGAGCGGGGGCGCGGAAGCGTTTCACTCCTTCCTGCGCGAGACGTTGTGGCCGCGACTCGCCAAGGCGTATCCGGTGGGGCATGACGATCCTGGGCTGGCCGGGCACTCGTTGGGCGGCCTGTTTGTCCTGCATGCGCTGTTTCGCCGGGATCCCTTTTTTCGACGCGGACTCGCGGCGGCTCCTTCCGTCTGGTGGGACGACCAGGCGATGCTGCGGCAGGTGCAGCGCTTTCGAAGTGGCTGCGACAGGCTGCCTGCCCGCCTCTTCCTCGGTGTTGGCGAATCGGATACGGAGTCGATGCGCCGCGATTTCGCTGCCTTTGAACGGCAGTTGCGTGAGCAGCCGTTTGAGGAGCTCCGCTGGGAGTCGGAGCACTACACGGGCCGGGGTCACTTCAACGTGATCCCGAATGCGTACGAGGCCGGACTGCGCGCGTTGTACGGCTGAGCCGACGCGCCCGAGAGGGCGCAGCGGAGCGCGCCGCTGGTCCGCTACTTCTTCTCGGTCTTACCGGCGTCGGGTGCGGGCGCCTGGTCTTTGTCGCCGCCCAGCAGCTTGTTCAATCCGGCGCCTGGATCTTTGATCAAGTCCCCGACAGCCTTGAGCGTCTGCCCGGTTTCGCCCGGCAGCGAAATGCCGCCGCCTTGGCCGGTCACGGCTGACAGTGCGCGCCCCATCACGTCGCGCAGCACCACTTGGGCGATCTGCGCGCCGGTGAGGCCACCTTCCTGCACCCCGAGCTCGTCGTAGGAGAGCGCCGGCAGCGGAACCTCGGTGCCAATGCCGCTCACACCCACACGAATCCGGCCGTCCTGCACTCGCAGCTTGTGAATGATGAACTTCTTTTCGAGTTCTTCCGGGGTCCCGATCGGCTTTTCCGAGGGTGTGCCGACTGCGGTGCGGATGTTTTCGATGAGATCCTTGAGATTGGAGCCGTTGGGCAGGCGGTGCTCGTAGACAAATTCCGGCCCCTGCACGACGAGCTCTTCAACCACGATCGTGTCCTTCATCAGCGTCGTCGGCGCGACGCGGAACTGCAGGGTGTCGACGGAGAGCGCATTGTTGTTGGACCAACCCTGCGGATTCCCGACGCGGAGTCCCTGCAGCGATCCGGCTCCGGTGAAGGGCGAGAGCTTGGCGCCCTGCAAGACCACTTCGGATTTGGTGACCTGCGGGCCGACACGATTGACGCCTTCCCGCACGATCGAACCGAGGAAGAAACCTGCCACCAACAAGCCGATGACGAGCAGCAGGAGCAGGGACCCGAGAATCATCCAGAGGGTTTTCATCTTTGTCTTGGACCGCGGTTGCGGACGGCAGTGCACGGTCAGAAATCGAGAGAAACGCCGTCGCGCGACGGGTAAAGGCGTAACCCGCGCAATAGGAGGCGCGAGTGGTCGTCGCGGCCCGGAGAAATGAGGATCGTCTGTGCCGGGCAATGAGCGTGCCGGACTCATCGATTGCCAACGGGAGCGCGCGGCGCTTTCCTGGGGCCATGTTGGATGGCCTGTGGACGCCGCAAGGCGCAGAATTTTCGGGAGAGTCGATTCCGGTGCCTTCCAACCACCTCTTGATTGAGGGCGACCACTACATCGTGACGACGGGATCCGTGAAGGATCGGGGTCGGCTGCGCATCGATACCACGGTGACGCCGCACACGATCGATCTCGTCGCGACGGCCGGGCCGCATCGAGGGCAGGTGATCGAGGGCGTGTTCCGGGTGCGCGGCAACTTGTTACAGATGTGTTATTGTGTCGGCGACCCTGAGCTGCCGCGGCCGCGCCCGGAGCAGTTGAGCTCACCGCCGGGATCGATGCAGTTGCTCATTCGTTATCGGCGGGAAACGCAACTCGGCTGAGTCCAGCCGCGAGGCGGTCGACCGTTGGGCCGCGATCGGTTCGCACGGAGGCGCGGTGCCTTTGCGCTTGTCAGCCGCGGCGCGGCGCTGAGCCTGTCGCGCAAAAGGCAAACCTCATGGCGTCCAATTACACCGAAGCTTCCATCAAAACCCTCTCGGCTCTCGAGCACATCCGGCTGCGGCCCGGCATGTACATCGGTCGTCTGGGCAATGGCAGCCACGCGGAGGACGGCATCTACGTGCTGCTGAAGGAGACCGTGGACAACTCGATCGACGAGTACACCATGGGGCACGGCAAGAAAATCGAGGTGCATCTCGCGGACCGGACGATCTGCGTGCGGGACTACGGCCGCGGCATTCCGCTCGGCAAGCTGATCGACTGCGTGTCGATCATCAACACGGGCGCCAAGTACGACAGCGAGACCTTCCAGAAATCCGTCGGCTTGAACGGCGTCGGCCAAAAGGCGGTCAACGCGCTCTCCGTCTCGTATCGCGCGCAGGCGGTCCGCGACGGGCAGTGCAAGCTGGTGGAGTTCGAGCGGGGCAAGCTGAAGAAGGACCATCGGGTCCAGTCGAGCGACGAGAAGAACGGCACCTACATCGAGTTCACGCCGGACGAGCAGTTGTTCGGGGCTGATTTCAAGTTCCGCACCGAGTTCATCGAGGAGATGATGTGGAACTACGCCTACCTGAACCGGGGGCTGACGCTGTACTTCAACGGCAAGGGGTTCAAATCGGAGAAGGGCCTGGCGGACCTGCTGACGAAGAAGCTGACCGGAGAGACGCTGTATCCCATCATCCATCTCGAAGGTGAGGACATCGAGGTCGCGATGACTCACGGCAGCCACTACGGCGAGGAGTACTACTCGTTCGTCAACGGCCAGCACACGACCATGGGCGGCACGCACCTGGCGGCGTTTCGGGAAGGCGTGGTCGCGGCGGTGCGCAACTTTTTCAAGAAGGACTTCGACGCCGCCGACATCCGGCAGTCCATCGTGGCCGCGATCTCGATTCGTGTGCAGGAGCCGGTTTTTGAATCGCAGACGAAGACCAAGCTGGGCTCCAGCGAGTTGGGCCCGAAGGGTCCCAGTATCCGTCAGTTCGTGACAGGATTTCTCGCGCAGGAGCTGGACAACTGGCTGCACCGGAATCCGGAGGCGGCCGAGGCGCTGCGCCGGAAAATCGAGGAGAGTGAGCGCGAGCGGAAGGAGCTCTCCGGCATTCGCAACCTCGCGCGCGAGCGGGCGAAGAAGGCGTCGTTGCACAACAAGAAGCTGCGCGATTGCCGCGTGCATCTCGATTCGAAGGACAAGCGCGCGGAGGAGAGCACGCTGTTCATCGTCGAGGGTGATTCCGCGTCGGGGTCGCTGACGGCGTGCCGCGATGTGCAGACGCAGGCGGTCTTCGCGTTGAAGGGGAAGCCGCTCAACACCTTCGGCCTGACCAAGAAGGTGATCTACGAGAACGAGGAGTTTCACCTGCTGCAGAGTGCGTTGAACATCGAGGACGGCCTCGACGCGCTCCGCTACAACAAGGTGATCATCGCCACCGACGCGGACGTCGACGGCATGCACATCCGCCTGTTGTTGCTCTCGTTCTTCCTCAAGTTCTTCCCGGAGCTGATCACGAACGGTCACGTGTTCATTCTCGAGACGCCGCTCTTCCGCGTTCGCACGAAGAAGGAAACGATCTACTGCTACTCGGAGGCGGAGAAGCAGGCGGCGTTGCACAAGCTGGGTCAGAACGCGGAGATCACCCGCTTCAAGGGTCTCGGCGAAGTGAGCCCGTCCGAGTTCAAGGACTTCATCGGCGAAAACATGCGCGTGGTGCCGGTTTCGCTGCTGCACCTGCACAACACCGACGAACTGCTCGGCTTCTACATGGGCAAGAACACGCCCCAGCGGCAGAGTTTTATCATCGAGAATCTCCGCGTGGAAAAAGACCTGGTGGAGGTCTAGCGCCGGCCGGAGCCGCGTCGGCCGGCGGAAGATTGCTGTTTATACCGGGTTCGGCAGGATCGCGGCGTGACCGAATCAGAGTTGGATCCCCATTTGGCGGCGGCGCGCGACCGTGCCCACGCGGGGGCCGCGCTCGTGCTGCGCGGCATCTGGCTCAACATTCTGCTCGCGCTGGTGAAGCTTGCTGGCGGGGTGCTCGGCAACACGTACGCGCTCATCGCGGACGGGGTTGAATCGATCGCGGACATCGTGTCTTCCATCCTGGTTTGGGCCGGTTTTCGGTGGGCGGCGAAGCCGCCGGATGCGGATCACCCGTATGGGCACGGAAAGGCGGAGTCCGTCGCCGCCTTGTTCGTGGCGCTGTTCCTGTTTGGGGCGACCGCTTGGATTGTGGTGCACGCAGTGCGGGAGATCGTGACACCTCATCGGGCCCCGGCGCCGTGGACACTCGCGCTGCTGGCGGGCGTGGTCGGGGCGAAAGTCCTGTTTGCACGACGGCTCAGCCGGGTGAGCGATGAGACCGGATCGACTGCGCTGGCGGCTGAGTCCTGGCACCACAAGGCTGACGCGCTGACCTCCTTGGCGGCCTTCGTTGGCATTACCATTGCGGTGATTGGAGGAGCGCGGTTTGCCTCCGCGGATGACTGGGCCGCGCTGTTGGCCTGTCTGGTGATTGGCTACAACGGGATCCGGATTCTTCGTCAGGCGCTCGGTGATATTATGGACCTGGCGGTTCCCGAGACATTCGAGCAGGAGGTGCGGCGGGTGGCCATGACGGTGCCGGACGTGCGGGGTTTGGACAAATGCCAGGTGCGGCGCAGCGGCCTCAGCCATCTTGTCGACATCCACGTGGAAGTGGACCCCGAACTCACGGTGCGCCGGGGCCATGAGATCGCTGGGGCTGTCAAGCATGCGCTGCTGCGAGCGCCTTTACAGATCACCCACGTGATGGTACATATCGAGCCAGAAGCCAAGTAGTTAACCGCTCACTACGGCGGCGGTGAGTCGCAACTAATGCGGCGTGTTTGCCAGATTATACGCAGTCCCGGAGCCGGGAATGCGGTTTACTCTTTGCCGTTATGTTTTATCCCGAGTTCCCCATGACCAAGCGCAACCCCGCCGACCCCCTCAGCACGAACCGGCACTTGCTGAAATGGGTGGAGAAGATGGCGGCGTTGTGTAAACCCGCGGCGATCCACTGGGTCGACGGTTCGGAGCAGGAGAATGACCAACTCTGCGAAGAGCTGGTGAAGGCTGGCACGTTCATCCGGCTCAACCAAGAGTTGTGGCCGGGGTGTTATTACTCGAGGTCCGACGCCAGCGACGTGGCCCGGGTGGAGGATCGCACCTTCATCTGCTCGCTTTCCAAGGATGCGGCTGGTCCCACGAACAACTGGGAGGATCCGTTCGTCATGCGGAAGCGGCTGAAGGGACTGTTCTCGGGGTGCATGGCCGGTCGGACGATGTATGTGCTGGCGTTCAGCATGGGACCGGTGGGGTCGCCGATGTCGCAGATCGGCGTTCAACTGACGGATTCGCTGTATGTCGTCGTCAACATGCGGATCATGGCCCGCGTCGGGTTGAAGGTTTTTCAAGAGATCGACAAGGGCGAGAAGCGCGTCGTCCCGTGCATGCACTCGGTGGGTGCGCCACTCGCGCCGGGGCAGCAGGACGTGCCGTGGCCGTGCAACAAGGAGAAGTACATCGTGCACTTCCCGGAAACGCGGGAAATCTGGTCGTACGGATCCGGATACGGCGGCAACGCGCTTCTCGGCAAGAAGTGCTTCGCGTTGCGCATCGCCTCGAACATGGCGCGCGACGAAGGCTGGATGGCCGAACACATGTTGATCCTCGGCGTGCAGGATCCAGCCGGCGAACGCACCTATGTGGCGGCGGCTTTCCCCAGCGCCTGCGGCAAGACGAACTTCGCGATGATGATCCCGCCGGCCGCGTTGGCGGAGCAGGGATGGAAGGTCTGGACCGTCGGCGACGACATCGCGTGGATCAAACCGGACGCGACCGGCCAGCTGCGGGCGATCAATCCCGAGGCGGGCTTCTTTGGCGTGGCGCCTGGAACCTCCAAAGCCACGAATCCAAACGCGATGGCGGCGCTCTCGAAGAACACGATCTTCACGAACGTGGCGCTGACTCCGGAAGGAGGCGTGTGGTGGGAAGGCATGACGGAAACGCCGCCAGCCGAGTGTCTGGATTGGCAGGGCAAGCGGTGGACCCCGCAGATCGCCAAGGAAACCGGAGCAAAAGCGGCGCACCCCAATGCGCGCTTCACCGCGCCGGCCGCGCAGTGCCCGACGATGGACCCGGCTTGGGAGGATCCCGAGGGCGTGCCGATCTCGGCCATCATCTTCGGCGGACGGCGGGCGACCACGATGCCGTTGGTTTATCAGGCGTTCAACTGGAGCGGTGGCGTCTACATGGGGGCCACCATGGGATCCGAGATGACGGCTGCGGCCGCCGGGACCGTCGGCAAAGTCCGGCGCGATCCGATGGCGATGCTGCCGTTCTGCGGGTACCACATGGGCGACTATTTCCGCCACTGGATCAAGATGCAGCGGACGCTCGTCCAGACGCCGCGCGTGTTCCACGTCAACTGGTTCCGGAAGGATGAAAATGGCCGGTTCCTCTGGCCGGGTTTCGGCGAGAACATGCGGGTGCTCAAGTGGATCGTGGACCGGGTGCGTGGCCGTGCGCGGAGTCGCGAGACGCCGATCGGCTGGCAGCCGCGCTACGAGGACCTCGACTGGACGGGCTTGGAGTACTCGAAGAGCGACTTCGAAGCGCTCCAGGCGATTGATCGCAGGTTGTGGCGTCAGGAAATCCTTGGCCACGAGGAGCTCTTCTACGATCTGCACGATCACCTGCCCAAGGAGCTCATCTACGAGCGCGAACTTCTGATCTGCCGGCTCTAGTCTGGTCATGCTACCGGGCTGGTGGAAAATCAGCCCGGTGGTGCCAGGCCGGTAGGGGTGTCAGTGGCTCAAGCTTGAGAGGGCTTGAGCCGATGTGCTCCCCCATGTCGATCGAGTCCAGGAACACCGTTGCAGCCGAGGTGCTGGTGGAGACCGCCTCGCACCTGCCGGCGTCTCCGCAGGTGTTGGCGGAACTGAACGAGCTTCTGCTCGACCCGCACCTGCGCCTGGACGACGTGGTTGCGCTCCTGCGTCGGGATGCCGCGCTGGCGTGGGCCGTCGTCAAAGTCGCCAACAGCCCGCTGTTTCCGGGGGCGCGAGCCGTTTCGGTCGACGATGCGGTGAGTCGTATCGGTCTGACGGAAGTGTTTCGGGCGGTGAGCCTCGCCACAACGGCGCGGTACGCGGCCATCACGTTGCCCTGTTACGGCGTGATCGCCGGTCGATTGGGCAAGAACGCGCTCCTCCACGCCCTGGCGGCACAGGCCTTGGCGCCGATGGCGGGAATCGAAGCCTCGGCCGCCTACACGGCCGGTCTCGTGCGGTCTCTTGGGCTGATGGTGATCAACCAATTGGTCCGTGATCGCTGTGACCCCACGCGCCCGGTGTTGCATTCGCGCGATCTGCTGCAGGCGGAGCGCGAATGGGTGGGGATGAACAACGGGGAAGTGGCCGCGACCGTTTTGGAGCACTGGCGCTTTGCGCCCGAGATCACCCAGGCGATTCGCGAGCACTACCTGCTCCAAGGCTGGCAGAACAGCACGCGCCTCGCCGTGGTGCTGAACGTCGCGGGCGCCATTACCGTGGCGCTTGGCGGGGCGTTGCGGGCAGAGCAGGACGTGTGGATCGCCAACCCGGCCAAACTCGCCTGGTTGGGGGTGACGGAGGAGCAGTTGCTCGCCGCCCAGGAGTCCGTCCAGGAGCAGTTTCAGGGGATGCGTTTTGCGGTCGAGTGACCGCCGCACTCACCACGGTCGGCTCGGCCAGGGGGCGGAGGTGAGGAAGACGGCCACCATCGCGGCCGCACAGAGCAGGCGTCCTGCCGTTGACAGGACAAAGCCGAACGCGGCGCCGATGCCGGCCTTCCACGACTCGCGCTGAGTCTTTTTGGCCGCCCACATCTCGGCGACCACCGCGCCAAAGATGGTGCCGAGAATCAGCGCGGGCAGGGAGAAGAACATCCCGATCAAGGCTCCGCCGCTCGCGCCAGCCATGCCCCACTTGCTGCCGCCGAACATCCGGGCGCCAACCATGACGCCAAGGAAATCAACGACGACTGAAACCAGCCAGATGACGGTGATCCAAACGAGCGGCATCCAGCCCCAGCCCTCGGGCAGGCAGAGCTTGTGCACCAGCATCGCCAGCAGGATCAGCGTTGTACCGGGCAGGAGCGGCACGATCACTCCCGCCACGCCGACCAGCGTCAGCGTCACGGTGAGGGTCCAGATCGCGTACTCCATGCCGCCCAGACACGGTGAAGCGCGCGCCAGTTGCAACGCTGGTGGTGCGCGGCTCCGGTGTCGGTGGATGACCGGTGTGCCGCCGGCGTAGTGAGTGGCTGATTACAGGTGAGGGGCCAACCCACGCGCTAGAGGAGAGCACGGGGGTATGTCTGCCGGACTGTTGTCAGGGGTTGCCTCTCCGGACGCGCACGGCAGGCTGGTGAGGCCATGGATTGTCGAGCTGGTTGCGGCGCCTGCTGCATTGCACCGAGTATCTCGAGCCCGATCCCCGGCATGCCGTTCGGCAAGCCGGCGGGAATTCCGTGCGTGCAGTTGCTGGCGGATTTCCGCTGTGCGCTGTTCGGCCGACCCGAACGCCCCGAAGTCTGTGTCAATCTGCGTCCGCACGAGAGCATGTGCCGGAGTGATCGCGAGGAGGCCCTGGCTGGGCTGGAGTGGCTTGAGCGAATCACCTCTCCCGCGGCAGGGATGCCTTCGTAGGTGCACGGGAACCAGCATTCCATGGCTCGGTCGGTGGGCGGCTCGATGGTTCCAGCCAACGACGTCCCCTTGAAGGTACGGTTTGTGATGCGAACGCTTCCGCGCGTGGAGACACCGGAAGGCTCGTACGTGGTGGAACCTGCGATTCTGCCGCGAGAAACGGGGGAATGCCATTGCATCGTGGCCCATCCGGAGCGGGCGGATGCCAACGGCCGCTTTGAGGTCGTGCAGTTGTCGGCGGATTTTGGGTCATACCAGCAACTGCTGCGGGGGTACTGCTGCGGGTTCGAAATCAAATCGCACCCGCCCGGCGATCAGGCGCGAGTGAGTTCGATCCTGCGTCGATTGCTGGACCTCCGTGTGGCGGAAATTGTGGGCTGAGCAACGCGGGCGGTGGCGGCGCGAGCCAACCGCACGGGCGGACGGGCACGACGGAGTTGCAGTTGTGGGAGAGCGCGGCCTTGTTCAGCCGTATGGCCAAGGTCGACGAACCCAGGGTGATCTTTTCGATGATCCGCGTCTCGAAGAAGATCGAGCGCAAGGAGATCCTCCGTGATGTTTCGTTGTCGTTCTACTACGGCGCGAAGATCGGTGTGCTCGGTCTGAACGGATCCGGCAAATCCTCGTTGATGCGGATCCTGGCGGGGCGGGACACGGAATTCGACGGCCGCGTGCACTTCGAGCCGGGGTACACGGTCGGCCTGCTCGAACAGGAGCCGCAACTGACGCCGGGTGCGACGGTTCGCCAGAGTGTCGAGGAAGGCGTGAAGGCCCTGGCTGAGATGCTGGCGGCCTACGACGCATCCTGGGATGCGTTGAACGACGCCGAGGACGAGGCGGCGAAAGAGGCGGTGCTGGCGCAGCAGGGGGAGTTGCAGGAGAAGATCGACGCTCTGGGGGCGTGGGACTTGGGCGCGAAGGTCGAGATGGCGATGGATGCGCTGCGGTGCCCGCCACCCGATCAGTTGGTGGACAATCTTTCCGGTGGTGAGCGCCGCCGTGTGGCTCTCGCCCGGCTGTTGCTGCGCAAACCGGACATCCTCCTGCTCGACGAGCCGACGAACCACCTTGATGCCGAAAGCGTGCAGTGGCTGGAGCAGCACCTGGCGCGTTACGAGGGCACGGTCATTGCGGTGACGCACGATCGCTACTTCCTCGATAACGTCGCCGGCTGGATTCTCGAACTCGATCGCGGACACGGCATTCCCTGGCAGGGCAATTACTCGTCGTGGCTTGAACAAAAGCAGCGCCGCCTGGCCGTTGAGCAGCGCACGGAGGATCGGCGGCAAAAGGCGATGGCGCGCGAATTGGCGTGGATCCGGCAAGGCGCGCGCGCGCGGCAGGCGAAGGGGCAGGCGCGCCTGAACGCCTACGAGGCGATGCTGAAGGAAAACACCGTGGAGAAGGAGCGGGAGTTCGAAATCCTGATCCCACCCGGTCCCCGCTTGGGCAACCTGGTCGTGGAGGCATCGGGCGTCAGCAAAGCCTACGGAGACAAGCTCCTGTTCGAGGACCTCAACTTCAAGTTGCCTCCCGGCGGCATCGTGGGGGTGGTTGGACCCAATGGCGCCGGTAAGACGACGCTGTTTCGACTGATCACCGGTGCGGAGACCCCTGACACAGGAGAGCTCCGGGTCGGCGACACCGTGAAGATTGCGCAGGTGGATCAATCCCGGGACATGTTGCCCGACGAGCAGACGATCTACGAAGCGATCAGCGGTGGGGAGGAGGTGTTGCGGATGAGCGCGGGGCGCGAGGTGAACGCCCGCGCGTATTGTGCGCAGTTCGGCTTCACCGGCGCAGACCAGCAGAAGAAAGTGGGTGTTTTGTCGGGCGGAGAACGCAACCGCGTGCATCTGGCGCGACTGCTCAAGAGCGGCGCCAACCTCATCCTGCTCGACGAGCCGACGAACGATCTCGACGTGAACTCCATCCGGGCGCTGGAAGAAGCGCTGGAGAATTTCGCGGGATGCGCGGTGGTCGTCTCCCACGATCGCTGGTTCCTCGATCGCACGGCCACGCACATCCTGGCGTTTGAAGGCGATTCGCAGGTGCACTGGTTCGCCGGAAACTACACGGCTTACCTGGAGGATTATCGTCGACGCAAAGGTGACGAAGCGAACCAGCCGCACCGCATCAAATACCGGAAGCTGGCGCGGTGACCCGGGCTGGGTCGCTTGCGATGGATCAATTCCACCTTACTGTCGGTCGACACACCCATGCATGCGCTTCGTCTAGGTGCCTGGTTGACTGCCTTCATCCTCATGACCTCGTCCCTCGCGGCTAAAACGGAAAGTCTGGTCCTTGGCGGCGGCTGCTTCTGGTGCACGGAAGCGGCCTATGAGCTCGTGCCCGGAGTGAAGGCGGTCGTGAGTGGTTATGCGGGTGGTCACCAAGCCAAACCCAACTACGAACAGGTGAGTGACGGCCGAACAGGTCACGCCGAAGTGATCCGCATCGATTATGATCCGGCGGAGGTTTCACTCGAGACGCTCCTGGACTTCTTCTGGCAGGTGCACGACCCGACCACGCTGAACCGTCAGGGGGCGGATACCGGGCCACAGTACCGCTCGATCATTCTCTATGCGAATGAGGCGCAGAAAGCGGCGGCGGAGGCTTCGCTGGCACGCGCAAATCCGGCTTGGGGCGGCAAGATTGTCACCGAGATCAAGCCCCTTGGCACCTTCTACGAGGCCGAAGCGTATCATCAGGATTATTACAAAAAGAATCCCTCCGCGGGTTATTGCCGGGTCGTGATCAAGCCGAAGCTCGATAAACTGAAGAAGAACCCGACCGTCACCGGATCGGGTTCCTGACGCGCCGTCGCGTGGCAGAGTTGACGGCGGAGACGCTCCGCCATCGCCTGCCCTTGTGGGTCCAGCGATCTCCGTTCTCCTGCCGGTCCGCAACGCCGCGGACTCGATCGATCGGGCGGTCGCGTCCATCGTCGCGCAGACATGGCGCGACTGGGAGTTACTGGCCGTCGACGACGGGTCAGCCGATGCCACCGCGGCCCGCTTGGCCGAGTGGGCGCGACGGGACCCACGTATCCGGGTTCTGAATTCGAGCGGGCGGGGGTTGGTGGCGGCGCTGGAAACCGCACTCGGGGCGGCGCGAGGCGAGCTGGTGGCGCGGATGGATGCTGACGATGAATCGGCGGCCTTTCGGCTCGAATCCCAGAGGGCTGCGCTGCACCGGGACGACAGCTTGGGCGTCGTCTCGGCGCGAGTGGCATTTGGCGGCGAGGAAAAAGCGCAGGGGTATGCGCGTTATATCGCGTGGTTGAACGAGCTGATCAGCCCGGAGCAGATCCGGCTCAATCGTTTCATCGAATCGCCTCTGGCGCATCCCTCGGTGATGTTTCGGCGCAGTCTGATTGAGCAGTATGGCGGTTATCGGTCCGGTGACTTTCCTGAAGACTATGAGCTTTGGCTACGCTGGCTCGATCGCGGCGTGCGGATGGCAAAATGTGAGCAGACGCTGTTGGTCTGGCATGATCCACCGTCGCGCTTGTCTCGCACCGATCCGCGCTACCGGCCGGAGGCGTTCTACCAATTGAAGGCGGAGTATGTGGCGCGTGAGCTCAGGCGAATGAACGCGGACCGAGCCCGCGCGGTGTGGGTTTGGGGCGCCGGCCGGCCGACGCGACGACGGGCGGAGTTTTTGTGTTCTCACAACGTCGAGATCAGCGCGTACATCGACATCGATCCCTGCAAGGTGGGCGGACGTGCGGCGGGACGACCCGTACTTGCGCCGACGAGCCTTCCACCGCCGGGCGCGGTGGTGGTGCTCGTTTACGTGGGTTCGTTGGGGGCGCGAGAACTGATTCGGACCGAATTGAACCGGCGCAATTATCAGGAAGGCGTGGACTATCTCGTGTGCGCCTGACGCGGCGCCTGGTCTCGGCCGCCTCAGAAACACACGCAACCAAGTCGCGTGTCTTGAGGCGCGATCGATTCCTGATGAGCTGCCCCCATGGCCCGCGGCGAAACAGAACGACACCGGCGATTAAAGGTGCTGGCTCTCGGCTGGGCGCAGGCGCACGGCTTTCCAGTGGCCGGCCTGGAGGTGCGTGTGCCCGGGTGTGGCTACCGGGCGGACGTCGCGGCGCGCGGCCGCGGGCCGGAAGGGCTGACGGCGCTGTTTGAGTGCAAACAGGCGCGCGGCGACCTCAGGAAGGACTACCACGACCTGGTCACGACGCGTGAGCGCCTGGAACAGCTGGAGCGTCGCCGGATGGAGTTGGAAGCTCTCCTCGAGGTTCACTGTCCCACGCTCCGTCGTGGCGACAGCCTTTTTCCGCAATTTGAGGCGTGGGATTTTTCCGCGCTCGAGCATCGCGCCTACCGCGAGTTGCTCACCGAACTGGGCACCCTGCAGGAGCGGCTGCGCTTCGGGACCAAGTTTGCGCGGCTGTTTCGGTACCGCTGCGCCGACCTCCTGTACTTGGTGGCGGAAGAGGATCTGCTCGCGCCCGCGGAATGGCCGGCAGGCTGGGGGGTGCTGGTGCGCTGCGGGGAGGAACTCGTGCTGGAGCGGCCGCCGGTCTTGCAGGCGGCCACGGCTCAGCAGCGGCAAGGTCTGACTGAAGCCATCGCCCTGGCGGGAACCCGCGCGTGGAATCGGTTGACCGGCGTCACGCCGCCGGCTTGGCCGGCGCGTCCAGTGAAAGGTTAAAATTCAACTTTGGCGCGGACTGTACTGCGCTGGGCGTCCGTGGTGAGCTCTTGCCAGGTGTGCAGCCGGTACGTGTCGCCCATGTCCAGATCCTTGAGTGACTCGTCGTAGTGAAAGTTGCTGCCGCCGGTGAGCTTCGCGGTGTGGCCGACGACGGCGCCGTAGACGTGGCCGGAGGAACCACCACCATTCAACGTGACGTTCGCGCCCGGCGCGTACACGACGGCGCTCAAATTGCCGTTGCCCGAGATCGAAATGCTCTGACTGGCGGACTCGTTTTCGCCCGGTTGGGGCTTGGTGCCGAAAAGCATGAAGTGGGACGGCTCGTTCGCGTTGGCGATACCACCGCCCGCAATGGACACGTTGGCGGCCGTGTACACCTGAAGGGAGGAGCCTTCCTCCACCTTGATCATCGTCGAGCTGTTGCCGGTGACTTTGATGCCATCGCCGCTGGTCGCGGTGATGATGATGACCAAGTTGACGGGGCTGATGTTACCGGACGAATCGCGACCGATCGTCAGCGACTTGCCACCGCTCAGGTCGATGTTACCGGCAGCCAAGTACCGGACATTGGTTTTCCCATTGAGGGTGTCCTTACGGTCATAGGTTCCGCCTGGAGTGCCGGCGTCGCTGCCGTAGTAGGTTGTGTTTTTGATCGAGCTAACCGGTGGCAAGCCGTCGGCGGACGGTGCGACTTCATCGTCGAAATCCATGCGGAAGTCTCGATTCACACGGGTGTAGTCGATCCCCGTGGCGCCGAGCGGACCGATCGAGGCGTTCGGCCCGAGCTTCAGGCCGTCATAGTCCGGGGTACCCACCGAAACGTAACCGTAGACGCTGGAATTGCTCAGGTTGAATGTGTCGTCCTCCAGCGAGGTCGAACCGACCGTAATGCCGTCGTTGCGATTCACGCCATCGGCTGTGGGCGCGTTGTAGTCACCTTTTCGCGAGTCATAGCTGTCGAGCACGACATTGCCGCCGGACATGGTGATCGTCTTGGCCACCATGCCGAGGTCGAAGCGGGAGCGCTTCGTCAGGGTCACGCGGATCCATTTCTCGACCGGGGCGCCGCGATACAGCGTCATCGTCGAGCGGGCGATCAGGGCCGGAGAACTGGAATTGTAGTTGTCCACATAGACGCGGACTTTGCCCTTGTTATTGCCCTCGTAGACGAAATCGTCCCAGACCCGAGCGGCATCACCACTTTCCGGGGTCGTCCAGCCGTCCCACGCGTCGGCGGCGTCGAGTTTGTGCTGGTTGAACGCAAACAGGCCGTTTTCGAGGCCGGTTTCCGCGAGGTTCATCGCGACGTTGTTGTAGTAGGCGCGATTGGCGATCTCGAGGGTGCTTCGGCCAAGGGAGATGTAGCTGCCCAGCGAGAGCGCGATGATGATCGAGATGAGCAGGGCGACGATAACGACGCTCCCGCGCTCGCGGCGCGAACGCGGGGCCTGCCCTGAAATGTGAGGGGCCGAGAAGGTCATGGCGGGGGCTCAGGACGTGACGCGTTTGTTGCGCAGGATGAACCGGGCGGAGAGCACGGAGTTCGTGGCGGTGCTCACCGTCACGGTGCTGCGCAGTGACTTGAGTTGAAGCTGGAGTTGCTTGGTGTCGCGGTTCGCCACGGTTCGCTCCGCGTCGGTGCTGACGGGGAGTTTGTGGCCGTTCACCGTGTAGCCCGTGAGCGCAAAGGTGGTGTTATCGACCCCGGTGATCAGCGTCTTCTTTCGAATGGTCGGGCCATTGTGGACGAGTCGGATGAACTCGTTGTTGGCCAGGCCGCCGAGCTCATAGGAGACGTTATCCGCGCTGTTGAAGGTCAGGGTGACCTTGGTGGGGGAGTTCCAAATGATGTTGCTGGCCTGCCGGACGTCCTGGGCAAATTGCTCCAGACTGACTCGTCCCTCCGCCTCCATGTCCGAGTAGTTGGCGAGGTTGGCCCCGCTGCGTGAGAGCATCAGAAAGCTCGTCATCACGGCGCCCATCAGGACGACGGAGAGCGAGACCGCGATCAGAACCTCAACGAGGGAAAAACCGCGTTGGCGGTGCGGCTTACGTGCTGGGGTCGGTGACATAGTAGTCGTTGAGGCCTTCCTTGCAGTACTGGGTCGACGTGCTGCGACGGTGAATCTTGCCGTCGATCGTCTTCCACGTGGCGGTGATAATGATCTCCCGCATCAGAGGCTCGCTCGTGCTGGGGTCTTGACGGATCGTGTTTACAACGCGATGCAGCGTGAATTCGGTGGGGAGACGGAATTTGTCCTCGTGCCCGGTCGGAGCCAGGCTCGGTTCGAGGTCGACCGGATCACCCTCTGGAAATCCTTTGATCTCGCCCCAGGGCTTCATCCGGACGAGTTCGATCTCACTCTGCAGGACTTGGGAGGAGAGCGTCAGCGTCCGGGCGAGATCAAGTGACTTGTAGCCGATTTGCATCGCCACAATCGCCGAAGTGATCCCGAAGAGCAGCACCAGCGAGGCGATGGCGACCTCCGCGATGGTGAACGCGCGGTCATCGCGCAGCGGACGCAGCGCGGCACCCGGCGGACGAGGACGGCGAAAACGAATCATGCCGCACCCATCGGTACGGCATGATCGTGGATTGAGAGCGGATTAGAAGTAAATGGTCCCTACTGGGATAGGGCCAGCCGCTGGCCTAATCGTCCGCTTCAAATTTGTCGGCGATGGTGGCCCGCTCCGTGGCCGTCGTGTACTCGATCCATTCAGCCACGCGCCACACGCGCATGGTGGTGTCGTCGGCGAGCGTCTCGTCCCAAGTGACGTTGGCGCCGCCATTCAACTCTGCGTGGTGCCCGACCAACGCTCCGTAGAAGTGACCGGAGCTGCCGCCGCCGTTGAGTGTGATGTTGGCGTCCGGGGCGTGAACAATCGCGTACATCTCGCCCTGGCCTCCGAGCACGATCTCCTGTCGGTCAGCGATCGTCTTGCTGCGAGTGCCGTAGATCACGAACTGCCGAGGAATACCAAACGACGTCGCGGACCCGGTGTTCACCACATTGTTACCCGTCACGCTCACGTCGCCCGGAGTATAGATCACCAATTCGGCATCGTCAGGGATGATAATCTTGGCGTTACCACCGACCTTCAGCACGGTTTCGGTCGTGGATGTCGTGGGAATGTAGAGCTCAACCTTGGCGCCGGGAGCGATGGTCAAGTTACTCCCTGCTCCGCTCAAATCGACCTTGTTGACGGTATATTGGCCCGACGTGAGCGTGGTGGCGGAGGTGATGTTCGGAATCGCTGTGCCCCCTGTCGGCTGCTTGACGCGCGGGATGCTCAGGCTCGCATCGTAGGTGATTCGCGAAAGGTCCTGAGTTTTCGGAGGCGCATCGAAGTCGCCCGTCAGCATGGCGTTTTTGTGGAAAGCGACTGCGTCGACCTTCTCTTCGGCTCCGACTGAAATATAGCCGTAGATCTTGGAGTTGGACCCGTCGACTGAGTCAGCATCCGTGGACAGTGCGACCAGGGAAATATTTGCGCCGCGGTTGATGCCGGTGCCGCTCGGGATGGCGTTCATGTACTTCACCTTCGCGCCGCCGATTTTGGAGCGATAAGAGTCGAAAATCGCGGCACCGCCGCTCACTCCCATCGTCTGCGCCACGATGCCCACCCAAGGACTTGAGCCGAGGCCACAGTTGATCCTCAGCCATTTCTCAATGGGCGCTCCGCGATACGGTTTGATCAGCGATTTGGCGTAAACCGTCGGGGTGCTGCCGGGCGCAGGATTGTGGTTGTCGACGCGCACGACGACCGCTCCCGTCGTATTCCCGGTGTAGCTGCCGATGCCGTCAGCGCTCGTGAACGTGCGCATCACACCTCCGGTCACAGGGGCCCAGCCCCCCGTCCAGTCCTTCGCGTTGAGCGACCACATGGCTTGTTCCAACCCGGTTTCAGCCAGGTTCGTGGCCGCGTTGGCGTAGTAGGCCCGGTGCGAAATATCCAACGAGGTCTTGGCGACCTGAAGGTAGCTGCCGAGGGCGATGGCGATGGCCGCAGCGAGCACCAAGGCGATGACGAGCACCGATCCTCGTCGGCGACGATGTGGGTGGAATGTCGCCTTCATGGTTAGAACGAGACGGCCTTGTTTCGCAGAATGAAGCGGGCGGACAGCAGCGTGTTCGTCGCTGTAGCGACCGTGGCGCTGGAGCGGGCCGCGCGCAGGGAGAGTTCAAGCTGCTTCGTTTGCAGATTCTTCTCCAAAGTCGTGGCGGCTTCCGCAATCGCCGTGCCATCCACCGCGTAGCCGGTGAACACCAGTTGCGTGACACCGGTGACCAGATTGCGCTGCTCCAGCACCGCGTTGGCGGGCGAACGCACCTCACGCACGAGCGTGTCACCACTGCGGCGGTAAATCACCGTGTTCGGGGTCTTGGCGGCGGGGAAGGTGAGGGCGATCTCGCTCGAGGACGTCCACGTAATGCCACTCGCTTGGCGGACATCCTGGCCGAATCGCTCGAGGCTCACGCGAGCCTGCGACTCCATGTCATTATAGTTGCCGATATTGAGGCCGCTTCGGCCCAGCATGAGGAAGCTGCTCATGGTCGCGGTCAAAACCACCGTGCCCAATGCCATCGCCAACAGCACCTCCACCAAGGTATAACCAGAAGCTTTCTTCGTTTTCATTAGAGCGTGCGCTTGGGGTTGGAGCCGAAATAGTCGTTCAGGCCGTTTTCGCTGTAACGAGTGGAGGTGCGTCGTGAATGCGTCCGCCCATCCACCCCTTTCCACTCGATGATGAAATCGACGTCGTAGAGGCGCATCGAGGCGCTGGCGCCGACTGGGTCCGAGATGGTCCGGGTGATTGTGTACTCCCGTCCGACGGCTACTTTCGTGAAAGTTGTGTTGGGCGTTGACTCGAACGTCGATTGCACGAGCTCAATCGGGAGCATTCGGAAGTTCTCCACCTCACCTTGGACGATCTGCGAAGCGAGCGTCAGGCCGCGGGCGTAGTCCAACGAACGAAAACCGGTCTGCATCGCGATGATCGACGACGCGATGGCGAACAGGAGGACGAAGGCGGCACAGGCGACTTCGACCAACGTGAACGCGGCTTGGCCGTTTCGTTGGTGCTTCGCCGTGCGGACGGTGGAAGCGTGGACAGTGAACATGCAAAAACTTTACCAGTCTTTTGCAATTTGCTGCAGAGTCCTTCAGGGACAGTTTGGTCCCTAATCGGGCAGACGGCTGCTAGGGAACAGGCCCTAGTAGGTCCACGAATCGTTACCTTACGTAGTTGCCGCGCCGTGGCGGCATCCTCTCCCTAGCCGCTCAGCGAGAGGCGGTTCAGGCGATCAATTTGTCGGCGGATTCGCCTGCACGTACAGGGCGGCCGCTTGCGACCGGCGACGTACCTGGAGCTTCTCGAACACGTTGCACAGGTAATTTTTCACCGTGTTGTCGCTGAGCCCCAAGTCCTCGGCGATCTGCTTGTTCGTCTTGCCTTCGGCGACGAGCGCCAGAACGCGTCGCTCTTGCGCAGACAGAATCGAGAGATCTCCGGCCTCCCCGCGCGATGCTCCGCCGCGCACCATTCGCATCACGCCCGCCGTGATGTCGGGTGAAAGGATCGATTTGCCCGCCATGAGATCGTGGATGGCTTGGACCAGCCCCTGCGGATCGATCTCCTTCATCAGATAACCCTGCGCGCCGCTCGTAATCGCCTCGTAAATGAAGCCGTCGTTGGTGAACGAGGTCAGGATGAGCACTCGCAAACCGGGGTGCCGCTTGAGCATCTCCCGGCAGGCCGTGAACCCCGAGCCGTCGGGCAAGCGGATATCGAGCAGGACGACGTCCGGCTTCACTTCATCCGCCCGCCGGATTGCCTCCGCGACTGATGCTGCCTCTCCGGCCACCTCGATTGGAGGCTGAGTGCGGAGGTCGCCAAACACGCTTCGTATACCCTCCCGAACCAAGGCGCTGTCATCGACCAGCAAGACGCGTACGGGCTGGAGCGCAGTCATCATGCAAGCGTTCGCTAAGGAAAAACCTGACAACTTGCCAGCTTGTTTTCCGATTGGATGGGTTGAAGCTTCGCCGCGCCAAGGGAAAAGGCACGTGTTGAATTCACCCTTGACTCGGCTCGGCTCGTTTGAGGTTGTTGGCCCCTTTCAACTTTTTCTCAAGCCATGGCCAACACCAAATCCGCAATCAAAGCGGCTCGTAAGACGCAACGGCAGACCCTTCGCAACAAGGCCGTAAAAACCCGCTTGAAGACGCTGCACAAGCGTTTCGAGGCGGCGGTGGCGGGAGCCGATCAGGAGGCAGTGCGGTCGGCCGGCGCGGCTTACGCTTCGGCGATGGATCGGGCGACCAAGTCCGGCGTGGTGCACCGCAACGCGGCGAGCCGCGCGAAGTCGCATATCGCGAAGGCGTTCACGGCCAAGAAGGCCTGAGCCAGGACCACAAACTCAATCACTTTCGATCATGGGCAATCTCAAGAAGAAGCGCCGCCTGCAGATGAACAAGCACAAGCGCCGGAAGCGCTTGAAGTCCAACCGGCACAAGAAGCGCACCTGGCAGAAGTAAACGGGCGCCCGCTCCGGTCTCCGCAGTTTCAATACCCGTCGCAGCCTGCGACGGGTTTTTTTGTGCCCGGACGCCGGCCTCCATTCACCGCTAACGAATCGTAAACCTGTTGCACGGTCGGGGATGGATCTTGTTTTCACCCTCAGCAACAATAGGTTGCCGGCTTCACGTCCCCGGGTGCGGAAAGTTCCGTCCGCTCAACTTCGTCACCATCCGTCCGATACTTGGGGGGCCCTTTCTCTCAAGCTTTTCCGCGTCTGCGCATGTTCTTCACGGCCAAATCCAACGGATTCTTCGTCGAAGTCGCCGAGTCCACCACCCTGGTGGCTCGCACGACCGGCAGCAGCGGCGCGCTGGTCGTGGACGACGTGCGCGAGTGCGCGACGGGCGATGAAGCCGCCTGGGCCGAAATCGTTCAGCACTTCCTGCCGAAGAAGGCCGCGTTGTCGCTCTTGCGCGCCGTCTGCGGCATCTATCCGCCAAATCGCGTGGTGCGCCGCGCCACCATCGAGCCGAAGCGCGTCAAGGAGCCGGGTTACCTGAACGATTTCGCCGCGGCGCAATTTCGGATCGAAGCCGATCGTTATACCCTCGCGCTCCTCAATTCGGCCGACGGCACCGAGTATGATCTCACGAAGGCGGCGGTGAAGGATGTGCTCGTCGCCGGGCTGCCCAACGACGAAGTCATTTCCCAGCAGGAGAAGCTCCTCGCGCAGCAGGTTTATCCGGAGCGCCTCGAACTCGGCACCGTCGCGGTGCTGGGCGCGTTGAAGGATTACCTGCGGCAGGGTGGAATGAAGTCGCCCCTGCTGGTGCTGGAACTGGAGATGGAGAGCACACACTCCTTCATCGTGTCGGCGGACGGCGTCGAAGCCTCGCGCCCGATCGGGCAGGGGCTCGCCGCGATGGTGCCGGTGGTGCAGAAGGAACTGGGGCTGAAGGATGAGGAATCCGCCCGAAAACTTTTCTTCTCCAACACCTTTGATTTCACCGGCCTCGGGCCGCTCCTGATCAAGCGGCTGCTGAAGGAGCTGCAGTCGTCGATTGGTTTCTACGAGGTGCAAACCGGGCAGTCGATTGGCCACATCGTGTGCGTCCATCTGCCGCAGAAACTGGAGTGGCTGGAGACGGTGGTGGCGGCCCAGCTGGGGCTGCAGGTGATGAAACCCGAGATCGTGCCGTGGCTGCGCGGCAATGGTATTACTCTTTCCGATACGGTGGCGGCCCAGCCGCTCACCACCCGCTGGCTGGGACTTTTTGGCCTGATGGCCCAATACGATGCTGTCGCTACCAAGCAAGAAAACTGAGGCTGCCGCGGCCGCTACGCCGGCCTGGCATCCGAACTTCCGCAACTACCAGCGACTGCCGGACACGAAGGTCGTCCGGACGGCGTTCTTCATCAACGCCTCGGCCGTCCTTGTCGCCGTCGTGGTCGTCCTGCTGTTCGCGTATCAGGAATACAATCGGGCCACGCTGGTCAGCCAGGTGGCTGAGTGGGACCAGCGCATCGCGGCGGAACGCAAGGCCAGCGCGGCTGCGGTCGCCGACTTCAAGAAGTTCCAGGCCGAGGAAAAGAAGATCAAGGAAGTGGGCGCTTTTATGGAGCGTCCGGTGGTGCCAACCACCTTCCTCAATCGGCTGGCGGAGACCATGCCGGAAGAGATCGTCCTCGAGCACTTCGACATGCGGGAGGGCAGCGTCACGATCCGCGCGGCCATCCGCGGCACGCCGGGTGCGGCGAGCGGACTGGCCTCGGCTTACGTCGCCCAATTGCAGGCTGATCCTGAGATCGGGCCGAAGTTCTCGAGCATCGCGCTCACCAGCCTTTCGCGCAGCCCGCAGGGCGAGCAGCTCAACGTCGAAGTCCACATGAAACTCGGCGCCACCGCGCCCAAAGGGAAGAAATGAGCCTCGAAACCCAGGACGTCATCAAGGCGGTCAAGACCTACCCCGTGCGCTTCATCTGCGGCGCGCTGGTGGTGGGGCTGGGGCTCGCTTTGTATTTTCGGAGCGGTGACATCACCCAGCTCGAAACCTCCCTGGAGCAGAAGACCCAGGAGGGAACCCGGCAGCAGCGGAACATCGCCAATGCGACGCTGCTTGGCGAGCACCTGCAGGCCGTGCAGCAGGCCAACGAGCAGATTGCCGCGCGCACGATCACCCCGGGCGCGCTGGCCGACAATCTCCAGTACTTCTACCAGCTCGAGGCGAGCCTGGGCGTGAAGCTGATCGACCTTCGCCAGGGGACGCCGGCCGCCACCAAGGGCGACCGTGCGTATCTTTCCGTTCCCTACACGATCGCGCTCGATGGCACCTACACGCAGGTGATGCGGTTCCTCGAGCGCCTGGAGAACGGGAACCTGTACGTCCGCTTTGTTCAGATGACCGTCACTCCGCAGCGCGACCGCAGCCGCGGCGGTTCGGACGCGGAGCCCTTGCTGACCCTCAGCATGAACATCGAGGTTCTTGGTCGCTCTTAATATGCGCACAACCGCCATCCTCCTCACGCTGGCTGCCCTCACCCCGGCCGCCGCTTGGGCACAACGGGCCGATGTGCCCGCGCCCTCGACTCGCGCCGCCACGGTCGAGCTCGCGGGCAAACTCAGCGCCACGCCCGCGGAATCCGCGGCGCGTGAAGCCGCGTCGCCGAAAAATCCCTTCACGAACCAGCCGGCGGTGACCGCCGTCCACACGGAGGAGCGAACGGAAACGCGCCCCGCGACCGTATCCGACCGCCGACTACTCGAGGCCATCGCCCCCATGATCAACCCGAGCGGCACCATGATGCTCGGAGGCGAGCCGATCCTGCTCTTCGGTCAAAAGAGGATCAAAGTGGGAGACACCCTCCCCATTAGCTTTGACGGTCAATCATACGAACTCGTTATCAGCAACATCCAGAACACCAGCTTCACGCTTCGCCTCCGTGGCGAGGAACTTACCCGGCCCATCAAACCTGCGAACCGCTCATGAGCACCCGCCCGCTTACCATCGCCCTGCTTGCGGTCGTCGCGCTGTCGACCCGTTTAGTGGGTCAAACCGACGAATCCATTCCGCCTTCCACCCTCACCGCCGACGCTGCGGTGGTCATTGAAGGCGACGATACCCCGACCGTCTCGCGTGACCGCGATACGCTGTCGGTCGACTTCCCCGACGAGGAGATTCGCACCGTCCTGCGCAACGTGGCGGACCTGTTCGAACTCAACCTCGTCATCCCCGACACGCTGCAGGGCAACACCTCGATCAAGCTGCGCGACGTCACCTGGCGGCAGATCTTCCAGGTGGTGCTCTCGCCGGTCGGCTACACGTTCATCGAGGAGGGCAACATCATCAAGGTCGTGAGCCAGGAGTCGCTCAGCCTCGAGCCGGTGGTGACCGATGTATTTATTCTCAACTACGCCCGCGCCGGCGACCTGCTCGGCTCGGTGCAGCCCCTGGTCGACCCGGCCGCCGGCGGCCGGGTGGTGGTGAACGAGCGCAGCAACGCGCTCGTCATTACGGAGCGCCCGTCCCGCCTCAGCCGCATTCGCCCGATCCTCGAGCAGTTGGACAAGGCGACCGACCAGGTGATGATCGAAACGAAGTTCGTCGAGGTGACGGACCGCGACATCAAGAACATCGGCGTGAACTGGGCCTCGCTCGAGGCGTTCCGCGTCGGCGTGCGCGGTTCGGAGCAGAACGGTGAGTTCGGCGGTTACATCAAGACCGGCGGGCAGGAGCGCGTGAACGGCGGCTCGCAGTCCGGCACCAACACGACCGGCAGCAACAACAGCAATTCGACGACCACCGGCACGAACTCGGGTAACTCCTCCACGAATACGTCGACGGTCACGTCGGCCGGCGGGGCGGTGACCAGCACCGGCTCGATGTCGACTTCGGCCACCATGGGCAACACGGCCAGCACCACCGCGACGTCCGGCACCCAGAACTCCTCGATCTCCGCGCTCGATTCCCTCAATTCGCTGGTCAACACCAGCGGCACGGAGCGGATCATCTCGAGCGTCTTCTCGGCCAGCGAGTTCAACCTCGTCCTGAGCGCGCTGCAGTCGCAAAACGAGACCAAGCTCGTTTCCAACCCGACGGTCGTCACGCTGAACAACTCCCAGGCCACCATCAACATTGGTGAGGAGTTCCCGGTTCCGAGCTACACCTACAACCAGGAGCGCGGCACGTTCGAGGTCAGCGGTTTTGAATACCGCCCGATCGGCATCATCCTGCGCGTCACCCCGCAGGTGAACTCCCAGGGCTTCATCAAGCTGACGGTTGAGCCCGAGGTCAGCAGCCGCACCGGCACCACGACCTTCGGCGGCGCCAGCGGCGCCGAGATCCCGATCATCGCCAGCCGCAAGAGCAAGACCCAGGTGTCGCTCCGCGATGGATACACGATGGGCATCGGCGGCCTGATCGAGCAGACGACCACCAACGGTCAGACGCGCGTTCCGGTCCTCGGCTCCATTCCGGCCATCGGCCGCCTCTTCCGCTCTGACTCGAAGAACGAGACCAAGCGCAATCTCCTCATCTTCATCACGGCCCGCACGCTCCAGGCGGAGGGTTCGCCGGTCGAAGAGGTCTTCGATCCGCGCATGATTCGCGAAATGAAGCTGCGGCGTGACGAGCTGCCCGGCTACCGCGACGGCAGTGATCCCTTCACGGCGCTCGAAGCGCCGATCGCCCCCTCCCCGCGGCGCTAACCCGCCTGCGCAACCTTCCAGAGGACGAGTTGATGAAATCCAGTCTTCGCTTCATGCTCGCCGGCGCCCTTATGGCGCTGGCGGGCGGCCTGCCCGCGCAGGAGTCGCCCGCGCTACGGGTCGACGTACGCTCAATCACCGTTGTTGAAACACCCGCCCGAGTCGGCGGCGTCAGTATCCTGAATCGTGGTTTTGGATACGAATCCACACCCACGGTAACGCTGCTCGGCGGCGGCACCGGCGCCACCGCGGTCGCGATTGTTGAGGGTGGCTCCATCAGCCGCATCGAAATCACGAACCCCGGAAATAT
>JAEWIY010000110.1 GCA_023386835.1 Verrucomicrobiota bacterium
CATCTCGGAGGCGCTGATCACAACGGCGGTCGGGTTGATCGTCGGCATTCCGGCCATGTTCGCGTTCTTCTACTTCAAGAGTCGTTATGCGAAACTGACGTCACGAATTGCCCGGCGGTGCGGCGACCTGCAGCACCAGCTTTCCTGCGCGCTCGCGGCAGCACGCAACGGACCTCGGGTGGTGGATTCATCCGCGAGGGTGGCGGCGGACACGGCGATTGGAGCAGCCAGCGCGCGGGTATGAAGCTGCCGCCGCTGGATAGTCAGGACCTGCGCTTCGATATGACCGCGATGATGGACATCGTCTTTCAGCTGATCGCGTTCTTCATGATCGTCTCCACCTTCATCTCGCTGGAGAAGGTCGAGGTGGAGTTGCCGGTCGCGCCGAACGCGGCGCTCGCGGAGAACCAGCAAGGGCGGCTGATGATCTCGATTCTCGCTGACGGCACGTTTTGGGTCGGGGCGCAGCGGGTCGACCTCGACACCTTGGCGGCGGCCGCCGCGGCCTGGCAGCGGGACCAACCACAGGCGAGGGTGGTGATTCGGTCGGCGCGCGGGGCGGCGTATGCTCACGTTAAACAAGTGATGAAAGCCTGCCGGGACGCGGGCCTGAGCGACATCGTGTTTGCGTCGTATCAGTCCGACTCGTAACAACTGCGGCGATACATCAATTGTCGCAGCCGGATCGACAGAATGAAAACGCAGAACCCCGCGCTTGAGCAGGACGAGGCGTTCTCCCTCGATTCGATGCTCGATGTCGTTTTCCTGCTGTTGATCTACTTCATGGTCACGGCCGCGTTCGTGAAGGAGGAGACGGATATCACCCTGTCGCTGCCGAGCCGCGTGCAGCAGGAGGACTCCCTCGATATGCCGGAGGAGCAGATCATCGACATCCTGGCGGACGGCATCGTCCTGCTGAACGGCCAGCCCTATGACCGGCCGGAGGATCCGAGCCTGCCGCTGTTGACCGCAACCCTCACACGGTTTCGCCAGGCGGCGGCCGATGCCAAAGTGCCGGCGTTCATCATCGTGCAGGCGGAAGACGAGGCGACGCATCAACGCGTCATCGATGTGCTCAATGCCTGCGCCATCGCGCGAATCACGCTGGTCTCGTTCAACCTGGATTGATCGTGTCCGGCGTGTCGTCTGGTCCACGAGCGCGCAGCACCCTCTTCTGGGTGGTGGCGATCAGCGTGGCGGTACACGTGTTCGCCGGCGTGCTGGTCGCTTCGTGGAAGATCTACCGTTATACCCGTCCGCCCGCGGCGACGTTCACCTCACCGCCACCCGCCGTAAAGCTGCCGCCGGCGGCGGTGGAGTACCAGGTGCAGATGCAGAAGATGCAGAAACAAAGCGCCCGGCCCAGCGCGCAGACCGGAGCGGCCATGCAGTCCTTGCTCAAACAGGACGTGCAGGCGCTGGTTTCTCCGTCGACCGGCTTGGTGGTGCCCGTGGTGGGCGGGGCACCGGTGGTGGGCGCCGGAGGCAAGGGCGTCGGGCGGATCGGCGCCGGCGGACTGAGTTTCGGCGTCTCGGCCATCAACTTCTTCGGAATTCAGAAGCAAGGCGAGAGGGTGGTGTTCATCGTTGATGCAGGCGCCTCGATGGTCGCGCCGGAGCGGGGCGACCTGCCGGGCTACGAGCGCGTGAAGGCCGAGCTTGTGGCGATGATCAGTGGCCTCTCTCCGGGAACGCTTTTCAACGTCGTGGTGTTTGAGCGTGCGGTGGATGTGTTCGCGCCCGCGCCGATTGTCGCCACCTCCGACAACACCTTGAAAGTCAGCGAGTGGATCGCGCCTTACTGGCGATTGAACGGCGGCCGGATTGAGCAACGCGGGACCTTTCGCAAGAACCACCAGCCGACCATGACCGACTGGCCGGACGACGGTGGGGCCTCGCGACTCGACCTCGCGCTGATCACGGCTTTCGAGATGCTGCCGGATTTGGTTTTTATCATCACCGATGGCACCCCATCGATCCAGCGCGGGCGTGATGCCGCGGCGGATACGGAGTGGCGGCGATCGGTCGAGCGTTTCCGGACCGACCGGGCGGCTTACGAGGCCAGCCCGAAGGGCCAGGCGGAGATGGCGGCTTACGAAGTCAAACGCGCCGCCTGGCAGGCGCAGCAGGACCGGGTGAATGCCGAGCGGCGCCAGCGCGGTTTGCCGCCGGTGGTGCGTGAGGGTGGCAGCGCGGGTGCGCCCGTCCGTCCCGGGCCGCGGCAACCCCGCGAGCCGACCACCTATTACTCGCCGGAGGACGTCGTGCGTTATGCGCAGCGGCGCGCGCGTGACCTCTATCAGGCTGCCCGGCGCCCAGTGCCGAGCGTCAACATCGTCGGCTACTCCGCGGATCCGAAGGCGGAGAAGTTCATCACGACATTGGCTCGAGCCTTTCCACAAAGCAGCTCACGCAACATCGGCCGCTTTGACCGCCAGGCGCAGCCGTAAAAAGGCAGTGGCGCCGCGCGCAAGGTTGGCTACGGTGCCGGCCTATGGCATTGGTGAAGAAACTTCTGCATACCCGCATGCGGGTCGATGATCTCGAACGGACGGTTAAGTTCTATACGGACGCGCTGGGGCTGACCGTCAGCCGGCGGCATACGTCGCCCCGGGGGGCGCAACTCGTGTTTCTAACGACGCCAGGCAGCGACGAAGAGATCGAGCTGTGTTACATGCCGGGAGCCCCCAAGGTTCAGGTGCAACCCGACCTCGTCCATCTCGCGTTTGAAGTGGAGGACTTGGAGAAGTTTGCTGCGGAGGCAGCGGCCAAGGGTTACCCGCTCAGCGACGGCCCGACGAAGACCAGCAGCGGCTCGGTGATTGCGTTCATCGACGCGCCGGAAGGTTACGAGGTGGAGTTGATTCAGCGTGAACGCTGAACGACCTGGCCCTCACGCGCTGCCGCGTGATTCGCGCGCGGCGGCTCGTTCGTAGGCAAAAAGGTACTGCTGGGCCAGCCCGGCGGCGCGGCCGAAATGGACGCGGCCGAACTGAGCGACATGCGGTGTCGGCCAGCGCTCGAGCCCGTAACGGCGCGCCATCGCCTTCAGGATCCACACGTCCACAGGGAACGCTTCGAGTCGACCGGCGCCGAAGAGGAGCACACAGTCAGCGACTTTTTCGCCGACCCCGGGCAGCCCACATAGCCGTTCCTTCGCCACCGCGTAGGGAGCCGAAGCCGTCTCCTCCAGCCAGCCAGGGTTTTCAGTGAGAAACTGGGCGGTCTGGTGAATGTAGCGCGCCCGAAAGCCGAGCAGGCATTCGCGTAATGACGATTCGGCTACATTCGCCAGCTCACCCCAAGTGGGCAGGCGCCAGCCAATCGCCCCGCGATGGGTAGGGCCCGGCGTTTCGGACGGCGGCAAAATCTGGCGGCCAAACCGTCGCGCCAGCAGCGCGAGCATCTGCTTGATCTGGACGATCTGTTTTGTCGCGCTGCAGAGGAAGCCGAGCAGGGTCTCGTCAAAGGGCTGGCGCAGGATGCGCAGTCCTGGAAACGCCGCGAGGCAGGCGGCGAGATGCGAATCGCTGCGCCACGGTAAACCATCGACGGCATCATCGTGCGTCGACGTGAGGCCCAGGTACTCGGGCAATCGTTGCTCCACTTGGCCGGCAACCGTTGCGGGGGCGGACCACTCGAGGCGGCCGTCGCCGCCCAAACGAAGCGCAGTGACGTTTTCCTTCCATTGGCCCAGCCAGAACTCGGTTGTATTCAGCGAGTCCTGACGAAGCTGGGGCCACCAGCGGAACGACTGCCCGCCGTCGAGCAGTTCCGTCAGCACCGTCGGGGTGAGACGCAGGTCGGGAGCGACCGGACGCCAGGGCGTCCACCGGGGGGCCGCGGACGCGGAGGCAGTCGGTGGTAGCGAAACGCGCGCCATGCCTAATCGAGAAGGTACACTTCGATCAGCACCACCCCGCCGGTGCCGCTCGCGGGTGCGGCGAGGACGGTGTACGCCCCGGGCTCGAGCGTCGTGCGGAGGGCCGCATCCTTGCTGCCGGCCGCGAACGGGAACGCGCCGGCGGTCGTGGCATCGGATGCCCAGTCGTCGTTGGAGGCAATCTCACTCTGCCCGCGGTAGAGGGTCAGGCGTGGGTCCGCCGCAGGGTTGGTTACGCCGTAGCTGGCCAGCGCGGGACCCGCTACGCGCACCAGCACTTCCTTCCGTCCGCCGCTGATGACAAAACCAGCCGTAGCGGTCTGTGCGCTACTGATGGCCGTGCGGGTCGAGAGGTTGATGAAGCGTCCGCTGCCGGTGCCGGAAACTTCATACATCTCCACGATGGCGCGTCCGGTGCCGTTTTCGCCGGAGGAGATCGTTGCGGTGTAGTTGCCCTCAGATAACGTGACCAACAAAGCCGCGTCCCGGCTCCCGGCTGGGAGTTCGAACGCACCGGTGGCCTTGCCGGCGTTGACCAAGGCTGAGGCGCCGCCCCAATCGTCGTTTTGCTGAAGCGCTGTATCCTGGTCGGCACGACGCAAGGTCAGGACTGGGTTGGCCAGCGGCCCCTGAACACCGTAGTCGTTGAGCGTTGGCCCAACCGCGCGGATCAGGAGCTGGCGGGAGCCGTCGCGGATCGCGAAGCCGCCGACCAGCACGCTTTCGCCGGTGCCAACATGGGCCTGCGTGGACAGGTTGATGACGCGAGCGCCAGGATCGCTGGGGCCGGCCGGTGGCGGTTCAGGCTCCGGCGCGGTGGCGCTGGCGGCGCGCGCCGTGTGCATCGCGTCGTGTTGGAACTGTGGCCAGGCGCTGGCGGCGGGTGGCGCCGCGTCGGCGGCGTAGAGTTTTCCGTCCTGACTGCCAAAATACAGGCGGTCGTCGGCCAGCGTCATGGAGGAACGGATGATGCCCGCAGTGGGCAGAGTCGCCAGCAGGGTGCCGGTGGAGGACACCACATGGACCGAACCGTCATAGCTGCCAATGTAGACGCGGCCTTCCGCATCCACCGCCGGCGAGGAGGCACGCACTTCGTCGCCTAGGCGGTAGGTCCATTTGACCGCACCGCTTGAGGTGACCGCGTAGAGATTCGCGTCGTACGAGGCAACGTAGAGGGTGCCATCCGGCCCCAGCACGGGAGACGACGAGATCTCACGGCCACTGCCGAGCGCGATTGACCAACGTGGCGAACCATCGGCGCGCACCGCGTGCAAGCGCCCGGTCGGGTTGACGGTATTGAGGGAGCCGAAGTAAAGCGTCCCATCCGCGCCGATCGCGGGGCTGCTGAAGACGTCACCGGAAACGGAATACGACCACTTCTCCGCACCCGTCGACGTGAAGGCGGTCAGACGGCCGGTGGAGCCCACGTAGACCGTTCCGTCGGAGCCGATCACGGGCGATGAATAGGTGCCGCCCGGAAGGGCGACCGACCATTTCGTCGAGCCGGTCGGCGTGAAGGCATACAGACGTTCGTCGGCCCGGAAGTAGATCGTGCCATCGCTCGCGATGGCGGGTGTGCTCCCGTAGGCGGTGCTGCTGACCGACCGCGTCCAGAGGGCGCTGCCCACGCTGTTCACCGCGTGTAATTTTCCGTCGATCGAGGCGATGTAGATCGTGCCATCCGCTCCGATCGCCGGCCCGGAATCACCGATCTCACCCGCTTCGTAGCGCCACCGCAGGGCGCCGGTGGAGCTGAAGGCGTAGAGGTGACCGTCGGTCGAGCCGACGTAAACGGTGCCACTACCGGCCACCGCCGGCGTGCTGCTGATTTCGTCCTGCGTAGCGGCCTGCCAGGCGGTGGGATTGAGCGTCAGCGTGAATGCGCCGCCCTCGCCGCTGGAGCTGTCGAAATCATCAACCGCAAACAGGTATGTGGCGCCCTGCGTGGCCGTGAAGGTGACCAGCGAATCGGTGTTCCGGTAGGGCGACGTGATCATGTCGTCGTTGGACCCAACCCGGGTAAGCGGGAAGCCGCTGCCGGTGTACACCGCCGCCAACATGTCCGTTTCGACTGAATACGCCGCGAGCTGATAACGACCGCTGTCAGGAGCCGTCCAGCGGTACCAGACCGAGCGGCCGCCATTCTGTCCGGCATGGTCCGGTTCGTTCGGCTGCTTGGACGCGTTGCGATTGGTGCTGTCGACGCGAAAGGACCGTCCGGTGACCGTGCTCGCGTTGGCGACGTCGTCGTTGGACGGAACGGAGCTGACGCGCAGCACGGTGAAACCGGAGGATCCTCCCTTGCCATCCACCGCAATCTGATAGGTGGCGCCGGCGCTGACCGTGAGCGGTAGTCGGCTGGTGGTGACGCCGCCGGCGTTGTCGCTCTGGCCGAGCAGCGCGAGATCGGAAAGATCGGTGCCCTGATAAACGGCCAAAGCGGTGTCGTAGTCACTGCCCAGGGTGTCGATGACGACGTCGCCGCTGCTGGCGGCGGTCCACTGCCACCAAAGCGAGGCTCCGCCGGTGACGCCGGCGTGGACCGGTTCGGATGATTCGCGGGTCGCGCCGACGCTGGAGGAGCGGGCACGAACGTTGAGTCCGGTGACCCGCGCGCGATTGGCAAAATCATCGTTGAAGGGACGATTCGTGGTGGTGGACAGCGCGCGCTGAAGGTTGAGGCGGCCGCCGGTGTGGGTGCGCCCGGCGAGGGACGGCAGCGCTTCGGTGCCGCGAAGCAGCCGGTTGATGGTCTGCCGGTAGGTGTCGTTGGGAAACTGCGCGATCAGCAGGGCCACGGCACCGGACACATGCGGTGCGGCCATGGACGTGCCACTCTTCTGGCCGTAGGCGGTGTCGCTGGTGTGAAGCGTCGAGACGATCGCCTGGCCGGGGGCGCCCAGGTCGACCGAGCCGCTGCCGTAGTTGGAAAACGAGGCGAGGGCGTCGGAGCTCGTGGTGGCGGCAACAGCAACGATGTTGTCCAATGTGTAGCCGGCGGGAAATTGGCGGCGGACGTCGGTATCCTCTCCGTCGTTACCGGCGGCGGTGACAAACACGATGCCAGCGTCGCGCGCGCGCCGGATGGCGTCGCGTTCGGCGTTGGACGATTGATCGCTGCCGTAGCTGGCGTTGATCACGCGGGCGCCCTTGGCGATCGCATAGTCGATGCAGGCGATGGCGTTCGAGGTGGAACCTTCGCCTTCGGCGGGCAGAAAACGGAGCGGCATGATCCGGACCTTCCAGGCGACCCCGGAGGACCCGCGACCATTGTTGCCCACCGCCCCGATGATACCCGCCACATGGCTGCCGTGGCCGCTCTCGTCCTCCGGGCGACCCCGGGCGGCTTCTTCGCCCAGTGTATCGATGCCGTGGATATCGTCGATGTAGCCGTTGCCATCGTCGTCGCGACCGTTGGCCTGCTCGTTGGGGTTGACCCACAAGTTCGCCTGCAGGTCCTCGTGCGTCAGCCGCACGCCGGAATCAACGACAGCGACGATGACGTCGGGAGCCTCCCGGCGGATGTCCCAGCCGGCGGGCGCGGCGATGCGGGCGAGGTTCCAGCTGTCGGACCAACCCGGATCGTTGGGCGTCGCGAGCGGGCGCACCAATCGGTCAGGTTCAACGTAATCGTAGAGGCCCGTGGCGCGG
>JAEWIY010000144.1 GCA_023386835.1 Verrucomicrobiota bacterium
CGACGCCGTGATCCCCATCAACCGTCGGGCCGCCCAGCTCGCCGTCTTCGACTACATCGAGACCTTCTACAACCCATGGAGGCGCCACAGCTCCTTGGGGTACACCTCACCTGTGGCCTTCGAAAAATTGAACCAGAAAAAGGACATCAAGGCGGCCTGATCCACTGTCCACTTTTTCGAGGCAAGCCCACTAAGAGATGTTGTGGTTCCGGAACCAGTCTTCTCGGTAGCCGGTTCCTTCTCCTTTCTCCCTTCTCCTTTCTCCGGCCGCGCCTCAGGCATTAAGCGCGAGGACCCGAAGCGGCGAAGGTCGAAGCGAAGTCCAAACCGATCTTCACGACTCTCGAGCGAAGCGACAGTCGGCCAAGGCACGAAGGACACAGAGCAATCCAGGGAGCGAGTTGATCAGGCAATCGGAACTAAGCGGGAAGGCGTTCGCTACTTCTGGTGTGCTTTGACCGTGGATACGTTTAACTGGCGGTCGAGGCGGGGGCGGGCGTGAGCTCGGCGTCCACCTCGACCACGCCTTCGGTTTCCAGCGCGAGCGCGACGGCGCGACCGATCGCTTCGTTGTCCGGCACCTGCCCACGCAGCCGCACGTGGCCGTCGCGGCAGTCAACGTTGATGTCGAGCGCGCTTAGCGACTGGTCGAGGATGAACTTCGCCTTGATGACGGAAAGGATGCGGGCGTCGTCGATGCGCGCGCCCGCGACTCGCGCCTTGTTGCGGATGACTTTCCCGCTGCTCGCGAGGTCGCGTTTGATGTCGTCACCGGTCAGGTTCCAGTGGGCCAGCTTCTCGGAAACCCGATCGCTCACGTCGCGTGCACCGGAGCGCACGCGTTCGGCAGCCGGGCGATCCGGCAGCAAGGGCGTGCTCTGCAGGTAGTAATGGTAACCCAGCACGCCGGCGATGAGCCCAAGGATAAAGAAGGAAAGACTTTTCACGGGACGAGGTTCTGACAGGAGTTGCCCCGCGGTGTTCGGTCGAAGCCAAGCCCGTCGTAAAGCTTCGACAATTAACGATCTGCGCATACAGCCCGGAACGCTGAACCATGGACGGCGGATGGAGAAAGGAGCAGCGAGAAGGGAGAGGACGGAAGGCGCCGGGAGGGAGCAGGGGAGCCGTTCGCGCGCGGCGGGGGAGCACGAAGCCGTCACACTTTCGAATTCAAAGCGGCTCTGTGCTACTGTGGCGGGGCGGCAGACTTGCCGGCGCGGCGTTGGGTGCCTTTCGCTGCAGGCATGGCACCTAAAACCGCACTTGTGACGGGGGCATCGCGTGGCATCGGCCGCGGCATTGCGATCGAGTTGGCGCGCGCCGGTTGTCGCGTTGCGATCAACTACGCAGGCAACGCGGAGGCGGCGGCGGACACGCTGCAGCAGGTTCGCGACGCGGGCGGCGACGGCTTTGTCGTCCAGGGCGACATTGCGATCGCGGAAGATCGGGAGCGGCTGGTGGCCGAGACAGTGGCGCAGTTTGGTCGCATCGATGTGCTGGTGAACAATGCCGGCGTGGCGCCGAAGGTGCGCGCCGATCTGCTCGACGCGGGTGAGGAGAGCTTTGACCGGCTCTACGCGATCAACCTGAAGGGCCCGTACTTTCTGACGCAGCGCGTCGCGAAGCAGATGCTCACGCAGTCACCGGACGAAGGCGGTTTCCGTGGTCGGATCGTCAACATCACCTCGATCTCCGTTTACACCGCTTCGATCAACCGTGGCGACTACTGCATGGTGAAAGCCGGGCTCGCGATGATGACGAAGCTGTTCGCCGACCGGCTCGCGAACGACGGCATCAACGTCTATGAACTGCGCCCCGGTGTGATCGCGACCGACATGACGGGCGCGGTGAAGGAGAAGTACGATCGCCTGATTCTGGAAGACGAGCGCGGCATCACGCCGATCCGTCGTTGGGGACAGCCGTCCGACATTGGCAAGGCCGTGCGTGCGATCGCCGAGGATCGTTTCCCGTTCTCCACCGGCGCGGTCTTCGACATCGACGGCGGCTTCCACCTGCATCGGCTCTGATCGCCTGCGGCAACGCCGCAGGCGATGTTTAAGTCGGAAGTTTGAGTTTAAGGAGTAAAGGTCGGAGCGAAGCGTGAAGACGCCAAGGCGCGAAGGTCGGAGCGAAGAAGCGGGAGCAGGAAGCAGGAAGGCCGCTGGCGCGGCCGGAGAATGCTTCTGAGTCCGATCTACTCGCTACGCGCTACCCGCTACGCGCTACTTCGGCCGGTTTGGGCCTTACTCCTTAAACGTAAACTTCCGACTTACACTCGCCGAAGGCGACTTGTTGAACCGCCGAGGGCGCAGAGACCGCCGAGGTCGATCCGTGAACTGGATACTTGGTCCCTGTCATTTCGAGGCTTCAAGGTGCACGCCCCTGAGTTCGAGGCAGGATCCGACTATTCTGTTGAGCGGTACGCGCCCACTCGCCGAAGGCGTTTCGCCGCCGGCGACCCCTCGCCGGCGTTGCCTACTCCTCCTTTGCGTGTACCTTCGCCTCTTCACGTCTTTGCGCTTAGATCCGGTGATCTGATCTACCCGCTACCCGCTACCGCTACTTCGGCCGGTTTGGGCCTTACTCCTTAAACTTAAACTTCCGACTTACACTCGCCGAAGGCGACTACAGGGAGCGGAGGTAGGCGACGAGGTCGGCGACGTCCTGCCCGCTCAGGCCGAGTTGTTCGGCGCTCAACATGAGGGAGCGGCCGAACCACGGGCGCTCGGCGACGCGGTCGGCGGGCACGAGTTGCCGCAGGCCACCCATCGAACGGATGATCATGGGATCGCCGGCCGAATCGATGATGCCGTGGATGACGCCGCCCTCCTTCAGCACCACCGCGCCACCTTCGAAGCCATGCGCGATGCTGTTGGACGGATTCACGATCGCATCGATCAGCGCCTCGGTGGACTGCCGCTGGGCCCAACCCGTGAGGTCGGGGCCATATTCCACACCTTGATCACCGAGGCGGTGGCAGAGGAAACAGGCGCTGACGAGTTCCGCCCCGCGCGTGGGGTTGCCGTTGAGCTGGGCGATCTGTTCGACGGTCGGGAGCGAGGATTGTTTTGGCGGCTCAGGTACAACGCTGGGCGCGACAGTAATCGTCGCCGGATCGTAGAGCCCGCGGCGCTTGAGCTCGGCATCGACGTTGAAGTCGGCCCAGCGCTGCTTGCGGTAATTGGTCAACCACCAGAAGGCGGTCGACTGCAGCCGGCCTGGTCCGGATTCGGCGAGGTCGAGAAGCGTCGTCGCGGCGTCGGGATGCGAAATGAAACCCAGCGCGGTCATGGCCGCGAGACGGTCGGACTCCGACAGAGTTGAGGCACGGGCGCGGGCGGCGAACGCCGGTGCGGCAGCGGGCGGGGTCAGGCGCCAGACAAGTCGTTCGTAAGCGGGCGACCACTGCAGCGGATCGGCTGCGGCGAGTTTGGACGTGCGGAGTCGCTCGTACACTTCGCTTTCTTTTCCCGTGCAACCAATCCCCCAGGCCTCGAGGTACGTGCGGTCGGTGCCATCAAATCCTTCGGCCAGCGCGAGCAACAAGTCACCCGACTCGGCAAACGGCACATCACGCAACGCCACCGCGACCTCGCGGCGCACGACCGGCGACGGGTCACGGACCAGATTTCGCGCGTGGGCCAGCACTTGATGGTCGATGCGACGCAGCGCCTGGAACGCGGTTGCACGCAGGGCGGCGTCCGATCCGCGCAGCACGGATTCGACCCACTGCACGCCCCGCGGGCCGAGTTGGGCGAGCAGCCAGACCGCGCGGGCGCGGACGAACGGGTTCTCATCCTCCAGCAGCGCCGCAACGGGCTCGAGCACGGCCTCACCGGCGGCGCGCAGCGGCACGAAGCCGAGTGCACGCACGTTGACGGCCGGGCTCTTCAAGGCGGCGATCTGTCCCTCCACCGTGGATACGTCGAGCGCCAGCGGAGCGGAACGGAAACCGCGCGGCGCGATGCGGTAGATGGCGCCGCTGGTCGTCTCATCAAAATCCTGGTGACCACCCGTGCGCGGATCGAACCAGTCGCTGACGTAGATCGCGCCGTCCGGTCCGACGGCGACGTCGGATGGCCGGAAGAACGTGTGGGGTTCCGACGAGGTGCGGCCGCGGACGAAGTCCGTGCCGGCGAACACGCCGGTGGGATTGCTGGTCAGGAAATCAAAACGCTCGAGCGCGAAACCGGCGCCGTCAGGCTGCGGCCGGTAGCCGAAGACAGTGTTGCGGGCGGATTCGCCGCTGAGCAGCAGTCCGCGCCACTCGGCCCCGAGTGTATCGCCCTCGTAATACACCATACCGGTGGGCGCGCCACCGCCGTAGACATCACCGGCCGGCATGACGCCCGGATCCTCCTGTCGCCATTCAGCGATCGGGACGGACTGGCCGGGGCGGCGATCGGCCTGCCAGGAACGGCGGCCGTCCCGGGAGGCGAAGCCGGCGTTGCCGTATTCAAGGAGAAATGACGTACGGCAGGCGGGGGGATCGTCGTTGTCGTTCTGGAAGACGTCGCCGAAGGAGGTGACGGTTTGCTCGTAGCTGTTGCGGAAGTTGTGGCCGATCACCTCGAGTTGGGTGCCGTCCGGCCGCATGCGCATGGCGAATCCGCCGACGTAAACGTGTCCGTCGTCACTCGTTGCTCCGGCCACCTGCGGGGGCGTCCAGCCGTAGAGGTTGGGGGTGAACGGCAGCTGTTCCGGATTGTAGCTGCTGCCGACGCGGAAGGTGCGACCGGAACGATCCGTCACGAGCGCGCCGCAGTTGCCATGATTAAGGTAGAGCCAGCCGTCGGGGCCGAAGGTGACCGAGTGCAGCGAGTGGTCGTGATTGCGGCCGTTGAAACCGGTGAGCAGCACCTCGCGTTTGTCGACGGCGGGGTTGAAGCGCAGGTCGCGATCGACGTCGGTGTAAACGATCAGGTCCGGCGCGCACGAAACGTAAATGCGGTTGTCGATCACCGCGATGCCGAGCGGGGCGATCAGGCCGCGTTCCTGCACGAAGACATGGCTGCTGTCCGCGACGCCGTCGCCGTCGGTATCCTGCAGCACGACCACGCGGTCGCCTTGCGGCTGGCGCTCGTAGTGCCGCCGGTAGTTCACCGCCTCGGTGACCCAGATCCGCCCGGCGGCGTCGATGTCCATGTTAGTCGGGTTGTGCAGCTGCGGCGAGCGGGCCCACAGTGTGACTTCGAGGCCGTCCGGCACGGAGAACAGGGATTCCGGCAGCAGGTGGGTGGCGGGGGCGGCGTTGCCTTGGCCGAACGCGGCGGCGGACGTCAACAAGGCAATGGGCAAGGCGAGGCGGAGGAGGCGCGGGGGCATGGGTGGGGAGGAGCAAAAGGGCCGCGGCGCGCGGCGCAATCCCGCTTGTGCTCACGAGTCCGGTGCGTTCACTCGGCACCACGGCCGGCGGCTCGGGGCCGATGGCCAACCCCTCACCCCATGAATCGACGTTCCTTCCTCCAGAGTTCCGCCGCCGTCGCGGCAGCCACGCTCCTCCCGGCCGCGCGCGGCCAGGGCACCGCGCCCGCGGGGCGCGCCTTCCAGCTCAAGTTTGGCCCGCACCACGGGCACTTCGAGGCCCACGCGGGCAAGGGGATCCTCGACCAAATCGCGTTTGCGGCGGATGCCGGATTCCGGGCTTGGGAGGATAACGGCCTGCCGGGCCGCGATGTGGCAACGCAGGAGGCGATCGGCCGGTTGCTCGCGCAGCGCGACATGACCATGGGTGTGTTTGTGGCGTATGCGGAGTTCAAGCACCCCGTCTTCTCCGGCCACCGGCTGAGCATTGATGATCGCAAACGCGACCCGGAGGGGGTGCGCACGATGCTGCGCCAGAAGATGCGCGACGCCGTCGAGATCTCCAAACGCGTCAACGCGAAGTGGTGCACGGTTGTGCCGGGCACGATCGATCCGTCCGTGCCGTTTGAATACCAGACCGCCAACACGGTCGAGATGCTCAAGGTCTGTGCCGAGATCTGCGAACCCGCGGGCCTCGTGATCGTGTTGGAGCCGCTCAACTACATGGATCACCCGGCCTGTTTCCTCCAGCGGATCAGCCACGCGCACCAGGTTTGCAAGATGGTGGGCAGCCCGTCGGTGAAGATCCTCGACGATCTTTACCACCAGCAGATCACCGAGGGTAACCTGATCAACAACCTGCGCGATGCCTGGGACGAGATCGCCTATATCCAAGTCGGGGACGTGCCCGGGCGAAAGGAGCCGACCACCGGCGAGATCAATTATCGCAACGTCTTCCGCTGGCTGCACGAAAAGGGCTTCAACGGCGTGATCGGCATGGAGCACGGCAAGAGCAAACCCGGCCGCGAAGGCGAGCAGGCCCTGATCGACGCCTACCGCTCGGTCGATCTCAGTTAGCGGTGGAAGTAGCGGGTAGCGGGTAGCGAGTAGCGGGTAGCGAGTAGTTCGGACCATGGAACTAAGCGCGAAGACGCGATGGGCGCGAACCTCAGCATGGTCATGACTGCCCGAGCCGTGCTCCGTCCGGTCCTTCTCCCTTCTCCTTTCTCCTTTCTCCGGCCGCGCCTTAGGCGCTAAGCGCGAAGACGATCGCCTGCGGCGAGTTTAAGCGCGGAGTTAAAGTTTAAGGAGTAAGGCCGGAGCTAAGCGCGAAGAGGAGCAAGGAGCTGGGGGCAAGGAGCAGGAACGACCCGTTGATTGAGCCTGAGAATTCCGATCCCCAACTCCTCTGCGCGACCTCGGCGCTCTCTGCGGTGAAAGGATTGAGGTCCGTCATCCGGGTCTCTGGTGAGTCCCTTGCTCCTTATCCTTCGCGTCGTCCTTGGCGGCTTCACGGCTTCGCGCTTAAGAATCACCGTCCGAGATGCTCGCTACCCGCTACTCGCGACTTCCGCCGGGGCTTGCCGCCTTCACTCGTTCGTTCCGACTGGCGCGATGGCGATAACCGCGCACGTTGCGCGGCATGGAACAACGGACGTTTGGAAAGACGGGGGCGCAGATCTCCGTGCTGGGTTTTGGCGGGGCGCCGGTGGGCTTTCTCGAGCCCGAGAAGCCGCAGGTGCACCGGTTGCTCAACCAGCTGCTGGATGATGGTATCAATCTGATTGATACGGCGGCGGGTTATCAGGGGTCGGAGGAACTGATCGCTGAAGCGATCGGGCATCGTCGGAGCGAGTTCTTCCTCGTGTCCAAGTGCGGCGGCGCGCTGCCCGATGTGGACGCGCCGGAGTGGACGCCTGAACTGATCACGGCGACCGTCGACCGGTCGCTGCGCCGGCTGCGGACTGATCGCCTGGACCTGATGCTGTTGCATACGTGCACCCTCGAGGTGCTGCAGCAGGGGGAAGTGCTGGCGGCCCTGGTGAGGGCGCGCGACGCTGGCAAGGTTCGTTTTGTGGGGTACTCCGGCGACAACGAAACGGCGGCTTATGCCGCTGGCTTGCCGGACGTGGCCGTGATTCAGACCTCGATCAACCTGACTGATCAACGGAACATCGATGTCGTGCTGCCGGCCGCCCGTGAGCATAACGTGGGTGTGATGGCGAAGCGGCCGCTGGCCAATGCGGCGTGGCGCTCGATCAACGAACAGCCCGGCATGTACCAGAGTTACGCGCGCGACTACACTGCGCGACTCGCGGCGATGAAGCTGGATCCGACCCAACTCGGCTGCGGTACGTGGGGTGAACTCGCGTTGCGCTTCACCCTGAGCCAGCCCGGTGTGACGACCGCAATCGTGGGGACCACCAGCCCGAAGAACGCGCGGGCCAACGCCGAGGCGGCTGCGAAAGGACCATTGCCGGCCGACGTGATTCAGCGGATACGCGACGCGTTCCAGCGGGCGAATCCGAAGAATGACTGGGTTGGCCTGACGTAACCGCCGGCTCCACCGGCGGTGGTTTAAGTCGGAAGTTAGAGTTTAAGGAGTAAGAGCAAGGCGCGGGTGGCGCGAAGCGAGCATCTCGGACGGCGAACCTGAAGCGTGATGCGCGAAGCCACGAAGTAGGAGCGAAGGTCCAAACGATTCACCGCAGAGAGCGCAGAGGAGTTGGGGATCGGAATTCTCAGGCTCAATCAACGGGTCGTTCCTGCTCCTTGCTCCTCTTCACGCTTAGCTCCGGCCTTACTCCTTAAACTTTAACTCCGCGCTTAAACTCGCCGCAGGCGATCGTCTTTGCGCTTAGCGCCTGAAGCGCGACCGGAGAAGGGGGAAGGGAGGGAGCGGCAGATTTGGAGAAGGGAGAAGGAGATCGGAGGGGCAGGGAGCAGGAAGGCCGCTGGCGCGGCCGGAGAATGCTTCTGAGTCCGATCTACTCGCTACGCGCTACCCGCTACGCGCTACTCCTAGCGCAGCCCCTTACTCCTTAAACTTAAACTTCCGACTTACACTCGCCTGCGGCGTCGCCGCAGGCGACTTCGCCGACGAGGGTGAACTCTTCGCGGTCGTGGTAGAGGTGGCGCACGACGAGCTGGGTCGTGGTCGTGACGAACGGGCTGTCAGACGCCTTCACACTGCGGAGCAAGGCGAGTGGATCGGCTCGGCCGAATTTGAGGATCACCACGAACCGGCGGCACCAATGGTTGAGCAGCCACGGGCTGATCAGGTGGCGGACGACGTGTTGGGGGTCTTCGACCAGGTCACAGAAGAGCCAGTCCATGGGCGGCCCTTCGGGCGGACGGAAGCCGAACGCGTCCTCGCGACGGTGTTCGATCAACGGATGCTGCAACGCGCCGCCCTTGAGCGGGCCGTTGTCGACCGCCCAGACCCGCGCGCCGCGTTTGGCGGCGCTGTAGCTCCAACCGCCGGGCGCGGCGCCGAGATCGACGACCGTCTCGCCCTGGGCCGGTTCGCGGCCGAGCACCCTGTAGGCTTCCTCAACCTTCAGGTAGCTGCGGGACGGCGCGAGCGGATCGTCGGCCATGCGTCGTTGGCCACCCAATACAGCCACGCGGGACACAAACGCGCGGCCAAAATCGACGAAGAAAACGAACAGCCCGCGCTGTGCGCCCGGGGTTGGTGCGGAATTCGGTTCAGCTAGGCGCGCGACGCGGCCCAACCGTTTGCGCAACAGTTCTCTGAAGGCTTGCTCGACCGCGGACACACGTCGGCCCAATCCTTCAAAACCGGCTGCGGCGTCAAACACGCACGGCCACGCGGCTTCGACCCGTTCTCCGCGCATGGAGGTGAGAAAGTGATCCAACACCGCGCCGGCGAGTTGGTTGACGGAGTTGCCGGTGATTTCGACCGGCCCGACCTGGCTGAGGTGCGCGAAGCAGAGATCGTCGGGCGTGGCGCCGCCCGTGGTGTCCTGCAGCCGGACCCAGCCGGCGCCTTGTTCGCGGACGGCGAAGCCCTGCTGGGCCAGCTCGCCCGCGAGCAGCGTCTCAAATCCCGGTTGGCCTCGACAGATCATCGGTGCGCATCGTGCAGCCGGTGCGGACGGACACGCGAGCGTGTTTCGCACCCTGCCGAACGGAAGAAACGCGCGCCGGCACCGGTCGCAACGCCGGCGTTATTGTCACCAGACGATCGTCAGTGACTGCCGGCCCTGCGCCGGGAGCGACACAAACAGGGCGCCGGTCGCCGGGTCGTGACGGAAGGTGACGGACTGCCCGCCCGACTCGACGCGCTGCGGCGCTCGCTCGGACCACGCGACAAATTCGCCGCCATCCCGCAGTGTGACGGTCCAGGCGCCGTCGGTCCGCTTTTCCTGCGCGACGATGGCACCGGTGGAGTTGAACTTGTCCGCCAGTCCGAGCGGCGCGAAGCCGTCCTGTACCGGAGCGTAGGATACAATCTCCCAGCCGCCCTCCGGCAGTTCGAGCCGCGTCTGCTCATCGGCGGCGGCCGTCCAGACCCGTTGCGATTGGTGGGCAAAGCCGGCGAAGCGCTCTCCGGCGAGCCCAACGACGTCGCGCGGGGCGACCGTGCCGGCGAGGGTGGAGCGCTGCGCGGGATCGGCGTGGTAACGGGCGTTGAAGACGCCGATCACACCGCGATCACCGTTGCGGTTGAAGATCTTCAGGAGCACATCTTCGCGGGTCGGGTCCGCGAGCAGGCAGTCGACGGTCGGGCGACCCGGAAAGTCGGCGCGCAGCACGGTGCCATCGCTCAGGACCAGTTTGCGCAGCAGCGCGAAGTCGTGCGCACCCGGTTTGTCGGAGACGTAGATCGGTGCGCCCGAGATTGCGCGACCAGCCGCGTGGTAGGCGCCCCATTCGTGTCCGGATTGAAACATGTCCCAATCCGGCTGCATGAACTCGCCAAACCATGCGCCCACCTGCGCGTTCGTGTAGAGGTGAAGGCCGTGCGTCTCGGGGCGGCGCGGCCAAAAGTCGGTTGACGTGCGGATCACGGTCGAGCGAGGCGAGCCGTAGAACGTCTCCTGAGCGTGCGACATGCAGTTGATCAGACGGCCGTCGAAGTGCCGGTTGACGCTTTCCTCCAGGGCCTCGCGGTACGCCCGGGTGAGCGGCACCCGCCCGCCCTGGTGCAGGGCCAGCGCTTCGATCATCGCCTGGGTGTCCACCTTCACGCCGTCGACACCCTGGGCCGCCAGCTGTCGGTGGTATTCATCGTAGAACGACGCGATCCGGTCCGGCGGAACCAGGCCGACCATCTGGCCCCACCACTGAAAATTGACGTGCGGTTCGTGCTTCAGCACGCCCACACCGAAGGAGCGCGGAGCCTCAACAACGTTGTATCCGGCCAGCGAATCGCCGTCGACGCCACCCCAGTAGCCGATGAATGCGTGCCAGACGAGGAAGCGCTGGACCTTGAAGTCTCGCTTCGCGAGTTCGACCATGGAGGAGAGATCACCGTTGAACTTGGCGTTGGGGGCGAAGGAGGTGAGCCGTGTTTCGCCGGTCGGCATACGGCGGGTGGATTGCCATCCGTCGTCGAGGATGAGGTAACGCGGTTCAACACCACCCTCCGCGAACGAGGAGAGTCCGCGTTTCACACCGTCCGGGTCGACGTCGTGGTAAAAGGCGTCCCACGTGCACCAGCCGAACAAGTCGACGAAGTCGGGCACCGGTTTGGCGGCGCGCAGCGGCAGGGAACCGAGCTGCGCAGACACCGCGCGAGCACCCGCTTCCATTAACTCATACGGGTTCTTGCCGCGGGCCACATACACGGCGACACCGCCGGTGCTGGGTGAATACGCGTCGCCCGTTTCCAGCGACAACTGCAGGCCGTTGGCGTCGCCATGCAGCGCGAACCGCGCGTGCTCCGTGATCAGCGGGACCAGCAGCACATAGGAACCGCCAGCCACCTCGGCCAGCAGCCATTGGGTTTCCGCCGGGACCTCGTTGTACGTGTGTCCGGCGGCGGGCTTCATCCAGAACGGCTCATAACGATGCGTCAGGGTGAAGCGTTTCAGCCCGGCGATCCGCCCCAACGGCGTGACGGCGTAGGAGCGTGGCTCGGACAGTGTAAGCT
>JAEWIY010000170.1 GCA_023386835.1 Verrucomicrobiota bacterium
GGTGAACCCACGCCGCGCCCGCGCAACCTGCTCGCCGACCACTCCCATCTTCGGGGCAGCCGTCCCCCGGCGTTACGGCTGGATGCGGATGACCTGCCCCATGCCGGGGACCACGCTGAAGTTGGTCACATACAACGCACCATCCGGACCGATGGCGAGGCCACCGGGCATCACGAGTCCAGTCGACGCGATCGTATCCACGGTTTGAGTACCTGCGTTGACCCGGGCCAGGCGGCCGCCGACCGCGGGATCGAGCAGTCCGTTCGTGTCGATCTCAAGCACGTAGAGATTGCCCGCGGCGTCGAACTCCAGATCGATGATATTGGTGAACCCGCTGGCGTACACCGTGGGTGCGGCACCCGGGACGACGCGATAGACATTCGCGCCCCCCGGAGGAAACGGCAGGCCGGTGAGCTGGCTGACGTAGAGCGCGCCATCCGGGCCCTGCACGACGTTCGTCGGCACCGCCTGCATGTCGATCGTCGGCCCGAACGGCGGCTGCGGTAGCGCCGGAGGAGTCGGCACCGTGCGCGTGGGAAAGACTGCGATCGTTTGGACCCGTCCCTTCGCGTCGACGTGCAGCAGGGTGTTGCCACCGGCATCGCTGACAAAGGCCCCCTTGCCATAGTCGCTCAACACACCGTTAGGATTGCTGTCCGGGCCGGCGTGATCGGGATCATTCTTCAGCTCGTGCGCCGCCAGATCCGCGATCGCACGCAGATGGCCATTGGGATTGAGCTGGTATAGCCAACCAAGTCCGGAGTCCGCGCCGAAGACGGCATTGCGCACCGCCGGGTCCTGTCCCAGACCGATCGTCAACCAACCGCGGCCCGTGCCATCAAACGAGATGGCCGAAGGTCCGATGGCGCCGGATCCGTCGGACGCCGCCAAGGAAGGCAGTCCCGTGGCCACCCGTTCCTGTTTGCCTTTGAAGACGCGGGTCACGGAGCCGCTCTCGCCGTACGATACCGGCCCTTCCGCTCCGATGACGGTCGGCCCATCTCCCCCGAGCCCCGCCTCAGCGATGTAAAGCGCGCCATTCGGCGCAAAATCGAGACCACGTGGGTTGTTGAGACCCGAGGCGACGACCGTCCAGTTCTGGGCGCAGGCGCTGCCAGCGATTCCCAGCGCCGCCAACACTGACGCACTCCGACGGAGAAAGGACGCGGGCAGACCGAAACGCGAAGACGAACGGAGGACCGTCACGTCGCAGGGAGGCGTGAGTAACGCCGAGCGGTGGGTGGACATAAGAGGGGTAGCTAATAAGCGCACGCCCCGGCATGGGACGGCTGCCGCTCCCAGCCTATCAGAACACCGGCGTACTTCTCTATGCAGTAAACCCGGATAGAGGAGTGCGTTGGCGGACCAGCCAACTCGGCTACCCCGGGGACATGCTGATCAACTCACGCCTGCACGCACGCTGCGCAACACGTCCAACATCGCCGGGTGCAGCCGACCGTTGCTGGCCACGTACCGTCCGCGGTCGAGCGCCTGAGGTCGTTCGCCGCCTTCATAGTCGGTGACGATGCCGCCGGCTTCACGCACCAACAAGAGCCCCGCCATCGCGTCGTACGGTTTCAGGTCCTGCTCCCAGTACCCATCGAGCCGGCCCGCCGCGACGTAACAGAAATCAAGCGCCGCCGAACCGAGCCTGCGTTCGCCGCGCACGTGGCGCAGGAACGCCGCCCACTCCTTCAGGTTGTTGTCGGGATTCGTGTGCTTGTCGTACGGAAACCCGCTTGTCACGACCGCGTCGAGCAGTTCGGCGGTGGTGGTGACCCGGAGCGCGGCTCCATTCATCTGGGCTCCGTGCCCGCGCACCGCCGTGAACAGTTCGTCGCGCATCGGATCGTAAATGACCCCGAGCAGCGGTTCACGATCGGGAGTCGCCAACGCGATGCTCGTGCAGAAATGCGGGAACTTGGACGCAAAGTTGACGGTGCCGTCGATCGGGTCGACGAACCATTGAAACGGCGCCGTCGTCGCGGAGGCGCCCTGCCCGCCACCTTCCTCGCCGACAACATGATGCTCCGGAAAGAGCGCGTTCAATTCGCCGACGATCAGCGCCTCGGCTTCGTGATCCGCCGCCGTGACGATGTCGATCCGGCTCGACTTGAGCGTGGTCGGAATCGGTTGCGCATAGTGCCGCCGGATGACTTCACCGGCGCTCCGCGCCGCGCGGGCAACCCGATCGCGCACTTCGATTAAGTCCATCCCGCCAAGGTCCCGCCGAACCGCGCGCGGTTCCACCCCAAAGTGCGCGCCCTCCGGGCGGCACGCTCGCAGCCGCTCCCGACTGGAACGACCGCACACGTGACGTCGCAGCGCTACTTCAGCTGGTAGGCGACCACGGAGTTTCGCCAGAAGGTTGGCACGTACAGGATCCGCTGCTTCGCATCCCATCCCGGGTCGGCCGCGTTCACCTTCTCGGCCCGGGTGTCCAACAAGGTCGTCACCTTTCCTCCGCCATCGACATGATAGATGACACCCTCCCAGCACGTCACGAGGAAGCCATCCTCCACCGGCTCCACGCCATCGACGTGTCCCTTCAAACCTTGCGCCACGACCGCAGGTTCGCTGTCACCATCGAGCCGATACAACGTCTCCTGATCGAGCACGTACACCTTCCCGCCGGCGGCGCGGACGCCGTTCGGAAACCGAAACGCCTTGGAACGCACGCTGAAGCGCCCGTCCTTCCATTGGTGCAGTTCGCCCGTTTGCGAATCCGTCAGGTAAACGACACCCGCATCATCCGCAGAGACGTCATTCAACCGCTGCGCCCCGGGAACCGGCAGGCGCTCCCGCACGGCGCCGCGGTCGAGATCGATCACCACGAGATGATCCAGATCAGCGACAAACAGCCGGTTGCCAACGCGAGCCATGCCCTTCGGCGCGTGCAATCCGGTGATCCACTCCGCCGCCATCACGCGGCCATCGAGCCCGACCTTCGCAACCGAACCCGCGTCATCCTTCGCCCAAGGATCGGCGCCGTCGACGTTCGACACGTACAGCACCTGGCGCTCGGCGTCGAACAGGACGCCTTCCGGCACTTTCAGGACCGGCTCCGTCTCCCATTGCCGAACGAGTTGCGGGGCCGGCGCTGCCACCAGCGACGACGCAGCCGCGAGGCCGAGGAAAACCAGGGGTAGTTTCATCAGCGGCGTAAAACCGGACCCGCGGCGGATGCGCAACCGTTCCCCTGCGCATACGGTAGCCCAGTGGAGCAATGGACGGCGCGAATCGCGACCCGGGTGGCGAACCGGGGGCGCAACTTTGGGTCAGGCAGCGACTCACGACTCATGAGTTCCTGGATCACATCCATCATCGAGAAAGGATCCTACGCGGGTGTCGTTTTCCTGATGGTGTTGGAGAACGTCTTTCCGCCGATCCCGTCCGAGTTGATCATGCCGCTGGCCGGATTCGTCACCACGCAGGGCAAGATGACGTTCCTCGGCATCGTGATCGCCGGCACGGCCGGCTCGGTCCTGGGCGCGCTTCCTTTGTATTACCTCGGTCGATGGGTCGGTGAGAAACGCATGCGGCACTGGATCGACCGGCACGGTCACTGGCTCGCCCTTTCCACGTCCGATCTCGACAAAGCGAACCGCTGGTTCGAACGCCATGGCGGCAAGACCGTGCTGTTGTGCCGCGTCATCCCCGGGGTGCGCTCAATCATTTCGATCCCGGCCGGTTTTGCGCACATGGCGATGCCGTTGTTCCTGGTTTATACGACCGTCGGTTCGGCCGTCTGGACGGCCGCGCTGGCGTGGGCCGGAGCGCGGCTCGGACAAAACTATCACGAGGTGGAGAAGTACGTCGGCCCCGTCAGCACGGTCGTGATCGCCGGCATCGCCGTGGTCTTCGTGATCCGCGTCCTCCGGCAGCGGGCGCGCCGCCGCCACGCCTGAGCGCCGCCGGCGCGCGATGCGGGGCGTACTTGGCGGCTGGAGACCGCCGCGCGCTCTCCAACTGACGCATCATCAGGTATCAACACAATGGCGACCCAAGTATTGGGTTGTTGGCTACGCTCGTCTGTCGCTACTGCGTCGGAATGTTCCATTTACGCGTAAATTTCCTGTAGAAAGGGAAATTCTTCCCTGGCAATCGGGAGAGTGCTTCACAGCTGCGGAGAGAAATCGTCCGCGACTTGAACCGTCCGCCTCGCTTCCGCAAGCGGGGCGCGATGATATTGATTCGCTGCTGCCTTCGTTCGTTCTTCCGAGTCCGCCCACCCGGCGAATCCAGGGGTTCCGCTGCCGCTACGCCGGCGCGTGGGGGATTTCGTTTTGCTCTTCTGCTCGCCACTCTCGGCATTTTTGGCGCGGCTGCCTCGGCCGCTGAATTCACGCTCCAATGGAACGACAACTCGGGTAACGAGGAGGGATTCCAGGTTGAACGCGCGCTGGGGACCAGCGGGACGTTCAACGTCATCGCCAAGGTCGGGGCCAACGTCACGAGCTATCGCGACACCAACCTCGAACCCGCCACGCAGTACCGCTACCGCGTCCGGGCCTTCAATACGGCCGGCTCGTCCGCGTACTCCAACACGGCGTCTGATACAACCAAGTCGACCTCCTCGAACGACGTCATCACGGTCAACACGCCGCCGGCGATCACCGCGATCAACGCGCAGACGGCCACCAGTGGCTCGAAGAAGTCCGTCACCTTCACCCTCTCCGACGCCACCACGAATGTAGGCAACCTCACGGTCGTCGCCAGCACGAGCGAGCCTCACCTGATCCCGCAATCGAGCCTCGTGCTCTCCGGCACCTCCGCCACCCGCACGCTGAGCTTCACGCCGGTCAAGGGCATCGTGGGAACCGCCGAGATCACCGTGGCCGTGCACGACAACGAGTACGTCGCCTATCGCCGCTTCAAGGTCACAGTCACTGGCGGCAACGGTACGCCGCCGCCCGCCACGACGCCGCGTTCGCGCATCTCGCAGCTCACCCTGCTGGGCAAGGCCGGCCCGAGCCCGAACGGCCTCGACCTCGACTTCACCACCACCAAGGCCAACAAGTCGATCCTCGTGCGCGCCGTCGGCCCGACGCTCGAGTCCGCGCTTTCCCTCAAGGACGCGATGCGGAATCCGCGCCTGGAACTTTGGCGTGGCAGCACGAGTGTGCTGAGCAACAACAACTGGGGAGGCACCTCGGCGTTGCGCAAGACGTTCACCGCTGTGGGCGCGCTCGCACTGCCGAACGACAGCCTGGATGCGGCCGCGTTGAAGACGCTTTCGCCGAGCGACTATCGGCTGTCGGTCTTCGCCCGTGACGGTCATCCGGTCGCCCGCGTGCTCGCTGAAATCTACGACGCCGACACCGCCAGCTCGCCGTCGGGCCGCCTGACGAAGCTGAAGACCCGCACGTCCATCGGCACCGGCGACAACGCGCCCGTGCTCGGCTTCACGATCACCGCCAACGACACCCGCACGTTGTTGATCCGCACCGTGAGCACGCGAGGCAGCACCAGCACCAATGCTCCGCGCCCGCGCATGGAAATCTATCGTGGCAAGACGCTCGTGCAGCGCATCGAGGGCTGGACCCCGAACGCCGACATCATCGCTGCGACCGGCAAGGTCGGGGCGAGCGACCTCACAAACCTGGCGGACGCGGCGGTGCTCTTCAGCGCGGCTCCCGGCGCCTACACCGTGGTGATCTCGAGCGGCTCCGGCGCCACCGCCAACGGCTCGATCGAACTCTACGAGGTTCGCTGAACCGGTCGCCGAAGGATCGCCGGCCGAACGCTGGCGATCCGGGCCTCGCACCCTGCTCCCAAGGGGCCCATCCACGCGAAATCCGCGTGCTCTGATTCACACCGCCGATGCCGCGCATCGGCGGTTTTGCTTTTCGCCGCCGGAGGTCGTCCGGGCGTCAAAGAAACGCACCGGCCCTTAGGGTGCGCTCCTGACTTCAGTTGAGACGTTCCGGTGGGGAGGTATTCACTACGTGGATTCCGCTGCGTGGTTTCCCGCCTGGCGCTTCACCCTGCCTCCCCTACCGCATTTGGACTAGGTGGTGATAAATCCTGCCGTCCCGCCCGGGCAACGTCACCGCGACCTCGGGTAGAATTCGGCGATCGCCTTCACTGCGCCGCGACCGTGCCGCACCGGGGCGCAGATGAACTCGGTTCTCTCGTTTTCGCGATCCCTGAACGCCCTTCGCCGCGGCCATGCGATGGCCCGGCTCGACACACCCCGGCGTCTGCGGGGCCTTCGTGGTGCCCTCTTGCTCCTGGGCTCCCTCGGCCTGTCGGCCCTCTCCGCGGCTGAATTGAAGCTCGAGTGGAACGACAATTCCAAGAATGAGGACGGCTTCCAGGTGGAGCGCGCCCTCGGCTCGACCGGCAGTTTCGCGGTCGTGGCGAAACTGGCGGCCAATACCACCAGCTACGTCGACACCAACCTCGAACCAGGCACGACCTATCGTTACCGCGTCTGCGCGTTCAACGCCGTGGGGAAGTCGACGTACTCGAACATGATCGCCACCACGACGGAAGCCGCCGCGCCGGTGGGCCCGAACACAGCGCCGCTGCTGACCGCCATTCCAGCGCAGTCCCTGCGCAGCGGAGAGTCGCGGACAGTTTCCTTTACCGTCACTGATACCACGACGAGCCTCGCCAAACTGCAGTTCGTCGCCACTTCGAGTGACCCGCGGCTGATCCCGCAGGACAAACTTGTGATCTCCGGCACCGGTGCGACCCGCAGCCTGAGCCTGGCGGCCGCCTCCGGCTCCGCGGGCACGACCACCGTGACGGTGGCGGTACACGACGGCGAGTTCGTCACGTATCAACGCTTCAAGGTCACGGTGACTGGCGGAACGGCGCTCGCGCCTGTGACCACGACCTACCGTTCGCGCTTGAGCCGGATCTCGCTGCTCGGCTGGGCGGGTTCGAGCGAATCACTCCGCCTGGACTTCAGCACCGAAGGGACCAACAAGGAACTGCTCATTCGCGCGGTCGGCCCGACGTTGAGCTCCGCGCTCAACCTGTCCACCGGCGTGCGGGATCCTCGCTTCACGCTCAACCGCGGCAAGACCCTGCTCGGCAGCAACAACAACTGGGGCGGCACCGCCGCGCTTCGTTCCACGTTCACCCGGCTCGGCGCGTTCGCCCTGTCCAACTCCAGCAAGGACGCGGCACTCGAAACGAAGGTTTCCGCCGGTGACTCCTGGATCTCGGTCGTCGGCGCCGGCGGGCAACCGTCCGGTCATGTGCTCGCTGAAATTTACGACGCCAGCACCGACACGCTGCCCTCCAGCCGCATCACGCGTGTGACCAGCCGCACCCACGTCGGCCAGGGCGACTCCGCCCCGGTGCTCGGCGTCACGATCACGGGCAGCGAGTCCCGCACCGTCCTTGTCCGCGCCCTCGCCGCCGGTATCGATTCCAGCACGACGCTCGAACGCCCGCTGATCGAAGTGTATCGTGACAGCACCCGCACGCACCGCATCGAAGGCTGGGCTCCGTCCGCCGGCCTCATCCAGGCCACGACACAAGTCGGCGCCACGGACCTGAACCACCTGTCGGACGCCGCCGCGCTGCTCACCCTCGAACCCGGCGCGTACACGTTCACGATCTCCTGCGGCTCCGGCGCGGCCGGCACCGGATCGATTGAGCTCTACGAGGTCCGCTGAGCTGACGGAGCGTCGTAGCGGGCGCGCAGGGCCTCCACGGTCCGCTTGATGCGCGCCCGCAACTCCGGCGGCTCCAGCACCTCGGCCTCAGCGCCCCAGCCAAGGATCCAACGCTCCACCTCCGGCAACGCGCCGAGCTTGAGCGTCAGTTCAATACCGCCGTCCGGCCGTTCGGTGATGGTCTGGCTCTCGTGCCACTCCCGTTCCCGCACCCGGTCGGCGACCGCCGGGCTGAAACGAACGGTCACGACGTAGGCCTGTTCGCCGCCCAACACACCGAGCGCGTTGGAGAAAAAGCGCTCCGGCGAAAAATCCTCGGGGCGGGCAAACCGCTCCTTGGTCACCTCCACCCGCGTCAAGCGCGGCAGCGCGAACGTGCGCATCGCCGCCCGCTCCGTGTCATACCCAACCAAATACCAGAGGTTCTCACGGTTCGCCAGGTGGTAGGGTTGCACGTGCCGGCGCGACGCGCGCGGGTCGCCGGGCTTGCGATAATCAAACCGCACCGCCACCTGCTCGAGGATCGCGCGGCTCAACGGATTGAACACAGTCAGGTCGGCCCGTCCCAGGCCGATGTTCTTGAACGACACCGCCCGGAGTTCGTCGACCGGGGAGAACGTGATGCGGTCCTTCAGGCCCGCGGCGAGTTTTTCGAACGCCACCTCCAGCTGCCGGTGGAAGGACGTGCCGCGGTACTGCTCGAGCGCGCGCCGCGCCACCAACAGCGCGAGCAGTTCACCCTCGGTCACCTGCACCGTCGGAAAGGCTCCGACCGGGTGGGTGTACCGGTACGCCTGTATTCGCGAATCGAATTCAATCGGCAGGTCCATGCGGTCGCGCATGAAGGCGATGTCGCGATTGATCGTCTTGGTGCTGACCTCGAGCGCCTTGGCCAGCTTCGAACAATTGGTCAGGGCACCGCGCCGCAGTTCCTCATGGATCCGCAGCATGCGCTCCAGCGGCGGGCGCGACTGGCGGGCGCGGAAGAAGGTCTTCTCGTCTGGGGCTGAAACGGAAACGGCCATGGGTGGAGCGGCTGGGTGACACGGGGTGGCAACAGGTCGACGGACCTGACGTAGATTTCTTTTCGCCGAAGATGCCGAAACGTTGGCCTAGGACAAGCAATGTCCCACCCGGGGGCGTAACGTGGCAGCATGAAACGCCGCCTTCTCTCCCCTACCCGCCGGTCCTCGGCTCCCGCTGTGGCTGCCCCGCTGGGCCAGCTCCTCTGGTCCGATGGCGGCATCAACTATCGCGTCACTGCCTGGCCGGATGCCATCTTTGAGCGGCAGGACGAAACGGGCTGGGTCGAGGTCGAACCCAGCGAGACTCTGCTCGCCCAAGCGAGCGTGCAACTGTCGAGCCTGACCTGGCGGCGCTACCTCGAGTTTGTGCCGACCACTGAACGCGCTTTCCTCGAACAGTTTGGTTTCGGCCGCCTGCACGCGCTCTGGACGTTGCGTCAGGCTCCGGAGCTCTTCGATGAGCTTAATGCGACGCCCGCCGTGACGTCGTTCCTCGTTCATCATGCCTTCCTGCGCGGTTCTGCCGGCAGCCGCTGGGCGGAGGTGCGCGCGGTATTCGAACGGGGAGGCACCTTTGCTTTGCTGGAGTGGCTCGGCCTGCCGGCGACACGCGATACGCTCACCGCCCTCGGGCATCTGGTGGAGCCCGACGTCCCGCTTCGGTTGCTCGGACCGCTGCGCCGCAGCCTCTGGCACCCTGCGACGATGCATGCACTCCAACGGACGCCCGCGGTCACGGATCGCCAACTGGCACACTTCTGCCACGCGCTCGCCGCGTAACGGCTCACTCGGCCGCCGCGTGACCGGCGCGAGCCGGGCCGGCCTCCTTGTCCGCCAGCAAGAGCAAGTCATCAAACGCGCGGCGCCAAACCGACCAGCGATGCCCTCCAGGCAGCCGCCGCACCCGCTCCGGGGGAAGGTCCTGCGCCAGCACCTCCATGCCCAGGCGGAAACGATCGCGTTCGCCCAGCGCCAACCAGACGTTGCGCGGCATCTCGCCGCGGGCCAGCCGCTGCCAGATCGCGCGATGAAAGTTCTCTTCGGAAACACCGGGCTCCGGCTGCCAGGTGTCCAGACCTCCCTCTTTCGCGATCTCGGCCAGCAGCTCTCGGTCTTCTCCCAGGTACGGCGCGATCAGCAGCAGCCCGTCCACCGTGCCCGGATGCGTGGTTTCCCAGAGCAACGCACCCAGTCCGCCCAGCGAAATGCCGAGCAGCCAGACCTCCTCGTAGCCATCGCGTAGTGCCGGAGCCATGACGTCCGCCTCCAGCCGGTTCACGATGCTGCGGTTCATGTAGTACCCCAGCGTCGCGTCGACCGCGACGATGTCGGTGTCCGGCCACTGCCTTTGCAGACTGCGCCGCAGCCCGCGGCGTTCAAAGTCCTTGGGATGGTCGCCGCGGCCCGGGAGGAACACGAGCAGCCGTTTGGCCGCCCGATCCGGATGCGCGCGCCACCAGACCGTTTGTAGTGGGCCCTCGGCGACAGGAGCGGGTGTCCGGCATCCCGCCAGCCCTCCGGTCGCCAAAAGCAACAGCCCAATGATCCACCCTCTCCCGCCCCATCGCACTCCTCGCATCCAGGAGACTACCGCGCCTCGGCCAACCCGCAATGGATTCACTTCGTCCCGCGGCCGCGACCGGGTTTCCCCTGAAGTCACAAGCCGGGGAACGCCAGGTAAACGGCAAGTGAATCGCAAAATTCTCATTGCCTGCGGGAAGCGGACCGCAACAACCGCAGGCGTCCCAGCATGAGTGTTTTCCGTCCCTCCCTCGACCGTCGCGCCGCGGCATTCGGTCGCCATTTCGGCCTAGTCTGCAGATGAACGTTATCCCTGCGTGTGTCGACGTGGCCGTCATTGGAGGCGGGCCAGCGGGAGCCGCTGCCGCTACTTTTGCCCGACATGCCGGGCTGAGTGTCGTGGTGCTGGAAAAGGAGAACTTTCCCCGCTTCCGGATCGGCGAGTCTCTCCTGCCGAAGGGCAACGCGGTGCTGCGGGCCATGGGGGTCTGGCCTAAATTGGAGCGCGCGGATTTTATTCCCAAACACGGCGCGTTTTTCCACTCCGGCGACGGCCGCGCGGGGCGCGAGATCCTTTTTTCCGAGGGGCTGGTGCCGGGGCTCGACTCCACCTTCCAGGTCGAACGCGCCCGCTTCGACCACATCCTGCTCGCGCATGCCCGCGAGGCCGGAGCCGACGTCCGGATCGGCGCCACGGTGCTATCGGTCGAAGAAGAGGCAGACCGCGTCGTTCTCACGTATCGCCAAGGTGGAGACACCCGGCAACTGGCGGCGCATTGGCTGCTCGATGGCTCGGGCCGCGATCGCGGTGTGGAACTCCCCCTCAAGGCCGAGCGGGATCCCTGCCGGCTCGAGAAGCGGATCGCGATCTATTCCCACCTAAAGGGCGTCAGCCGCCCAGCCGGGCTTCAAGCGGGACACACCTCGATCGTCCGGCTGGTCGACGGTTGGTTCTGGCTCATCCCGATCGATGCCGAGCGCACCTCAGTTGGCCTCGTAACGACGACGGAACGTTTCCGCGCGTCGCGGCTCTCGCCCCAGGCGTTTTTCGAAAGCGAAGTCGCCAGTGCGCCACGGCTACGCGAACTGCTCGCCGGGGCAACGGCTGCCATGCCGTTTCACGTCACAGCGGACTACAGCTACTTTCATCGCAGGCTCGCCGACGGCCGGGTGCTGCTGCTGGGAGACGCGGCCGGCTTCTTTGATCCCATCTTTTCCTCGGGCGTGTACCTCGCGCTCCAGACTGGGCAGCGGGCGATCGACACGCTGCTGCCGGCCCACTCTGAACAACGGTCGCTGCAACCGCGGGAAGCGCGCCGTTATACGCGCTGGATCAAACGGCACGCCGCCGTCTTCGAACGGCTCATCCTCGCCTTCTATGACAACGCCAGCGCGGTGGTCTTTCTGCAGCCAGGCGCTCCGTGGGGCATCTCACAGGCGATCAATTCCATCGTGGCCGGTCATGCGGAACTGACTTGGCCGCTCTGGTGGCGTTTCTGGGCTTTCCTGCTGATCTGTCGGGCCCAGCGTTACTTCCCGTTTATTTCGCGAGTCGGACTTGAACGGGCGGCGAACTCCGGTGGACCGAGCTTGGACGAGGAACTCGACGAAGAGCACTCGCCCGCTCCGGTCTGAGTCAGCGGCCGCGCGAGCACCGCCGTCGTATTTACCGTTGCTTCGGGCAAACGCGTAGGTTCGCTGCAGCCGAATGGGCGCAGCGTCGTCGGCCAGAGATTGGGATGTCATCGTGGTGGGAGGAGCCCTCTCGGGCGCCGCCACCGCGCTGTTATTGCGCCAGCGGAATGCCCGGTTGCGCGTGCTGATCCTGGAGCGCAGCCCGACCTTCAAGCGACGGGTGGGCGAATCAACGGTTGAGATCAGTGCCTATTTCCTGGGTCGTGTTCTCGGTCTGACGGATCACCTGAACGACCGGCATCTCGTCAAACAAGGCCTTCGGTTCTGGTTCACGAACGCCGAAGCGGACTCATTGGAGACCTGCAGCGAGACCGGTCCGGGTTACAACGTTCGTTTTCCCGGGTACCAAGTCGACCGCGCGGTCCTCGACGAGGAAGTCCTGCGCCGCGCGCTGCAGGCGGGCGCCGAGTTGCGCCGCCCCGTGGTCGTGCGGACGGTGGAACTCGGTGACGGCACGCAAACCGTTGAGTGGGAGGATACGGAAGGCCAAGTCACGCGCGCGACCACCCGCTGGGTGGTCGACGCCTCGGGTGTGGTAGCCTTTCTGGCGCGGAAGAACAACTGGCTGGAGTCCAACAACGACCACCCCATCGCCTCGGCATGGAGTCGCTGGTCCGGGGTCAAGAACTGGGACTCGGCGGAACTGGCCGCCAAGTTTCCGCACTACGCCCGACGGTCGAAGGCGATCCGCTACACGGCGACGAACCATTTTGTCGGCCGCGGCTGGTGGGCGTGGTGCATCCCGTTGAAGGGCGGCGACACGAGCGTTGGCGTCGTTTACGACCAGCGGTTGGTGGAGTTGCCGGAAGGCCCCTCCGTCGGCGAACGCCTGCGGGCCTTGTTGATGACGCACCCGGCGGCGCGTGAGTTGTTGGAAAACGCGCAGTGGCAGAGCGGCGACGTCTTTTTCCGGCGCAATCTGGCTTATCGCTCAAAAACATTCGCCGGTCCGGGCTTCGTTCTCGTGGGTGACGCGGCGGCGTTCATGGACCCGTTCTATTCGCCGGGCATGGATTGGATCTCCTTCTCCACCAGTGCGGCGGCGGCGCTCGTTGATGCGGGCTGCCGGGGCAAACCGATGGCAGAGCGAATCCAGCGGCACAACGCGCAGTTCACCGCCAGTTACCAGCGCTGGTTCGACTCCATCTACCGCGACAAGTACCTCTACATGGGCGACCAGGAGTTCATGACCCTGGCGTTCCGGCTCGACCTCGGGCTGTACTACCTCGGCGTCGTCTCGCAACCCTTCAAGCGCGGCGCCCGGGCATTGGAAGTCCCGGCGTTTGGCGAAGATGTCTCCAAGTTGGCGGCTTGGGCGATGAGCCTCTACAACCGGCGTTTCGCCACGATGGCGCAGTCCCGATGGGAGCGCGGCTGCTGGGGAAGGCGCAACGCCCGGCACCACGTCTCCTTCATCAGCTATCAGTTGGATGGGCGCTTGCCTTGGCGGATCCTGGCTGCGTTCGGCACCTGGTTTGGTTTGGAGCTGCGGGAAGGCTGGCGAACCTGGTGGCGGCGTCCGCGCCCGATGATCGCTCCTCCGCCGAAGGCGCGGGCAACGACTTCCGCCGCTAATCCGAGCCCGGCGGCGACAACGGCTGCGTGACAATTTTCACGGGAAGTTGTACTCGCCTCGCCGCCTGACGCTCCTGAAGCTTTTCGGTCGTCCCGCATGTCGTCGTTGTCGTCCTCCACCACTTCCACCCCTCACCGTCTGCTTGCGCGTTTCCCTTCCGAGATCCAGGCGGCGCACGACACCTACCTGACGACCAAGGCCTTCGCCGCGGCCGACCAAGTGCTGATAGCCGTCCTGCTCGAGCACATGCCGAAGGAGCAGAAGGAAGCGCAAGGCTCCCAGCCGATTCCTGATGAGGCGCGGTTGATGGAGGACCTCGGGTTCGACTCGCTGGCGGTCGCTGAAGTCGTCTTTTTTGTGGAAGACCTTTACCAAGTCAGGATTCCGCAAGACCGACTGCTGGAAATGCGCAAGGTCGGCGACCTGCGCGCTTACCTGCGCCAGCAGCTGCAAATGGCCACGGCTTGAGGGGTGATGAAGCGCCGCCCTGTGATCACGGGGCTGGGGTTCATCTCCAGCATCGGTAACGACCGGGCGTCCGTCGTTGAATCGCTGCGGCTGGGCCGACACGGCCTGTGCACTTACGACTTTTGCGGCAACCCGGACCTGCCGATCAAGGTCGCGGCGCCCGTCCGGGATTTTGATGTTCGCTCCTCCCAGTGGCGCGAGTGGTCGTGGCCCGAGCAGTATGAGATCCCGCGCGAAACGCTGCGCGGTCTCGCGCCGCACGGTGTGTACGCCCTCTGCGCGATCGAACAGGCGCTGACCGACGCGAAACTTGAGCGTCCCCAACTGGCGGATGGCCGCACCGGCTTGTTCTGCGCCTCGGCGGGCTCCGCGTTTCTGCTGCACCATCATCTGGCGCAATCGCGGGCGACCGCTTTCGCGCGCGGCAACCCGATGGGCGTGGTCAGTTCGATCGCCGGCACGCTCAATTTCAACCTCGCCGCGCACTACGGTATCACGGGCGCGGTGACAGGTTTCGTTTCCGCCTGCGCTTCCTCCAGCCATGGACTCGGTTACGCGGCTGACGAAATTCGGCTCGGCCGGCAGGATCGCGTCCTCGTCGTCGGCGCCGAAGAGCTCAACGCCGAAACGATCCTGCCCTTCGCCGCGATGCGGGCCCTTTCGGCCAATCCGGATCCGAACACGGCCTCGCGCCCATTCGACGTGGATCGGGACGGCTTCGTTGGCACCGGCGGCGCAGCCGTCATCCTCCTGGAGGCGGCTGAAATCGCCGAAACGCGCGGCGCGACGGTTTACGCCGAACTGGCCGGTTGGGGCCAGGCGGCCGACGGCTACAGCATCGCCACGTCGCACCCGGAGGGACATGGCCTGATCCGCGCGATGCAGCAGGCGCTGGCCGACGCCGGGGTTGAACCGGACGCGATCGACTACGTAAACGCACACGCGACCTCCACGCCTGTCGGTGACCGGGCGGAGGCCCTTGCCTTGCGCCGCGTCTTCACCGAGGCGGGTGCCCGACCGCTCATCAGCAGCACCAAAGGGTTGACCGGCCATGGTTTGTCCATGTCCGGCGTGCTCGAGGCGGGTTTCTGCGCCCTGGCGCTCCACGAGCAGTTTGCGCCGGGCAACCCCCATCTGCGGACGCCTGACCCGGCGGTGGAAGGTCTTCGACTCGAGCAGGCGAGCGTCGCGGCCCCCTTGCACTACGCGCTGAACAACAGCAGCGGTTTCGGCGGCAGCAACGTCTGCCACGTTCTACGCGCGGTTCGGGAGTAGGATTGCTTCGGGTAAGATCGGTCTGAAAGAATTGCTACTTTCCTCTTCCCCTTCCCTGTTCAACGCATGTCAGACCCTCTCCTTTCCCATCTCAAACGCTTGATCGTCGAGACGCTCAAACTGGAAGACGTTACCCCCGAAGAGATCCCGGACGATGAGGCGCTGATCGGTTCGGGCCTGAATCTGGACTCGATCGATGCGCTCGAACTGGTGGTGCGGCTGGAGAAGGAATTTGGGGTGAAGATCAGCAGCAGCGAGGAGTCGATGCGCGCGTTGGCGAGCGTCAACAGCCTCGCCGCCTTCGTCCGCGAGCGGGCTCAACCAGAACGAATCCCGCAGGCCGGCTGAGCTCTCGCTCCTGAGCATGGCTGCTCCGGTCGTACGAATCACGGCCTGCGAGTGCGTCACGGCGCTGGGCGCCACCGAAGACTCACTGCAAGGCCTTTTGCACCAGCAGGTCGGACTGCGTCCGCAGTCGGTGCTGGGCCATGACGGCGGGGATGCCGTTCCGCTCGCGCTGGTTCCGGGGCGCACGCTCGATGAAACCGCGCCGCCCAACTGGCTGCCGTCAGTCCGCGCGCTTTTGCGGGCCTTACCGATCGACGGCTGGGGCTCGCCGCGCCGGCCGGTCCTCGTCACGAGCAGCAACTTCGGCGTCGGCAGCCTCTACGCGTATCGACGGACCGGTGACACCGCGCACCTCGCCTACGGCACTCCGTTTGCGTGCGTCGACTGGCTGGCCGGCGAACTGGGTTGGGGCCCGAACGTCACCACCTTCTCGCATGCCTGCGTGACGGCGCACCTGGGGCTGCTGCATGGCTCGCGTTTATTGGAAGCCGGACTGGCCGACGAGGTCCTGATTTTCTCGTTCGATTACCTGAGCCCGTTTGTGGTGGGAGGATTTCACGCGCTGAAGATCCTCAACGAAGCTTTCCCCGCGCCGTATCAGGATCGCCCCACCGGCGCGATCGGTTTGGGTGATGGCGCGGCGTTCGCCGTGCTCAGCCGTGATCGTGGCGAATTCCGGATCGCTGCCCAGAACCTGCACAACGAGATGCACCACTTCACGGCCAACCGGGCCGACGGCGCCGGCTTTGAAGCATGCATCCAGGAAATCACTACCGCCGCCGCCGGCCGGCGGATCTGGCTGAAAGGCCACGGCACCGGCACCCTTGAGGCCGGTCGCCTTGAGGCGGGGACGCTGACGCGCCAGTTCCCGAACGCGCCGCTGGTCGGTTGGAAAGGCAGCCTCGGCCACACGCTCGGCAGTTGTGGCCTGGTGGAGTTGGCGATCGCCCTCGCCGCCATGCGCACGGGCCGCGCGCCCGGCACCGTGGGGAGCGCCCCGCCGTGTTTCAGCCCGAACGTGGCTCTGGAATCGTTTAACCTGGACGCTTTCGATACGGTGCTCTGTACGAGCAACGCCTTCGGCGGAGCCCATGCCGCACTGCTCGTCGACCATGATTGAGCGCTACCTCACCGCTCTGCACACGCTGGAAGCGACAGCCGAGGATCCCGCGGCGGTCCGTGAGCGGCTGCGCGATCGTTTCCCGCGTGGGGCGACGCGCCGCATGACGCTGCTGGGCACGATCGTCGGCGCGAACCTGCAGCCATTGGAGCCGCGGGAGGACGATACGCTGGTGTACCTGTCGGGCTACGCGGAGACCCGTGCGCTCGAGGGCTATCTCGAGAGTTTTCCATCCGCCAGTCCCACCCTTTTCCAGACTTCAATCCACCCCAGCGCCGTTCAGCAGTCGCTCATTGGCCGGCAGCAACCCGTGGACACGTTCTTCCCCCTGACCGGCAGCGCGCATCTGGTGGCGCAAGGCCTGTTGACCGCGGCCCTCACGCCGTCCCCGCGCGCCCTGATCTGCGGTGGTGAAGAACGCGGCACATGGTTGCTCGAACAACGCGCCGCGAGCGACCGCACGTTCGCCTTCGCCTTTGCGTTGTCCGCCTCCGCGGAGGGCGCCCTGGCCCGCGTCACGCTGGCGCCGCAGGCGCAGCCGGATGGCGCCGCGGCAACCGGTCTGTCGCTGGCGAAGTTTTTTGATGCGCTGCACCAGCGTGCCGCGCTCGCGTGGAACGGTCCGGCTGGAACCCACGTTTCGTTGCAGTGGCTGTGACGGAGTCGGTCGAGGGTGCAACGTTGGTGCGCAACCCGGGGCCTTCATGGGGCTACCGGCTCTTGTGCTTCCTCGATCGCTACGTGCCAGAACTGATCTTCCGTCCGGCGCGCGCGGGCCGCCCGGCCGCGGGCCGGGTGTTTTTTGCCGCGGCCCGG
>JAEWIY010000193.1 GCA_023386835.1 Verrucomicrobiota bacterium
GGGTACGACAGCAACGTCCTGCGCGCGCAGGACGAGGACGGCGACGGACTGTTGAGTTTCGGCCATTCGGTCGAACTCACGCGCGACCGGGGGCTTTTGCGGGCCGAACTCGAGGCCGACGTCCTGGCGCGCTTCTTCTTCGATGACTCCGACGCCAATGGAATCGACGGCGGCTTCACCTTCCAGGCGGAGTATCCCAACGAGATCGAGTCCGTCTCCGGGTGGGAAGCCGGCCTGCATGCCCGGACGGACAAGCTCGCGCGCGCCGACACGGAGACGCGGTATCGGCGCACCACTTACGGCGGCTCGGCCGAACGTCGCTGGGCCATCTCTCCAAAGACGGCCGCCACCGGTTCCGTGACGCTCGCTGCCGCCGACTACTCAAGCGACGACTACCGCTCCGTGCGAGCCATCGAACTGGGGGCCGGATTGGCCCATGCTCGCCGGCCGGGATTGGGTATCGACGCTGTTTATACCTTGGAACTCGGTCGTTCGCGCGGCATCGACCGGGCGCCGGAGGACATCGACCTCGTCGGTCATACGCTGGGTGTGGCCTTGGACGGCGAGATCCTGCCGAAGCTGGACGGCCGTCTCTTCGTCGGCGCTACTCACGCTTCGTTCTCGAAGGGTTTTGAGAACGACGAGTTCGGGCCGTCCGTTCAGGCTGACTTGATTTGGGAAGCGGGCCCCCGGCTTACGGTGGCGTTGGGAGCGTTGCATCACGTCAACTTCTCTCCCCAAGGCGACGCCCGGCGGGAAACACGCCTGCGCGTCCGCGCCACCCAGGAGATTCGCGGCGGTTTTCAGCTGGTGGTCACCCTGGCGCCGAGTTGGGCCACGTTCGAGCGCGAGGTGCGTTTGCGTCGGGAGGACGAACTCTCAGCGGGAGCCAGCCTGGAGTACGCTCTGACCGAACGCTTCTTCGCCGCCCTCTCGGTCGACTGGATCGATAACGACTCCACCGACGCTGCGTACGAATTCACTCAAACCCTCGTTCAGTTCACCGCGGGCATCCGCTACTAGCCATGCACGCCGTCACCGTCTCGTTGCATCGCATGTCTATCCGACACCTCGTCGCCATGCTGGTGGTTGCATGGGGTTGTGGGATCGCGTCGGTCGCCCCCGCCGCCGACAAGCCGGAGCTCGCGAACCCGCCTCCCTCGCCGCCGCAGCGGAATGCCGACTACCGCATCGCGGTGCGCGACATGATCCAGTTCCAGGTTTATGAAGAACCGGACGTGCTCGTGGTGCAGCGCGTGACCGCTTCCGGCGAAATCCGGCTGCCGTTGATCGGCACCGTCGAGGTGGCGGGTCTCACGCTGCGGGAAGCGGAAGCCAAGCTGCGCGATCTTTTTGTCACGGGCGGTTTCTACGTCAGCCCGCAGATCATCCTGTCGCTTCAACAGTACACGGAGCGCAGCATCTCCGTCCTCGGTCAGGTGAACCGCCCAGACCAGATTCAGTTTCCGCTCGAAACACGCTCCATCGGCCTCGTCCAGGCCATCACCTACGCCGGCGGCCTGACGCGCCTGGCTAAAACTGACGCCATCCAGATCGTCCGCGTGGACGAAAATGGCCGCGAAGGCCGGTTCACCGTGAATCTGGATGGCTACCTCGCCAACCGGGGTACGGGCGGGAAGCAGTTCCAGCTCGTACCGGGCGACATCGTCTTCGTTCCCGAACGCACGTTCTAGCCTGTCCCTCTCGCCGCATGCACGACGCCGATCCCTCTTATCGTCCTCACAGGCTCAGCGGTGATGGCGCCTCTGCCGGCGAAAAAAACGGCACGAATGGAAACGGCGCGACACCCGCCGTCATTCCGGGACTGACGACGATCGCCATTCCAAGGGTCGGTCCCGGGGTCATCAAGCCGACCGGCGACCTGACACTCGGCGAAGTTGTTTCGGCACTGCGCACCGGCATCACCATCGTGCGCAATCGGTGGCTTTACGGCCTCGCCGCGGCGCTGCTGGTCGGCGGCGGTCTTTCGTACTTCGTGTGGCAGATGAAGAGCGAGCAGACGGCGGTCACCACCATGCTCGCGCAGAGCACCCTCGATCAGATTCTTCGCACGTCGGCCGATCAGCCCTCGGGAGTCCAGGAGCAGGAGAACGTGTTGCGCAACCACGTCTCGGTGATGGAAAGCCGCCGCTTCACCGTCGAACTCGCGGCCACGTTCACCGACCAGGAGATGGCGCGAATCCTCGGCCCGTATCTCGAACCCGGCACCGTCCCCACGCGTTCAGCACTCGAACAATTTCTCGCGAGCCGCATCGACGCCGAGCGGGAACGGGGACGGGAGTTTTTCCGCATCACCTTCACGCACCTCGACGGTGACGTCGCCGTCATGGTCGCCGATCGCGTCGCGTTTGCGTACCTGAAGTTAATCCAGTCGGAAATGCGCCAGGCGAGCCTCGCGGCCGGTGCATTGCTGCGCAAACAGGCGGAACAACTGCAGGCCGAGATCACCGCGCTCGAGGACCAGCGACGTGATTATCGCAAGCAGCACAACATCATCTCGGTCGAGAGCAACCAGGGCATCCTCGCGGAACGTCTGCGTCGCATCGACCAGAGCCGCGCTGAAATTCGTATCCAGCGCGTCCGACTCGAGGCTGAGCTCGCGGCCGCGGAACGCAACATGGCGGAAACGCCCACGCCGTTCGACAACCCGCTGCTCGCGAGCTTCAGCAACAACCAGCAGCTGCGCCAGGAACTCGACCGTTTGAACGCGCAGCGCGAAGTCCTCGCCTCCCGTTACGGGCCCAATCACCCGAAGATGCGTGACGTTGATGCGTCGATCCGCGGCGTCAGCGAAAACATCGTCAAGAACTTCGAATTGGCCTTCCGCGACTTGCGCAGCCAGTACGAGGCCGCTCGCGTCGTGGAGAATCAGCTCGAGCGCGAATTTATCGAAGCGTTTGGAGCCGGCATCGAGATCGAGCGGCTCGCGGACCGCTACCTTGTTCTGGGCAGTGAAGTCGAAGCGAAGCGGACCACGCTCGCGCAGCTGTTGCAGCGGGTGAACGATGCCAGCGTCATCAGCCAGCTGCCGGCCGACGTGATGCGCGTCGTCGACCCGGCCTACCTTGCCGAGCCGCGTATCACGAAGAAGATGCTGCTCGGCGCGGCGGTCTTCCTCCTCTCGGTCACGGCGTTCTTCGTCTTGCCGCTGATCCTGCATGTCTTCGATGCGCGGATCAAAGGCGCCACGGACGTGGAGAAGGAATTGGAGCGTGAACTGTTGGGAGGCGTCCCGAAACTCTCCCGGATCCGCGCCGAGGACCGGCCGCACATCATTCGCGACGGGACCGACCCCGCGAGCGTCGAGGTCTTTATGTCCTTGGTGGCGCAGCTCGAATTGCTTTCGGGCCGCACCTTGCCGCGCACGTACCTGGTGACGAGCACCATCCCCGGCGAAGGCAAGTCGACCATCGCCTCCAACCTCGCGGCCGGTTTTACCACGCTCGGACGCAAAACCGTTCTCGTCGACTGCGACCTGCGCCGTCCCACGCAGCACCTGCTGCACCGTGTCGCGCCGGACCGCGGCTTCCTTGCGTGGGCCCAGGGCGGTTTCCCGAAGGACGACTTTTTCGAGATCGATCCACTCCTCGGATTGCAGGAGTTGTCGGACGGAACCCATCTCATTCCAGCAGGTGGCAACGACCCCCAACCCACGCAGTACCTCGTCGCCAAGCCCACGGCCGCGCTCTTCGAGGAGCTCCGCAAGCGGTTTGATGTCATCCTTGTGGATACACCGCCCGCCGGGCTCTTCCAGGACGCTCTGGTGCTTTCCCGGTACGTGCAAAAGACGCTGGTCGTCGCGCGTGAAGGCAAGGCGCCGATCGCGCAGATCAAACGCGTGATCGCCGACATCGATCGCACCGCCGCGCCGGTGCTCGGTGTGATCCTCAACGGCTTCTCTTCCCACAGTCTCAATCCACGTCTGGCCTACGGCTCTTCCTACAGCGGCTACAGCTACGGCGCTCCCGGCACCCGGAAGCGCACGCGGCCCGGGAAGATCTCCACGACCTGACGTGATTTGCACGCCGTGGGCCGCGGCGTGAGGCGATCACCGGCCCAATTTCTTCAGTCCCGTGAAAAGGGCACTGGCTGGCGGAGCTTTGTCTCCTCTCAACCAAGTCGCTTTCACGCCAAACCCTGGCGTTGGAAGTGACGGGGCGAAGCCTGCAATTGTTCCAAACAAAACCGGTGCGTACCCAGCACTTGAATACGGCCCCGCCACCGGAGAATCGGTGACTTCCGAGCGTCACCTTCTCTGGATCATCGACGGCGATGAGGGTTATGGGGTGCGCCGAGCCACCCTCGGCCTCGCCACCTGCCTCTGCAAGCTCGGCTTCACCTTTACGTTCGTCGCGACTCGAACCGGACCCTTTCTCGATGAGTTGCGTTCAGCCGGCTACACGGTGGTCAGTCTTGGCCGCGAACGCGTTCGCGGCCTCGAACAACGCGGCTTCGCCTATCTCGTGGCCCTCGCCCACTTGGTGACCGATTCCTTTTCAACCGGCTTGCGCCTGCTCCAGGAAGTCAGGCGTCAACGCCCGCGCTGGATCCACGTCCACGCCAACCGACATCTCCTGGCGGCTGCGCTCGCCGGCCGCTCGACCGGCACGCCGGTGTTCTGGCACCTGCATAACTCGATTCGAGCCAAGCTTCCCTGGGGACTGCAGGCCGCCTCGTACCGGTCGATCTGCCGGCTGTGTCGCGTCGTGCCGATCGCGAACAGTCGCCACACCGCCACGACGCTCACCCGCCAGCCATCGCGGGTTCAGGTGGTCCACCCAGGTGTCGACAGCAGTCACTTTTCGCCCGACGCGGCCTTCCCGCACCTGCACCACCACGTCCTCGGACTCGATCCGAATGTCCCGACGCTGCTCATCGCCGCCCGAGTTGTGCCCGACAAAGCCCAGGACCGTGTCGTCGATGCGGTCATCGCCCTGCTCTCGTCCGGAATGCAACTGTCGCTGCTCATCGTTGGTGGGCCGGTGACCTCCCCCTACTACCACAGTCTTCTCCGGAAGGTCCGTACTGCGGGCGTCGATCACTTCATCCGTTTTCTCGGGCCGACGCACGACCCGCGCCCGTACTACCGCTTGAGCGATTTTGTCGTGAACAGCCGACTCGGTGCTGAACCTTATGGGTTGACCATCGTCGAGGCGATGTTGATGCAGCGGCCGGTCCTCGCCTACGCCGCCGGCGGCCCATCAGAAACCATCGAAGACGGACGGACCGGTTGGTTGATTCAATCACCAAGCGTCACTGCCTACCAGGAGGGCATCAACCGTGCCCTCGCGGCCCGTTCCGAATGGGCGGAGATGGGCTGCTACGCCCGCGATCGCGCCCTGCGCTTGTTTTCCCTGCAGGAGTCCGCGCGCGCCTACGCGGCCATCCTTGAGCAAGCGCCACCGCGGCGTGCCCGCCCATGAGAGCACCTGATTCAGACGGGATCAACCTGCCGGAACCGGACACCGGAGCGATCCTGGCGCCCGCGTTGCCGCGGACGCTGGTGGTCGATCCCCCGTTTACGGGCAACTTCCGCCTCGGGGACGCGTTGCAATGTTTGCTGTTCTCGTGGGCGCTGCTGGGGCACCAGACGCTCGTCCTCGTCGCGGTGTATCAGGATGTCGCTACACGGGATCTGACGATCCTTTCCCGAGTGGCCACCGCCGGACTTTCGCTGCTCACGATCGTTTGCCTCGCCTGGCGCATGCAGCACGTCCTGCGGCGCTTCATCGTCGTGCCCTTCGTCCTGTTCTGGGGGTTCTATTTCCTTCGGCTGTTTCTGAGCGGCAACGTCCCGATCGCCGGCGAACAGGAAGCTGAACGTTTTACGCACGACTACATCCTGCGTATGGCGGTCGGCGCCTGCTTCATTCCCTCAGCGGCCGTGCTCGTGAACACCTGCTGGAACTGGCACGAAACCGCCCGCCGCCTCTGCGTCGGACTCGCGGCGGTCTCCGCCACGCTGATGCTGCTCCTCTACGGGCCACGCCTGATGGCCTTCGATTCCCGGATCCAATCCGGAGATCTGGTCGACGGAGTCTATGCGGTGCATCCGCTTTCGTTGGGCTACCTCGGCGCGGCCCTGCTCGTCCTGGCGTATCACTATTGCTGCCTCTCCCGTGGCCACACCAACCGCTACCTCTTGGCGGCGTTGCTGGCCGGGCTGGGCATTCCGCTGCTGGTCGGCAGCGCATCACGAGGCCCGGTCATTGCCCTTGCGGGCGTGATCCTGACCCTGTTGTTCAGCCTCGTCTGGCGAAGAGCGTTCGGACGCGCTTTGGCAGTGGGTCTCGTCACAGGCATGACCTGTGTCGCGGTGATCATCGTGGCCGAAGCGACCGGTTCCTCGATCTTCGAACGGCTCCTCGGCCTGCGAGAAGACATTGCCGCCCAAGCCAGTTCCACCGATCGCCTGATGCTCTATCGTCTGGCGTTCGACGCGTTTCTCGATTCACCCCTGATCGGTAGCGCAGTGCTTCTGCCCGGACGGGAAGAGTACCCGCACAATCTCTTTCTTGAGTCGCTGATGGCCACCGGCCTCGCCGGGACACTGCCGCTGGTTGTGCTGGTGGGGCTGAGTGTATCCGCCGGTTGGAGACTTCTGGTTCAGCGGGCGGAACTCGGCTGGGTGCCGCTTCTCTTCCTTCTCTACCTCTTTGGTGGCATGTTCTCGTGGTCCATTTTCACCAACGTGGAACTTTGGCTGTGCCTCGGCGCGACCCTGTCCTGCGCGGAGTGGCAGCGTCGGCAACGCGCCCAGCTGCGAGCTTGGGCGAACTAGCCCTCCACTCCTCCGCCCTTCATCGCTTTCATGAGCCCTGACGTTCCTACACCTCGCCGCCGCGTGCTCTTTATTGAGCAGGAGATCCCTCACTATCGCGCCGGCGTACTGGACGCGATCGCGCGCGGCATCGATGCGGACTTCGAGTTCTTCTCCGGGATTCCTCCGCAACGTCAGGCCTTCCTCGAGAAGGGCGAAGCCGATCTTTCGTATCCGGTGACACCGCTCCGGCTCCATTGGTTTCTACGGGAACGTCTCGTCTTCCAGAACTACTGGCCGGCGCTGCGCCGCCAACGTTCCGCCGGACCGTGCGCGGTCATCCTGCGACACAACCCGCGCAGCCTGCTGCTGCTGCCCTTCATGCGGCGATGCCATCAACTCGGCCTGCCCGTATTGATCTGGGGCCAGGGCTTCAGCCGCAAACGTCCGTTCCGGCCGCACCGGCACCCGCTCGACCGGCTCAACCTCGCGATCGTACGCGCTGCCCGGGCTTACGTGGCCTACTCCGACGAGATTCGCGACCAACTCTCCCGGCACGTGAATCCCGCCAAGATCTTCACGGCGTCGAATACGCTCAATCTTACCCACCTCGTCCCGGTGCGACAGCGTCTGGAGAACGAGGGCAAGACACGGATTCGCGAACGGCTGGGGCTCCCCGCGAGGCACTACCTGCTCTTTATTGGCCGCCTCCAGGCGCGAAAACGCGTTGACCTGTTCATTTCTGCGCTCGCCCGGCTGCAAAAGCAGCACGGTGTTGACGTGGGTGGCATCATCATCGGCCAGGGCCCGGAGGAGCCGCAACTGCGCGCGCAGGGCGTCGCCGAGGGGGTTCGGCACCTCCATTTCGCCGGCGCTCCAAATTTTGTGCACGCCGCGGACTGGATGATGGCCTCCGATCTTCTGGTGATCCCGGGCTGGCTCGGCCTGGCGGTGAATCACGCGTTCTTCTTCGGGTTGCCGGTCATCGGCCAGCGATGGGGCGAGTCCCTGCGCCAGCACGGTCCGGAAGCCGCGTACATCCGCCACGGAGAGAACGGCCTCCTTGCCGAGGCGCATCAACCGGAGAGCCTGGTCGAGAGCGTCAAGGCTGCGCTCCAGCAACACCCCGCCTTGAGCCGCTCGGCGCGGGAGTACTTCGACACGCACCTCGACATCAACCGCATGGTCGCCGGCTTTCGCGCGGCGATCGACTTCGCCCTCCCTCCACCCATCACCGCTGATGCACCCGTCGGCACACGTTGATCAGCCAGGACGACCTGAAGTCACCAGAATGAGGATACTGGTCTGCTATTCGCGTTTTCCCTGGCCGCTCAACAAGGGCGACTCCCTCACCGTCTTCAAGCTGCTCGCGTTCCTCTCGGAGCGGCACCAGGTCGACTTTCTGACTGTCGCCCCTGCCGATCCCGCTAAACTCGACCGGTTGCCGCCGGGGCTGAACTCAGTGACCACCGTGCGCAATCCGATGCCCAAGCGCCTGCTGCGGCTGATGCGCGCCCTGCTCGGCGATCGCAGCCTGCAGGTCGACTCGTTCTTTTCACCGGCCTATGCGGCCGCCCGCGACCGGCTCCTGCGCTCGAACTCTTACGATGTCGTGTATTCGCACTACATCCGTTCGTTCGGCCACGACGACTTCGATGCCGGCGGAGCGCGCAGAGTCATCGGGTTGCAGCTGTCGCACCAGGCTCATTTCGCCAAAGCCGCCAAACGAGCCCGCAATCCGCTGCTCCGCTGGCTCTACGCGCTGGAAACGCGCCGACTCGAGAAATGGGAGGGACGCATCGCGGACTTCAACGACCTCATCCACCTCATTTCCCCGCGGGACCTCGCCCGGATCCGGCATCATCAAACCTGGCAGTCACGCGTTTTCTTCAACCCGCACGGCGTTGATCCCGACGAATTCGTGCCCGCGCCTTCGGCGCGCGTGCGGGAGCGCGTGATCTTCACGGGCAACCTCGGTTTCCAGGCCAACGAAGACGCCGTTCTGTGGCTTACCCAGGAGATTTGGCCACGCGTCACCGCCGCCCGTCCGTCCGCCCACCTGCTCGTGGCCGGCGCCCGGCCCACCCCGGCCGTCCGGGCGGCGCTCGCGCGGTCACCGCGGGCCCAGTTGCTTCCCTTTCCGCCTCGTATGGCTCCGGTGATCCAAACCGGCGACGTCTCCATCGATCCACTACGGATTGGCGCGGGCCTGCAAAACAAGGTCCTCGAATCGATGGCGTGCGCAGTCCCGGTGGTCGCGACGTCTCTCGCGAACGAGGGCATCGGCGCACAGGACGGCCGTGAGATCATCATCGCGGATGACGCCGCCAGCCTGGCCGAAGCCGTGATCAGCTTGCTGGAGAACCCCGTCGAGCGTGACGCCTTCGGCGCCAACGCACGCGCCTTCGTGGAGCAGGCGTGGTCGTGGGAGCATCACTTCGGAATGCTAGAAGAACGCTGGATGGAGCTCACTCGCGTCACGGCCACCCGGTGATGGAACGTTCAGCCAGCCCACTTGGTGTCCACTGGCGAGCGGTCCGCCGCTTGAGTCCGTCACAGGTGCTCGGGCGCTTGCGGTTGCGTTCGCGTCAGTTCGGTCTGCGGCTCGCCGGTTTGCAGCGGCTGGTTCCCCGGCATCGTCGGGCCCTGGCTCCAGATTGCCTCGAGCGCGTGCAAGCGCTCAGTCGGCTGCCCAACGGCGTTCCTCCCGCCGAATGGTGTGCCACCGCCGGCACGCGCTTCCGCGCCAACTCAGGTTGGCTGATCAGTCACAGCGGTCGCACGATGCGGTATCGGCGAGACTTGGCTCGGCTCGAGTTGTACTATCACGAGTTCCTTCATGATCGCGCCCTCTCCGCGGCAGAGGCGTGGAGCTTCCTTTCCGAGTACCTGCGCGATCATCGCACCCGCGCCAGCGACGGGCGGCACGAATGGCACCCCTACGCGGTGAGCAACCGACTCGCCTCCTGGCTTGCCTTCCTGGCGCACCACCCGGACGACGCGGATGACAGCCTCAAGCAACAACTCCTCGAAGAGTGCCTGCTTCTCACCGACTACGTCGAATGGATGCTGGAACGGGACCTCGAGGCCAACCACCTGCTGAAAAACCTTTGGGCTATCGCGCTGAGTGACCGCCTCCTCAACGCCGACACACAACGCCAGCAGCAGTCGATCCAGCGTTATGTCGACGAGTTTGCCCGCCAGATCCTGTCCGATGGCGGGCACTACGAACTGTCGCCCATGTACCACGCGAAGGTCTTGTACGACGCGCGGGTGATGCTTGCGCTCCTGGACCGCGACCCCATGGCGGAACAACTCCGCGCTTTGTCGGACCGCGCCACCCGGTGGCTGGAAGCGCTTCGTTTTGGGCCAGATCAATGGGCCAACATCAACGACTCGTGGTCGATTCCGACTTTGGCCCAGCACATCTGGCGTGAAAATCCTGAGCCGGTTCGCGACGGCGTCACTGAACTTCCGGCCTCCGGTTTCCTGCGTGGCAACCTTGGGCCATGGCAATGGTTGTTTGATGTCGGCGGCGTCAGTCCAAAAGGGAATCCCGGCCATTGCCACTCTGACGCGCTCTCCGTGCTGCTCTATTTTGATGGGCAACCGCTGATCGTTGATCCGGGCGTGCTGCACTATTCCCCCAACGACGAACGCCTCTTTCTGCGTTCGTGCCACGCCCACAATGGTCCCTGCCTGCGTCAATGGGACCACACCGAGTTGATCGGTTCATTTCGGATCGGCCGCGCAGCACACGCGAACCTGCAAGGCCACACGGCGGCACCTTCGCAACAAACCGCCACCGGCTATCACAACGGTTATCGAGGGATCCGGATTCAACGTCACCTCGAAGTCACTACGCACCGAGTCACCTTCCTCGACGACTGGATCACCGAGGACCGCCAGCCGTTCGCTCCTTGGAGCCGGTTCCTCTGGCGCGCGGACCTTGAGCAAATCGAGGAATGCCGGCCGGACACGAACCGGCTGAAGTTCACTTTCCGACACCAGCACCAACGCTTCGGCGTCAGCATCCGCGTGCGGAGCCGCGGCACCGCTCGCCTCGCGCTGCAGGACTCCTGGTATTCGGACGAATTTGGCCGCACCCGACCGGCCGCTGAAACCTTGGCAACCGGTGACTCCACCGACGGGCCCGCGCAGGTGGAGACGGTCGTCACGCTCGTCGCCTAGAATTCGGCCAACCCATTGGGCTCCTCGATCGCAAACCCCATTCCACAGACCGCCGTGCTCGCGACACCGTATCGATCGCCGCGAGTGATCTACATCGTTGGCCGCCGCCATTGTGGGTCGACGATTCTCGACATCGTGCTCGGAAACGCCGGCAACGCCCAGGGTGTGGGCGAGTTGGTCTTTGGCCTTTCCCACTACCCACACGAACGCGTCACGGGTGGCGGAACCGTCGCCACAAACCCGTTCTGGGTGCGCGTTCGGGAGGCGTTTGAAAGGACGCCGGGGCTCTCGCTCCCCGAGGCGAGCCGGAAGCTGAATGACGCCTTTCGCCTGCGGCAGCTGCCCAGGCTGCTGTTCGCCTCGTCTCGCTCCCGGAGAATTCAGGAGCTCTGCGAACTGCTGGAGCGGCTGTATCAGGCGATCAGTGACGCCGCGGGCAAGGACATCATCATCGACTCCGGCAAGCGGGTGACTCAGGCCCTCTTCCTGGCGCGCTTCTTTGCCCACGCCCGGATCGTCCATCTCGTGCGAAATCCGGCCAGTGTCATGAGTTCCCACCTCAAACGGGCGCGCAAGGGCGAGACGGTGGCGTTCCTCGGGCGCCGCATCGAGGGTCGCCGGGTGGGCTGGCTCATGTGTCTGTACCTCGCCTGTAACTGGTCGATCGGGACCAGTCTGGCTTGGTGGGTGGAAACCTGTTGGCGGCCCAAGTGTACGAGGCTGCGTTTTGAGGATTTCCTGAAAGACCCCCACTCCAGCGTCGTGCATTTGGGCTCCGAACTCGACCTGGACGTCACATCCGTCCTGGAGCGGATGGAACAGCAACTGCCGCTCAGTTGTGACGCCAACATCGGCGGAAATCGGGTGAGGTTCGAAAACCGACTCTCTGTCGACTCACAGCGCGCCGCACCAACTCAGCTTCCCAAATCCCTCCGCTGGATCGTGCTGGTCTTCAGTTTTCCCCTCCTCCGCGCCTTTGGTTACCGGGAAGATCTCCGGGCCTGAGCCGACGCGCGGATCTGGAATCAGCTTTCTCGCGGCGCCGCCGCCCTCTACCCCAAATGGCGATCACTCGCTTGCGGATACCTGTCGATGCGCTGAGATGGGGATTCGTTTTCGCCATCGGCGCCACCATCGACTGGAAGCTGGGCTCGCTCCCGATCGGGGAGTTCGGGCTGCTGGCCGTCACCCTGTACGTTTTGTATCAGCGGGTTCGCTACCGGCAGTGGCCTTCGGCCCTCCTCGCCACCCGCACGTTCCGCATTCTGCTGATCGCACAAGCCGTCGCGTTCGTCGGCTACGGCATCAGCGACCTCTATCGGGGCAGCGCCGCGGTCGATTTTGTGCCGGTCTGGGGCCGACTCGTTTTCCTGATGGTCGATTTCATCGCGTTGTGCCATCTCGCCGGCCGGCACTGGTCGCATCTGACCGCGCTGCTGTTGGGTCGGGCTTGCGGCGGAGCGTTGGCGGCGCTGTACGCCACCGACTTGGTCGATCCGTGGAAGTTCGGGTTTGGGGCGCCGGCAACCTTGGCGCTGCTCGTGATGATTCGAAACAGCCCCGGTTTGGTGTGGGCCCTGGCGTTGGCGGGCTGTGGTGTGCTCCACCTGACGCTTGGCTTCCGGTCTTTCGGCGCCTGCTGCCTGATCGCAGCCGCCTTGGCCCCGGCGCCGTGGCTGGCGCGGGGCTGGCGGTTCGGCAGTGTTGGACTTTCCCTTGTCGCCGGCGGCGTGCTGCTGGTGTTCGTCTATTCCACGATCGTTCTGGACGCCCTTGGCACGTCGGGCTCGGACCTCAGCCGGCAGGCGCAGTTGGAGATCGGCGCCGAGGCGTTCCTCGAGTCACCGCTGATCGGATACGGCTCTCGCTACAGCCGCACCCCGATCATGGATCGCTTCTACGCCCGGCGCGCGGAGTTGCGGCTCGAGGAGAAGACCAAACCGATCGAGGAGGAACGTGAACTGTCGTTGCACTCCCAATTGCTGACCGCGCTGACCGAGGGCGGCCTCGCCGGGGGCGCGTTTTTTATCCTCTTCGGTTTGTACCTCGCGCGCGCCGGCTACATTGCGGCAACGCTTCAACAGCTCTCCCTCCGACCCATCGTCCTCTTCCTCGTCCTCGCCGCGGGCTTCGATCTGTTGATGACCCCCTTTTTTGGCGTCACGCGCTTCGAGATCGCGCTCGCGGCGTCTGTCACCATTGCCATGCTCGCCGTCTCGTCCAGCACCTCGCGGGCTCATGCTTGAGCTGGCTCACGCGCCGCGCACCCGACACCGGGATTTCTCGGGTGCGCTGGAACCCAGTGAGTTCCCCGGAGCACCCGTCCTGAATGAGCAGAAAGCGCGGCGGCGGATCCTGATCGTGGCTGAGCCGACCGTCGACGGCGTGTTCGTCTTCACCGCGCAAGTGATCGCCTTCCTGCAGCGCCACAACGTCACCGTGGATTACGCCTACTCCTCCGCGCGCACCTGCAGTCAGCTCACGCCGCTGCTCGACCAGGTGATCGAGCACGGTGGACACGTGCTCGACCTGCGGGTCGATAACCGCCCCAGCTGGCGGGACGTGCCCGCCCTGGTGCGTTTGCTGCGCTTCATCCGGACCCGCCGGCCGGCGGTTGTTCACGCCATGAGTTCAAAGGCCGGCGTGCTGGCCCGGGCGCTGGCCGGTTTGGGCTGCGCCCCCGCCATTCTGTATCAACCGCACGCCTACTTTGGCCTGAGTGGAGAACGGCGTGCGTGGGTCCGCTTCTTTGTCGCCATTGAAGCCGTCCTGGGCCCGCTCGGGCGTGTCATCGTGGTGTCGCCCAGCGAAGCGCAGTACGCGCACTCCCGCCTCGGCATTCGCCGCTCCCAATTGCGGCTTGTTTCCCAGCCCATCGACACGTCGCATTTCCAGCCTCCAACCCCAGGAGAGCGAGCTCGCGCCCGACAGGCCCTCGGCGTGGAACCGCACGAAGTGCTGCTCGGCGCCGTGGGCCGGATCAGCTTCCAAAAGGATCCCTGGACACTACACGAGGCGTTCGCGCTCCTGGCCAAAGATCGGCCGCACTGGCGATTGTTGCACGTCGGCCGCGGCCCCCTGCAGGACGAGATTCATGCCCTGACGAAGACGCTCGGCACCGAACGTCAGATCATCTGGAGCGATTACCTGCCGGATCCGCGACACCTGTACGCGGCGATGGATCTTCTGGTCCATCCGTCTCGTTACGAAGGAATGTCCCTCGTGTGCCTCGAGGCGCTGGCTTGCGGACTTCCGCTCGTGGCGACCACCTGCCCCGGCAACGTCGATCTCCAGCGGTTTCCCTGGTCCCACGCCTGGTTCGCTCCCTGCGCCAACGCCGGCGGGGTCGCCGCGGCCATCACCCAATGGGAACGCGATCGCCGCGCCGGCCGCCCGAGCAATCACGCGGCACTCATTCGGCAGCACTTCTCCCCCGAGCGTTGTTTCCGCGCTCTGCTCGCGGAGTACGACGCAACAACTGTTCCTGCCCCAGTCGTTCTTTGAAGTCCCCTTCGACCTTCCCTCACCATGATCGCGGGTGACGCTCCGCGTGTTCTGCCTAACCTGCCGGCCCCACCCCCGGCGGGGTCGTCCCAAGTCCTTCGCCCCAAGCGCCGCTCCATGGCGGCCAGCTTGCTCTGGCTCCTGCTCGACCGTGGCTTCAAAACCGGGGGCGCTGCCGTTGTATCCATCCTTCTCGCACGCTATCTCGGTCCCGCGGACTTTGGCCGGCTCGGGGTGGCGCTCGGGCTCGCCGCCTTCGGCAAGGACTGCGTCGGCCTCGGGCTGGATCGGATCATTCAACGTGAACTGACCCGCCGCCCGGAGCACCCCGGACGGATCGTTGGCACCTACTTTTCGCTGGGTGTCGCCGTGGCGGTGCTCGTCGCGCTGGCGCTCACGCTTCTCGCGCTAACGTCAATTGATGATCCTCAAACCCGGCGGATGACGCTGCTGTTGGCGTGGATGGCGGTTCCTCAGGCGATTTCCGGAGCAGAACTCTGGTTTCTCTGCCAGTTCAACCCGCGGCCGGTCGTCTTGGCCCGCAATGCCTTATGGTTCGCTTTTTTCTTCCTCCGGCTCGGATTGATGATCGGCGGCGCCGGGGTCGTCTGGTTTGCCTGGGTCGCCCTCCTCGACTGGGCTTCGATCTACGTTGTCATCTGGCTGCTCTATCGACGCCACCGCCCGGCGGGGGACCATCTCACCTTCCACCGCGGCGCCGGCGCAGCCTGGCTGCGCGAGGGTTGGCCGATCATCGTGGCGGTTGCCGTTACGATGGCCGCCGAGCGTCTGCTCGGCTTTTGGGTCCAGGCGCTGTCCGGTCCGGCCGCGGCCGGTCATTACAGCCTGGCGATTCGCTGCGCGGAGCCGTGGTGGAACGTCACCGGCATCGTTGCCGCCGCCTTCCTGCCGAAGCTGACGCTCCTCCGTGAGGAGTCGCGCGAGCGTTTCCTCCGTGGCTTTCAGCGCTATCTCGACGTCAGCATGGCCGTGACCGTTGCCGTCGGTCTGGTCGCACTGCTCTTCGCCCCCATGCTGGCCCCGCTGCTCTTTGGGGAGAGTTTCCACGGCGTGGTCGATCCGCTGGTGTGGCTGTTCTGGGCCGCACCCGCGCTCTTTTCAGGGTATGCGCGGCTTCAATACCTCACCGTCGAAGGCCGCCTTGTCCTCGAAATCCCCGTGGCGATCACGAACGCGGTCCTGCTGCTCGCCTTCAGTGCGTGGTGGATTCCACAATACGGCGCCAATGGAGCGGCGGCGGCGCTCGCGATCAGCACCTGGCTGGCGGTCTTTCTCGCGC
>JAEWIY010000039.1 GCA_023386835.1 Verrucomicrobiota bacterium
GCGCCGGAGTGACCGCAGCTTGGGCACGACCGGTGACAGGCAGGGGAAGGGAAACGCCGACGCCGGCCATTGTTTCGCGTTCGCCCGCTCGTTCGCTGGAGTAGAACGGCGAGACGCTGACCTCCGGGTAGCGCTCGCGGTGCGCCAGTTGGACGGCGAAGCCCTGCTGCTCGAGTTCGAGCTGACGCGCGCGATAACCAAAATGGTTTTCACGCGCCGCGGCGAGCAGCGTGGCCGGATCCGGAAGGTCGTGAAACGTCACCGGTCGAACGGCGACGCGCAGCGGTGTGCCGGCGGGAACGCCGCGCAGCTGGTTTAGTTCCAGCAGCGCATGCTCCAGCGCCAACTCGGCTTCGGTTGCCCGCCGCTGCAGCGCGAGGTCCTGTGCTTCGATGACGCGGGTTTCCAGCTCGGGTGTGATCCCGGCCGGATCGCGCGCCAGAAACGTCTCCTTCAAGGCAGCGAAGCGATCGGCGACTTCGCGCACGGCCGCTGCCTGTACATTCGCGGCGTGCAGATTGAGCGCCAGCGTGCGGGCGCGCGCGGCGAGCGCGGCTTCGAAGCGCGCCAAACCGAGTTCGGCCAGCTGAACCTCACCGTTGGCCATCGCCTTGCGCAGGCGATGACGACCTGGCCATTCGAACGTCTGCGTGACGGAGACCGACCAGGCGGTGCCTTCCGCGGCCAGACTCGAGGCTGGTTCGCGAACGCGTTTGCGCCCGAGTTCAAGGGATAGCTCCGGATCAGGCAGCGAACGGAGGCCCCTGCGTTGGCCGCGGGCGGCGACGAGTGCCTCGCGATAAAACTGCAGCTCGGGATTGTCCGCGACGATCTGCGCCACGAGTGCGTCGATGGACATGTTGGACTCCGCGGGCGATGGACTGGGTTGCGCGGCGGCAAGGCCGGCAACGAAGGGAAGAACGAAAAGGGAAAATCGGGTGAGCATGAACGTGGTGAGAACGGACGGCGTAGTCCCGGCACGATTCGGTGCGCGCGTGGCGCACCCGTGGAACGACTGCATCACGCAGCCGCAGAATCACCCAAGTCGGGTGATCAGACGCCGCTCACCGAGGGCGCACGTGGTGCGCGCGCTGCTCGCCGGGTAAAAGCCCACTCGGGCACCCATTCATCTGCCGCGACCTTGTCCCAGGGCTGCGCCACTGGAGGAGCGGCCGCGGCCAACGCAGTAATGCGCGTGTGCAGGAAGGCGATACAAACGGTCAGAGCGGGTGCGGAGAGTTTCAGAGCCGCCGGAGAGGCAAAACCCATCTCCTCCACCAACTCGCAGCCGTCATCATGGCAGTCGCTTGTGGTGGGACAGCAGCCGCCTTCGTCGTCATCCGCTACGCTCAGCAGGCCAACCGCCTCGAGTTCGCAATGCTGCTGGGCCGGCAGCCAGGCGGCAGCCAGAACCCAAGCGCAAAGCAGCACGAGGCGGCGGAACACGCCGCGAAGGTGGTTCGGGTTGGCACCAGCGTCAAGGTCTCGGCCGCGGACGGCCGCACGGTGGCGGGGCAATCGGACCCGGGCACCCGGGTTCCCGGCAGCCGCGTTGGTTAAGCCGCAAAGAGCCGCGTCAGGATTTCACGTCATGGTGACGCACGATACCGAACGCGGTTGGCGCCTGACGCCAGGGGCCGGCGCGCCAGTCAGGCCTGAACCGGCTCGCGCGGTCCGCTGAGCGAGGCCAGGCTGGCAACGACTGCCACCAACTCGTGCGGTTCGACCGGTTTCGCGACGTGCGTCTGGAATCCGGCGTTCAGCGCGTGGGTGCGATCTTCAGAACGCGCCAACGCTGTCAATGCCACGGCGGGCAGCGACGACAGACTCGCCATCTGTCGAACGCGGCGGATGAAACCATAGCCGTCCTGCTCGGGCATGCCGATGTCGCTCAGCAGGATGTCCGGGCGCGACTCTTCCAGGCGCTGCATGCCCTCCGCGGCGGAGGACGCTTTTGTCACCTGCGCGCCCCGGGCTTCGAGGATCCGCGCGACGAGTTGCAGGGAATCCGGCTCGTCGTCGACTGCCAGGACGCGGACCCCTTTGAGTGGCGTGCCCGAGTTGATCTGGTGGGCATCGCCCGGGCGGGATCCGCCCGCCAAGTCCCCGCGGGCGGACATGATCGGCAAGGCGACGGTGAAGGTCGCACCCCGGCCTTCGCCTTCGCTGTGCGCGTGGACCTCACCGCCGTGCATCTCCACGAGTTGTTTGACGATTGAGAGTCCCAGGCCGAGGCCGCTGTGGCGGCGCGTGGTGGAGCCGTCGAGTTGCCGGAAACGTTCGAAAACCTGCGCCAGATGTTGCGGCGGGATACCGTTGCCGTTGTCGGCCACCGCGATCTCGACCTGGGAGTTGCGACGCTGGATCGTCACATGCACCCGGCCCCGTTTGGGCGTGAACTTCATGGCGTTGGACAACAGGTTCCAGATGACCTGCTGCAGCCGGTTGCGGTCGCCCATCACCACACCTTCAACACTCGAGAACGCGGACGTGAGCCGGATCTCCTTGGCCTGGGCGGCGGGCAGGAGCGATTGCATGGCGGACTCGACCACCGACACGAGGTTGAGCTGCTGGACGTCGAGGATGACCTTGCCTGAGACGATGCGGCTGACGTCGAGCAGGTCCTCGATCATCTGGGCTTGGGCGCGCGCATTCCGCTCGATCACGGCGAGTCCCTCTTTGACCTCGGTGGGGTCGGTGGCATCGCCCTCCTTCAACACGTGCGTCCAGCCGATGATGGCGTTCAGCGGCGTCCGCAGTTCGTGCGAGAGGGTGGCGAGAAACTCCGACTTCATCTGATCGGCGCGACGGAGCTCATCGTTGACCAGGACGAGTTTTTCCTGGGCCTGCTTCTGGGCGCTGATGTCGCGCGCGATCTTGGACGCACCGATGATCCGGCCCTCGCGGTCGCGTATGGGAGAAATGGTGACAGAGACGTCGATCAGGACGCCGCCCTTGCGCACGCGTTTGGTTTCGAAGTGGTCGACCTTCTCGCCCCGGCGGATGCGCTCGAGGATCCGCGGTTCCTCCTCCCAGCGATCCGGCGGAAAAAGACGCCAGATCGGGTGACCGATCATCTCCGCCGCCGTGTATCCAAAAACGCGTTCGGCGCCCAGGTTCCAGGTCGTGACGATGCCGTTGAGGTCCTTGCTGATGATGGCGTCGTCCGACGAGTCGACGATCGCGCTCAAGAGGGCGTTGATATCGGCGCCTTGGGCCGAGTCCGACAATTCGCGGATGATTTGCGTAGTGCCGGCCACGATCCCGTCCGCATCGCGGATCGGCGACAGGGTGAGGGCGACGGAGGACTTCTGGCCGGACTTACGCTGGCGGATGGTGTGGAACCCCTGCACCCGTTCTCCGCGCAGGACCCGCTTGAGGATTTCTGCCTCCTCCGCGTGCAGTTCCGGCGGGATCAGGCGCGCGGCCGTCTGACCGATCATCTCGGCCGCAGAGTAGCCGAAGAAACGTTCCGCCGCGGGGTTCCAAAGGGTGATCCGACCATCGGTGCTGGTGGCGATCATCGCGTCCATGGCGGAGCCCACGATGGACGCGAGCAGGGCCTCGGCAGGAAGCGGTTGGGCCGGGGCGGAGGAAGAAGCGGAGGGTGGAGTCACCAAAGTGGGTGGGGGACGGAGTCCTTCTTCTTATAGTGGAGAAAGCAAGCGATCGCAAGTAGCCGGCCGGGAGCGCTGGTCTGGCGAGGGGCCGTAGTTCCTGAAAACCGACAGTCGCCGGGGCTGTTAGTCACGTTGGACTTCGGTCAGATGGTCGATGAAGGCCCCGTCTGCACCCACGCGGGCAAACAGGTGCTCGGCCAACGCGGCCAGACCGCTCCAGCCGTCGGGCAACTGATCCGCCCGCAAGGTGTAGGGGTGTACGACCAGGCCGGCGGCATGAGCGTCCGCGACGAGCGACGTCGCGGCCTTCGGCCCGGCGGGCCCACCCGGCAGCACGAGCGGGAGGTGAGGGCCAATACCTTGGGCGAACTGGGCGATGGCCTGAAGGCCCGCGGGGCTGAGGGTTTCGGGCGCGGATTGCTGTAGGGACGAGTCGAGGAGGAGGACGAAGGTCAACTCGCTCCCGCGTTCGCGCAGCCGTTTAAGTTCGTCGGCGTCGAAACACTGCACGATTACCTGGTCTTCGCGTCGCGAGTAGCCGTGCCGCGCGAGCAAAGCGATGAGGGCGGGGCCGGGATCCTTTCCTTCGCGGCGGTGCCAGGCTGGCTGTTTGATCTCCGGATAGATGCCAACGGTTCGGCCGGTGCTGGCGTTCAAGCCTTGGACCAGCCGGATCTGGTCTTCCATCGTGCAGAGCCGAAACGGCGTGCCGTTGTGCGGGAATCGCGAGGGGAAAACGGGTTTCCCCGTTCCCACGCGAAAACGCTCGCGGACGGTCAGCGTTTGCAACTCGTCCCAAGTGAAATCGATCGCGTAGAAGCGGCCATCGGCCCGGGCGCGGTCGGGAAACCGTTCCGCCACATTCGTCGTGGTATCAAGGTGGATGTCGTGCAGGACGATCAGCACGTCATCACGACTCATCACCACGTCCTGCTCGATGTAGTCGGCGCCGAGGGCATAGGCATACGTCGCGGCCGGCAGCGTATGTTCGGGCAAGTATCCGGACGCGCCGCGATGGGCGATCAGGACCGGTTGGTCAGCCATGGCGGGGATGAGAGAGAGGACGACGGCCAGCGACCAGAGGAATCGGGACGGCCGCCGGCGACATCGCGTGGCAGGAGAAGCGGAGTCCATCACGGCGCACGTTCGCTGCGCGCAGACCGTCGCGTCGTCAACGGCGAAGCACCCGTTGTCGCCACCAAGCCTTCACTGCCACGACTGCAGCTGTTCTGTCAGCCATGCGATCTCGGGAGCGAAAACCGTGTGCGCGCTGCCCGGGTAAATCTGTTTCGTGACGGTCGCCTCGGACGCTTCGAAATAGGCGGCGCTGCGTTCCACGTACTCCAGTGGGATGTGTGCGTCCTGCGCAGCGCAGCCCAGCAGCACAGGAGTGCCCTTGAAATTCGCCGCGGGGCGAGTTGTCTCCAGCGGCCCGATCAATCCACCGCTCAACCCGGCGACCAAACCGTAGCGCCCCGGCCGTCGGGCGGCTGCTTCGAGCGCCAGGCAACCGCCTTGCGAGAAACCGATCAGACCAATGCGTTCGCGCGCGAGGCCGGCCGCCTGCGCCTCCGCGATCAACGTCGCAATCACGTCGAGCGCGCTGGAGAGCCAGGGCTCATTCTGCTCGGTCGGAAACAGGAAGCGTTGCGGATACCAGGTGTTGTGGCGGGCGGACGGGGCCAGGAACGCCAAGCCGTCCCGCGGCAGGGCGTTGGCCAGGCCGAGGATGTCTTCAGCGGAGGAGCCGCGGCCGTGGAGCAGGATCAGCGCGCCCCGCGCCCCGTTTAGTGGCTGGCCGACGTGTTGGCGCTGGTTCGGGTCATGCAGATTCATGGGGGAGCGAAGCGAAAGGGCCGAGGGTCGTGACAACGCAGCTAAACCGTTCGTCGGCCGGCGGCAACTGGACCCGGCGTCGCGGTCAGCGTCCGATCAAGCCTCGTATCGGTGGCTCGCGAGCGCACGGTGCCTGGTCAAACGAGGTTCGGTTTCGGCCGATGATGGGGTGGAATGCGCGGGGCCGCCGGCTTTTCGCTCGGCCGCCAGAGACGCCAGGGAATGGCAAAGCGATTCTGTTGAAGGGGTATTTCTACGGGTTGGCTGCCAGCGGCTTGAGTCGGATCGGCGTTCTGACAGTTAGAACTTCAACCCTCCATGTCACATCTCCTGACGGGGGCGGCGCTTTTGCTCCACACGGCCTGGTGGGGCGTCGGCTTGGCGCTGCTCCTCATGCCACGCCCTTGGCGCCGATTCTGGCCGGTGTTTGTGCCGGTTTGTGGTTTTGGTCTTCAGACTGCCGCCGTCTGGGCGGGCGTGATGCTCGATCTGCCGGGCACGCGGTCGTACGCGGGCTGGAGTGAATTGCTGCCCGGCCTGCTGCTCCTGCTCGGTCTCCGCCGGCACGGGTGGCGCATGGGGGCGCTGGCGCACGACGTTGCCCGCACGAGCGGGCTCTGGGCGGCCGTGGCCGGCGTCTTGTTTTTGTTGATACAGCCGATGACAGAGGCGCGGCGGGAATTGACGACCCTTTCGCTGGGCAGCTGCGACGCCGCGGATTATGCCGCGGGCGCCCGGCTGATGGAGGAGTTCCGGCGCTCGGATCGCAGCGGTTTCCTTGGGCTGACCGAGGTGGTGGAGCTGCATTCGGTCGACAACTTTTTTGATCACTTCGTCCGACTGAATCATTTCGCGCCGTCCGCGCTGGTGGCGCACCACGCCGCGTTGCTGCAGCGGCGGCCGCATGAAGTGATCAGCCTCTTGACGGCGGTGTTTCTCGCCGCCGGGTTGCCGCTGGTGTACTGGCTGGCGCGCGCGACGCTTCGCTTTCGGCCGGTCGTGGCGTGGACCGCGACCCTCATTTATGGGCTCGGACCGGTGACGTGGTACGCGGTCGCGCATGTGGCGATGGGGCAGTTGATCGCCACCCAGGCGGTGACGCTCCTGACGATCGGCGGAGTGGCACTGTGGCGGTGCAGAGCGACCCGGCAGGCCGCGGTTTCCTGGTTCGGGCTGCTCGCCGTGGCGTACGGGCTGATCTTCAGCGCCTATCATTTTATCATCGTGATCGCGCTCGTGCCGGCGACGGCGTTTGTGCTGATCCGCGCTTGGCTTGACCGAAGCTGGTCCCGCTTGGGCCGCTGGGATCTCGCGGTCATGCTGCCGGGTTTGGCGGCCGGGGCGTTCTACGGCGAGCGCGTGCTCGGCTTGATTGAACGTTTCCTCCTGTTTCAACAGCACGATTTTGGCTGGCCGATTCGGGCGCTGACGCCGGAGGGCTGGCTCGGACTGGTCGCCGCGCCGGACTTCACGCCGATGGACCCGGTCTGGCGGGTGGCGCTGGTGCTGCTGCTCGGCGGGTTGCTCCTGGCCACGTTCGTGCACCGCGCCGGTCGCCGCTGGTTTGCGTCTGCGTTTGCGATGACGGTCCCGGTGCTCGTGGGCTACGCCTACCTCCTGGCGCGGGGAGCGTGGCTCGGCACCAATGCCAGCTACGACGCCTACAAACTTTTCAGTGTCTTCTACCCGGGCGTGCTCGCTGTATCCGTCGTTTGGATGCACGGATTGTCCGGTGGGTGGCGCTCGCGGCTGGTCGCCGGCGCGCTGGCGGTCGTGGTCCTGGCGGGCAATGTCGCTTCCGTGCGCACCTTCAGCCAGCGGATCGCCGACGCGCCGCTGGCGGTTGATCCGGAGCTGGCCGATTTGCAACGGATTGAAAGCCTGCCCGAGGTGGATTCGATCAACCTGCGGTTGCCGGACATGTGGTCGCGGCTGTGGGCGAACGCGTTCCTCCTTCGCCGCGCGCAGTATTTTGAAACCCACACCTATGAAGGCCGGCGCAACACGGAGCTGAAAGGTCATTGGGACCTTGTGTGTGGTGATTCCCTGTTGCAGCTCCGGCGGGTACGACCCGACGCGGGAACCGCGCGCCTCAGTCCGCCATACCAGCTGCGCCGCGTGGGCGAAGTCGCGGAGTGGACGGTGGAGTGGGGGCGCGGCTGGTATGGGTTGGAGCACACGCCGGAAGAAGGCGGCTGGCGCTGGGCGGAGCCTGGGGCGGTGTTGGTGGTCGGCGCAGCGCGGGACGAACGACCGCGCACGTTGGAAGTGCAGTTGACCGCCCGCAGTGTCGTGCCGCGCGAGCTGCAGTTGAGCCAGGAAGGACGCATCCTGGCCTCGGTTCAGCTTGGGGCGAAGCGCGAGCGCGTGACCTTTGGTCCGATGACGCTGCCCGCCGGCCGCGTGGAATTGCGTCTCGATTCGCCGACGCCGGCGGTTTCGTTCGGCGAAGACCCCCGCGCGTTGCTGGTGTGCGTTTACGGTTTTGTGTTCAACGAATGGATCGCGGATGCGAAGTGCTGCGACCAAGCTGCGGCCGGCGCATCGGTAGAGGGGAACTGGGAATGTAAGTGCGTGCACCGTCGCGCCGCGGATGCCGTAACGGACCCGCTGCAGCTGCTCGAACCGGTGGCGCCCGGATCGCGTTGATGATTCTGCGATGCTCCGGATGCTCCGAAAACGAGCGGAGTAGTGCAAACACACTACGCCAATGTCACCGTGAGGGGGCGCGAAGCAGCGGGACCCTGTATCCGAGTCGGCAACACGTCGCAGTGAACCGCGGGTGAATCGGCAACTCCCACCGTGGGTCCATCAGACCTTTGCCGATCGCCGGGTCGTGTCACGGTTGTGGAATTGACCCTGTGATGACTTCGGGACGGTCTGGCCGCCATCGGCTGCGTGTCGAGCCGAGACGTCCCCTTGCCCCCCACGGTTCAACTCGTCCGAACTCCCTTTTCGGCGCGCACGGCGGATGAACTGCTGCGGGCCCCGGTCACCGCGTTGTTGGGCGTGCCGGAAGCGGCTGCTCCGCTGCTCGCCGAAGCCGGGATCCATTCCGTTTTCGACTTGGCGGCGTCGCGGGTCTTTGGTGCGGCGCGACGGTTGGTGACGCTGGCCGAGGATGCCGACAGCCGCGAACCGGAGAGCCGGCTCAACCGGGTGCCGGCGGACGTCGTGGCGGCGCCGGATGGGGTGCCGCTGGCGGAACTGGCGGAGCAACCGGTCTCGATCCTTCGTGGCTTTGGCGAGAACGCGTCGGACCTGTCGGACGCGTTAGGCGTCGTCACGGTGCGGGACCTCGCCCTGTGGCCACCCTACGGCGCGGCGCGAGCCCTGCTCGCCGCCGCGTTCTTCCCCGAGCAGGCGGAGGGGTTTGACCGCGAGGCGCCCGCCGACCTGTTGCCGAAGTTCGGTGAGTACCCGACCGAGCGTGTGTTTTACCAGACGCTGCTGATGGATGGTCCGGCGACGGAGCCAGCGAATGCGGCGCCGCTGGAGCAGATCGGCGAGGCGATCGACATCGTGCCGGGCCTGCTGAATCCCACCGGCTTCCAGCAGATCACGACGGGTGCGCTGCTTACCTTTAGTCAGTCCTGGTTCTCGCAAGGGCTGACACTCGGGCAGTTGTTGCACAGCACCGCGCTGGCGCCGGGTGAAAGCACGCGCATCGCGATGGTCGACTGGACGCGGCGCTCGAGCGCATCGACCAGCGAAGACATCGACGAGACGGAGCAGCTCTCGGCGTCGCAGTTGCACAACCGCGCCCTGACTGAGGTGACCTCCGGCACGGCCTCCGAGATTCAGGCCGGCGTCTCGTCGACCACCGCGACCTCCAGCACGTCCCAGAGTGGTGGTGGGTTCGGAATCGAGGTGGGCCCGCTCGCCTTGGGAGGCTCCGGAGGCAGTTCAACCACCACCACGGAGGTGATCAGCTCGTCGAGTTCCTTCGGGCTGCGCAATGTCGCCTCCAACTACGCGCAGAATATCAACGATCGCACGCAGCAACAGGCCTCATCCGCCCGCAGTCGTCGCGCGTCGATCGTC